>JBFXAN010000088.1:0-25465 GCA_050184225.1 Dehalococcoidia bacterium | reverse complement strand
TGACTCATACTCCTCTGGGGTTGATCTCTACCCGTATTACTGGCTGGAGGACTCGCTGCGAGGTTAGGGGACAAACTTAAACAATCGCGCTGCAGACATCTAGTCGGGTGGATCTGTTGGACTCTCCCGCGTGGAGGTGTCCCCTGCGGAACTACATCATCCAACGCCTCGCGTTGACCGTACCGACGATCCTCGGACTGACCGTCCTGGTCTTCTTCTTGTTGCACGTCGTGATCAAGACGGACGCAGTCGACATCATGCTGGCCGAATATGGCAGCGCCGATCCCGAGCTGGCTCAGCAACTCCGAGAGGAGTTTGGACTGGGTGGCTCGATGGTGACTCAGTATTTGCGCTGGCTCGGCAATATACTAACCGGTGATCTCGGCACATCGCTCTTCACCAAGCGCTCGGTCGCAAGTGAACTGGCCACTCGGATGCCGACCAGTATCGAGATCGGTGTTGGCGCATTGATGCTGTCGACGATCATCGCGATTCCGATCGGCATCATTTCAGCCGTCAAGCAAGACTCGCTTCCCGACTATGTTCTGCGCGGTAGTGCAATCCTCCTCGACGCGATTCCAGGTTTCTGGGCCGCGACCCTTGTTCTGGTCTTCGGCAGTGTCTGGTTTGGATGGGCACCACCGCTCGAGTACCGGTCGCTGTGGGAGGATCCTGTCGCCAATCTCAAGATCATGATCACACCGATGATCCTGCTGGGATTACAACCAGTGGGGCGGATGGTCCGGCTGGTACGCACGCAGGTATTGGAGATTGTCCGGCAGGATTATGTGCGCACCGCCACGGCGAAAGGGCTTGGCTGGCGGCCACTCTACACCAGGCATGTGCTGCGGAACGCGTTGCTGCCGGTTGTCACCGTGATCGGCCTCCAACTGCCACGTCTGATCGCCGGCACAGTGATCTTTGAGACGGTGTTCGGTTTGCCCGGGGTAGGACGCTATCTCCTCGATGCGGTCGGCCGGCTCGACTATCCGGTGATCCTGGCAACGAATCTCGTCTTCGGCCTGACGTTGATCCTGGCCAATCTAATCGTCGATGTGAGCTATGGCTGGATCGATCCTCGCATCCGATTCAGTTGAGGATGGTGTCGACCGTGGCAGCTGAGCAACAGGTGGCAACCCACGATCTCTTTCTCCAATCCCGTCGCTCCGAGCAGCGTTGGCCGGCCGTTCGGTTCATTCTGCGGCTTGCTCGCACGAAGCCGCTAGGATTCGCTGGTCTCGTCGTATTGCTCGTCTTCGGCATCGCCGCCGCCCTGGCGCCGGTGATCGCGCCGTACTCGTACGAAGAGACAGACTTCCTCGCGCGTCTGGAAGGGCCGAGCCGGCAGCACATCTTTGGCACGGACAACCTCGGCCGGGACCTCTTTAGCCGGGTGCTCTATGGCACGCAGGTCTCGATGGCGATCGCCTTCGGCGCGGTGCTCTTGGCAAAGACGCTCGCAACGCTAATCGCGATCGTCTCAGGCTACTATGGCGGCTGGCTGGATAAGACCATCCAGCGCTTCGTCGACATTTGGCTCGCGATCCCGACGCTCGTCCTCTTAATCAGCTTGCTGGGAGTGATCGGTCCCGGGTTCTGGTCGATGTTGATCTTGATCGGCCTTGCGAATGTACCGGGGTCCTCGCGCCTGATCCGCAGTGTCGTCGTCAGCGTTCGGAGTGAGATGTATATGGAAGCCGCCCGGGCGATCGGCGCGAGCGATGGACGGGTGCTCTTGCGCTATGTACTCCCAAACATCGTGCACATAATCATCTATTCGGCGACCGTAACCCTGGGCACGGTTATCATCCTTGCGGCCTCGCTCGGTTTCCTCGGCTACGGCGTCCCACCACCGCGACCAGACCTCGGCGGGATGCTGTCAGGCGCAGGACTGCAGTTCATGCGGCGCGCCCCCTGGCTGGCGATCTGGCCGGGCTTGGCGATCACCATGATCGTGTTCGCTTTCAACGTCTTTGGCGACGCTCTGCGCGACCTGCTCGATCCCAGGCTGCGGGGGCGGTGATTGAACGTGAGTACCCTGGACGCTGACAACCTCGACATGGCGCGATCGCCTGCATTACCTCTCGACGGTCTGACCGTGGTGGAGCTTGGTCATCACGTTGCCGGACCGTTCTGCGCCAAGTTGTTGGCGATGCAGGGCGCGCGGGTGATCAAGATTGAACGCCCGGGACTGGGCGATCCGGCACGGCGGCTCGGACCCTTTCCCTGCGATGTGCCCGACTTGGAGCGGAGCGGCCTGTTCCTCTACCTCAACGGTGGGAAGGAAAGTGTCACGCTCAATCTAAAGTCCGACACGGGTCGCCAACTCGCACGGAACATCATCCGCCACGCCGGTGTCGTCGTGGAGAACTTCAGGCCGCGCGTTCTTCCAACACTCGGTCTCGGAGCAGATACGCTGCGTGCTGAACAACCGGATCTCGTCGTCACTTCGATCTCCAGCTTTGGTGCAACCGGTCCCTACGCGGACTACCGCGGCGACGAACTGGGATCGATGGCGATGGGCGGGATGGCGCACTTGCTCGGCGGCGCACAGACGCCGCCGCTGAAACTCGCGGGTAATGCCGGGCAATACCTGGCGGGCACCTTCGCGCTCGCCGGCACTTTGGGTGCCGTCTTCGGATCGCGCCTGGGCCGGGGAGGCCGGCACGTGACAGTGGCCATTAGCGACGCGATCGCCGCCGCGTTACCGCAGGCGTTGGTGGAGTACGCGTATACGGGCAACGTTGGTGGCCGCAGGCCGCGCAACGCCGGACTTTACCGGGCGCGGGACGGGCACGCTTCGATGTCCTACCAACAACCGCAATGGCCGCGTCTGCCGGCAGCGCTTGGTCGGCCTGAACTGCTGGATGACGACCGATTCGCGACGACCGAGGCTCGTCTCGCCCACCAGGCAGAACTGGCCGAGATCATCGGCGCCTGGATTGCCGAGCGGGAGAAGGCTGCGGTCTACCATGCGCTCCAGGCTGCCCATTTCCCTGGCGGAGCACGGTTCTCGGTCACCGATCTCTACGAGTCGCCCCAATATGCGGCGCGTGGTTTCTTCGTTGAGATCGAGCATCCGAGAGCCGGCACGCTTCGCTATCCGGGCGCGCCGTGGCTGATTGACGGACGGACGTGGCGTCACGCACGCGCGCCGCTCCTGGGCGAACACACCGCCGCGGTGCTCGAAGAGATGTGCGGTGTTGCGCGGTCTGACCTACCGGTGCTTGCCGCAAACGGAGCAATCTGAGGATACGGCTCATCATGATTGGTGCTTCGCAACTCCCCTTGGAGGGAATCCGCGTCCTTGATCTCGGCATGTACTTTGCCGGTCCCCTCTGTGGCGCTTTGCTTGGAGACATGGGTGCAGAGGTGATCAAGGTCGAGTCTCCTCGCCGGCCGGATCCGCTGCGACTCCAAGCACGCGGACTCTTTCCGGATGGAGATCCGGGCACGGAGCCGTGGAATCGCTCCGGCATGATCAACGAACGCAACCGAAACAAGCTTGGCCTCAGCCTCGACTTATCCGTCTCGGATGGGCGCAATCTCTTCCTGCGCTTGGTGGCGTTAAGTGACGTTGTCTTGGAGAATTTCAGCACTGGTGTGCTTGACCGGCTCGGCATCGGCTACGACGTACTTGCCGCCGTCAATCCGCGGATCATTCTCGCCTCAATCGCCAGCCAGGGCCTCACCGGGCCGGAGCGCGAGTATGTCTCTTTCGGACCCGTACTTGAGGAGATCTCCGGTCTGGCCTCGCTCACGGGATTCCCAGATGTCGACCCACTCCTCTATACGTCCGGCCTCGCCTTCCCCGACCCGCTCGGCGGTGCAATGGGTGCCTCTGCAATTCTCTCAACGCTCGTCGAGCGTTTGAGCACGGGCCGAGGCGCTCACATTGACCTGTCTCAGCGCCAGGCAGCGAGCATGGTGATCGGTGAGTTCTTCCTCGACTACGCGATGAATAGCCGGCTGCCGTTGCCACAAGGCAACCAACACACCGCCTACGTTCCATCCGGTTACTATCGCTGCCTCGGATCTGACGAGTGGGTAGCGATTACGGTTCATGACGATGGCGCATGGCAACAACTGTGCGCCGTGATCGAGCGGCCAGATCTGGCAGCTGAGCCTCGATATGCGACGGCTGCTGGTCGTGCGGACGCCCGCAACATAATTGACGCGGAACTGGAACGCTGGACAGCAGGACGTGATGCTGAAACGGTTACCGCCTGTCTCCAGGCGCACGGCATCGCTTCTGCGCCGGTGCTGACCGCGGCGGGTATGTCATCACACCCAAACTACGTGGCACGGGACTATTGGGAAGAAGTCGAGCAGTTGGCTTCCGGACGACACTTCTACCGCGGTGAGCCGGTGCGGTACGACGACCGGCCAGTCGAGAGCCGGTTGTCGGCACCTAATCTCGGTCAACACACCGCGGACATCCTGCAGGACTTACTCGGTGTGACGGAGGCAGAGCTCGAGCGGCTCACGGCGTGTGGCGTGATCGGAACTGAACCGCGCGGGGCCGCGCTTGGATAGGGGAGCCGGGTAGTATTATGGTATCGAATACATCAGATATCATGGGGCAGCCAGTTATGGGCGATCATAACGATCCGTTGGATGAGCTTGATCTGAGGATCATTCATAGCCTGCGCACTGATGCTCGCCGGACAAACACTGACCTTGCCAAAGAACTTGGTGTGTCCGAGGGAACGATTCGCAATCGCATCCGCCGCCTGATCAGCGAGGGCTACATGATCGTGGTCGCGATGATGCGCGCGCACAAACTCGGCCTCGACACGGACGTTGGCATTGACATCGTGACCGAGGCCGGCAAACAGATGGAGGTAGCGCAGAGACTTTCCGCGATGGAGGCGACCCGGTATGTCGCCCTTGTCACCGGCACCTGTGATCTGAAGGTCGCCGCTGTCTTTCGCAATAACGCCCAACTGTACGACTGGCTCGTAAACGAGTTCGCCCATGTTCCGGGCATTGTCAGTAGTCGGACGTCCCACACAATCCGCACTTTGAAACGCGTGCACGATTGGGTGATCTACGAGGAGGAAGAGAACGGCGAGACGAATGACTAGCCATCGGCGTCGCGCGTCAGTGTCAACGCCTAGCAGAAGCTAGAGATAAGCTGCCTGGCGACCACATGGCAGACCAAGCATCGATCCCCTCCCCCGGCCCTGCTCCGCTCAGTCGAACTCGTAATCGGTCCCCGCCTGGAAGCGCCGGAGGATGCGGCGGGCGACGACCAGCCGATGCACCTCATCCGGCCCATCGTAGATGCGCGCGGCGCGGGCGGTGCGGTACATCAAGGCCAGCGGCGTGTCGTCGGAGACGCCCAGCGCCCCGTGGCTCTGCACCGCCCGGTCGATCACCTGGTGCAGCATCGTCGCCCCGTAGAACTTGATCAGGCTGATCTCCACCCGCGCATCCTCGCCGCCGTCGATCTTGGCGGCGGCGTGCTGCGTCAGCAGCCGGCAGGCCTGGATCTCGGCGGCCGAGTCGGCGATCCAGTTCTGAATCGTCTGCTTCTCCGCCAGCGGTCCGCCGAACGCCTCCCGCTTCAGCACATAGCGGCACATGATCCCAAACGCCCGCTGCGCCTGCCCCAGCCAGCGCATCGCGTGATGAATCCGCCCCGGTCCCAGCCGCTTCTGCGCGATCAGGAAGCCGTCACCCGGCTGGCCGAGTGTGTTCGTCACCGGCACCCGCACATCCGCATAGCGGAGCTCGGCGTGCGTGTCGTAGCCGCGGCCGGTGTGGCCCATCACCGAGATGTTCCGCACCAGGGTCAGCCCCGGTGAGTCGGTGGGGACGATGATCTGGCTGAAGCGGCGATGCGGTGGTCCTGTCGGGTCGGTATTCGCCATGACGATGCCGAAGGCCGACCCATCGGCGCCGGAGCTGAACCACTTATGGCCGGTGATCACCCAGTCGTCCCCATCGCGGACGGCGCGGGTTTGGAGGTCGGTCGGGTCGGCGCCGGAGACTTCGGGCTCGGTCATCGAGAAGAAGGAGCGGATCTCGCCGGCGACGAGCGGCGTCAGCCAGCGTGCCTGCTGCTCAGGCGTGCCGAACTGATGGAGGATCTCGGCGTTGCCGGTATCCGGCGCCTGGCAGCCGAAGGCGCGCGGCGCGGCGAACGAGCGGCCGAGGATCTCGTTGACGTAGGCGTAGGGGAGGAAGCCGGTGCCGCTGCCGCCCGCCTCCGGCCCGATGAACAGCGCCCAGAGGCCCTGCTGCTTCACCCGCTGCTGCGTCTCCTGCAGCAGCGCCTCGGCGGCGTCATCCTCGGCCAGCAGCCGTTCTTCGTTCGGATAGATGTGCTCGTCCATGAACGCCGCCACCCGCTGCCGGAGCTCCCGGATCGCCGGCGATAAGGTGAAGTCCACCATCAGCTTCTCCTCTCCGAGTCAACCCGTGCGCGTCCCACGCAATCGAGCGCTCCACGCGGTCAGGTGCGGCCGATCAGCGCAGCGACGGCGGCACGGCTCTCGCGTCCTTGCTCGCTCCAGTCCGTGCTCAACGGAATCGGGTACACCACTGGTGTTTGGACGCCGGCGTCGACGTATGCCTCAATCCGGGCGCGACAGGTGGCGGCATTGCCGGCGATGAACACGGCATCGACGACTTCGTCGGGAATGGCCGCCAGCGCGCCGCGCCGATCGCCCGTACTCCAGGCATCAAGCATTGGCTGGAGGGCCGCACCGCGGCCAAGCCAGCGATGGAACTCGGTGTAGACCGGCACGGTCAGGTAGGCGGCGATGTAGCGCCGGGCGATCTGGCGGGCCGCCGCCTCGTCGTCACTGACACACACGAAGAGACGGCTCACCACCTCGATCGCGTCCGGATCGCGTCCGGCCTCCCGCGCGCCGGCCCGCACCTCTTTGAGCACGGTCGGGACATCCTCCGGCGCCAGCCAGTTGATGATCACGCCGTCTGCCTCCGCACCGGCAAGGCGCAACATCCGCTCGCGCAGCGCGGCGAGATAGATCGGCACCGGGCCGGACACCGGCCGGGTCAGGCGAAAGTTGGTGACGTGGGTGGTTGATGTTTCCACCGTGACGCGCTCCCCCGCCAATGCCGTGCGGATAGCCCGAAAGACGTCGCGCGTGCGCGTGTACGGCTTGGCAAAGGGAATGCCGTTCCATGTCTCGGCGATCGCACTCGACGACGTGCCCAACCCGAGGACAAACCGGCCGGGCGCCGCCTCAGCCATTGCCGCCGCGCTCATCGCCAGCGTCATCGGCCCGCGGGTAAAGGTGCCGGCGATCGCGGTGCCGAGCCGCATCCCTTCCGTCCATCCGGCGGCGAGCGCCAGCGGACTGAACGCATCGGTGCCGTCCACCTCGAGGCTCCAGAGGTCGGTATATCCGTCGGCCTCCGCCCGTTGCACGATCTCACGATGCTCGTGCAACGGCACGCCGAACAATGGTACCGATAGTCCGAACCGACGCATCCTCGCCATCCGCTGCACCCCCGCGCGGTCGGATACTACGACAGGCCGGAGATGAGAGCAATTCGTTTGGCCAATGCACGCGATCGTCAGGCTATGGCCGCCGGCGAGTGACTGCTGTCAACCGGCACCGCCACGACGGCCGGCAGATCGCAATCGAGCGCGCGACGCAGTGTCGGCAGGAACTCGTCGGCGGATTCCACCAGAAAGCCGGGGATGCCGAAGGACGCGGCATACTGCACCAGGTCCGGGTTATCGAAGTCGACACCGTAGGTCTGACCAAAGCGGCGGCGCTGATTGAGGGCGATCACTCCGTAACGGCCGTCCACCAGGACGACGGTGACGAAGGCCGTGCCGAGCCGCTTCGCCGTCTCCAACTCCTGCGAATTCATCAGGAACCCGCCATCGCCGCTGACCGCGATCACCTTGCGGTCGGGGTGGACCAGCTTTGCCGCCACCGCACCCGGCACGGCGATGCCCATCGAGGCGAGGCCATTGGCGATCACCACCGTATTCGGCCGGGTCGCGGGAAAGCGCGTCGCCAGCCAGAGTTTGTGCACCCCGACATCGCTGATCAGGATGTCCTCATCGCCGAGCGCCTGCCGCAGGTCGTGCACGATCCGCTGCGGCCGCATCGGCAAGGCGTCATCATGGGCGTAGCGCGATAGCTCGTGCATCGCGTGGTCGTGGTAGCGGGTCCACCAGCGGCTCTCTGACGTGCGCTCGCCGTGTGTGGCCGCAAGCGCCCGCAGATTGTCGCCGATCTCGCCGACCACTTCGGCGGCGGGCAGATAGTGCTGGTCGATCTCGGCAGCAGTGCTATCGACATGCAGGATCGTCTTTGTCCGCTCGCCGTTCCACACCTCCGGCACCCACTCGACCAGGTCATAGCCAATGGCGATCACCAGGTCCGCCTCGGCCAGTGGTCCCAGCGGCGCCTCGCTCGAATGAAGCCCTTGCGCCGGCATCGCCAGTGGATCGCGATAGTCGAGCGCGCCCTTCCCCATGAACGTCGTCACGACGGGAATGTCGAGCGTGTGCGCGAAATCACTCAAGGCGGCCGAAGCCTGGCGGCGGATCACGCCGTTGCCCGCCAGGATCACTGGTCGGGCAGCGGCGCGGATCACCGCGGTGGCGCGGTCGATGCTCTCCGGCCGGGCCGCCGGGTAGGTGGTGCGGCGCACCGGCATTGGCTCCGCCACGACCTCCTCCTCTGCCACATCCTCCGGCAGTTCGATGTGTGTTGCTCCCGGCTTCTCCAGTCGTGCCAGTCGAAACGCCTTCCGCACGATCTCCGGCACCGTCTCGGCCAGCTCAATCCGCGCGTTCCACTTCGTCACGGGCTGGAACAGCCGCATCACGTCGAGATACTGGTGGGATTCCTTAAACGCTCGGTTGAGCGCCGCCTGCCCGGTCAGCGCTACCAACGGCGCCCGGTCAAGCTGTGCGTCCGCCACGCCGGTGATCAGGTTGGTGGCGCCGGGTCCGAGCGTGCCCAGGCAGACGCCGGGGTACGTGCTCAACCGTCCGTAGACATCGGCCATGAAGGCGGCGCCCTGCTCGTGCCGCACGGTGATGAACCGAATCTGCTCGCTGCGGGAGAGCGAGTCGAGAAAGTCCAGGTTCTCCTCACCCGGCACGCCAAAGATGTAGCGGACCCCCTCATTCTCCAGGCACCGGACCAGCAGGTCGCTCACCTTCATCATGGCTCCTCGCCGTCGTCGATCACGCGCGGCAGGATCACATGGAAGGTGGTGCCCGATCCCGGCCCCGCCGAGTCGGCCCAGATCCGGCCGCCGTGCGCCTGCACGATACCACGGGTCAAGTACAGTCCCAGCCCCACACCTTCGATGCCGCGATCGACGGCGCCCCGCGCCCGCCGGTACCGCTCGAAGAGCCGCGGCAGCTCTTCCGCCGCGACGCCGATGCCGTAGTCGCGGATGCTGAACTCGACCATTCCCCCCGCTCCTCCGATCGTTACCTCGATCGACGACGCCGCCGGCGAATACTTGACCGCGTTCGAGAGGAGATTGCGGATCACCCGCTCCAGCCGCTCCCGATCCCACTGTCCGGTTGCGTCGAACTCCAACCCGTCGCCGATCACCACCCGGTCCGCCACATCGGGACCGAGGCGGCTCACGACCACCGACAGCAACTCGGCCAGGTCGACCCGCTCCGGCCGCAGGTCCAGCTGTTGTAGGGCGATGCGTGAGGCATCGATCAACTCGCCGAGCATCGCTGCCATCCGCGTCGATTCAGCATCGATTCGTTCCAGCTCACCGATCACCAGATCGAGGTTCGAAGGGGCGCGTTGCAGCGTGCGCCGGGCCAGCTGCGCCGCCCCCTTGATCAGCGTCAGCGGCTGACGCACATCATGGATCGTGGTTGCGAGGAAGTCCTCCCGCACTGTCTCGATCAGATGGGTCAACGCGACCAGACCGACCGAGATCGCCCCGTCGAGGGCATCGTTGATCAGCAGCTCAGCCGCGATCACATCCCCGGTTGGCACTCCGTCCGGCAATTCACGGCGCAGCGCGCCGAGGATCTCATGGCGGAGCAGACGAAATTCGATGACGACATCAACCGCCTCTAACCCTTGTTCGAGCCGGAACTGGGCATGCGCCCGCGCGGCTGAATAAACGGCTTCGTCTTCGAACGGCGATCCGGGATCAACCTGAGAACCGGCGCCGCGACGCAGGTATTCGATCAGCGCGTCCAACAGATGCGGGATATGATCGGCAACGGCGTGCTCGCGATGACCCGCGTGGAACGGTTGTACCGATGCCCGATCGAGCCACTGTTCGAGCACCAGATCACGCTGCACGGTCAACACTGCGGTGACCCAGCCGAGGTCGGCGTCTTGGGCCAACGCCGCCGCGCGCTCGTCGATCGCGGACGCCCGCGCGTACTCGTCTTCAGCGTCATCGATATCGTGCATTCCCTGCATCGTAGCAGTGCGGTCGTCCGCGTGCAGCACGGTATAATGGTGACATCACACTGCCCCGCCTGATGAGAGGCTCCACGATGGCAATCCAATCGATCAACCCGGCAACAGAGGACGTGATCGCCACGTTTTCGGAGTTCACGGCGGAGCAGACCGAAGCGGCGATCGCCGAAGCGCACGCCGCCTTCCTCAACTGGCGCGGCGCCAACTTCGTGGACCGGACGCGGCTCATGCATCGGGCAGCGGCGATCCTGCGCGAGCGCAAGGCCCGCTACGGCGAGTTGATCACCCGCGAGATGGGCAAGACGATCAACGAAGCCGAGGCCGAAGTCGAAAAGTGCGCCTGGAACTGTGACTTCTACGCTGACAACGCCGAACGCTTCCTTGCCGATGAGCCGGTCGATACAAACGCACAGCAGAGTTACGTCGCCTATGAGCCGCTCGGCGTGATCCTGGCGGTGATGCCTTGGAACTTCCCCTTCTGGCAGGTGTTTCGCTTCGCTGCACCGGCGCTGATGGCGGGGAACACGGGACTGCTCAAGCACGCCTCGAACGTCTCCGGCTGCGCGCTCGCCATCGAGGAAGTGTTCCGGGACGCCGGGTTCCCGGCCGGCTGCTTCCGCACACTCCTGATCCCCGGGGCCGCTGTCCATCCGGTGATCGAAGACCCGCGCATCCGCGCCGTGACGCTGACCGGCAGCGATCTCACCGGCGAGAAGGTGGCGGCGACCAGCGGCCGGATGCTGAAGAAGACGGTGATGGAGCTGGGCGGCTCCGATCCGTTCATCGTGCTGGCCGACGCCGACCTCGACGCCGCCGCCCAGACCGCCGCCCGCGCCCGGTTCCAAAACGCCGGCCAGTCGTGCATCGCGGCGAAGCGCTTCATCGTCGAGGAGGCCGTCGCCGACCAGTTCCTCGACAAGTTCGCCGAGGCCGTCCGATCGCTGCGGGTCGGTGACCCGATGGACCGGGCATCGCAGGTCGGCCCGATGGCGCGCGGCGACCTTCGCGACGATCTCGATCGACAGATACGCACCTCGATCGAACAGGGCGCGCGGGTCGTCCTCGGTGGCAGGCCACAGGCGGGACCGGGCTACTTCTACGAACCGACGATCCTGGCGGGGGTGACGCCGGAGATGACGGCCTTCCGCGAAGAGACGTTCGGCCCGGTGGCGGCCGTCACCCAAGCGAGGGACGCGGACGAGGCAGTCGCGCTCGCCAACGACTCCGACTTCGGCCTGGGGGCGGCGCTCTGGACGCGCGACCTCGACCGCGCCCGCGACCTTGCCCGCCGGATCGAATCCGGCTCCGTCTTCATCAACGGCATGGTCGCCTCCGACCCCCGCCTCCCCTTCGGCGGCGTCAAGCGCAGTGGCTACGGCAGAGAACTATCCGAATTCGGCATCCGCGAATTCACCAATATCCAGACCGTGTGGATTGGCCCCGCCGAAACCCCGGCCGGAGCCAAGGAGAAGATCGGGGCCGCTGTCGAGTGACGAAACACAATAGCCATCGCCTCGCGCTCGGGCCGGCACACGCAACCCCGATCTGCTCGATCGGGGTTGCGTGCGTTCTTTCCGAACCAGCGAACGTGCGGCCGGTCCGGTGGGTTGCTAGTCTTCTATCGAGTCAGTGAACACTCGAAGCTGCCCGCGGATCGCGCCGTTCGGATAGGTGGCGTTGTGGACGTTCACGTAGTAGTTGCTGGGGTTGCTGATCAGGCGGGCAATGAGAGCAGCATCGACATTGGTCGCACACGCGCTGATGGAACCGCGGGCCGGTGTCTCCAACGGAAGCACGATCGGACCGGCCACCGTGGGTCCGCCGACGTGGATGTGTGCCGCCGTCGGCGTCGCGATATTGACGACGTTCAGTGTGTAGCAAACCTGCCGCTGATCGGCCAGCACGGTCACACTGGCAAAGCCGAGGCCGTCCGGATCGCCGGGACCGGGTACCTCCGCCGTGCCGAGCATCTTTGCCCTGAGTAAGGTCGGCGCGGGACTCTGGGCCACCGCCGAATTCGGTGCAAGCGCGAGGCTTCCGAGCACGAGGGCAAGAACAAGGCCGAGTGACAGTCGCGTACGCATCCGATTACCTCCAACCATTTTTCCGCCGGTACTTCCGACGCGGACAGCATAACGCGGAAAGTACGCGCGATCGGTGCGTTCGGATTCCTTCATCTGTGACGATGAACAGATCTCCGGTACGTGGCGTGCTCCACGTTGCCGCTGTGCGTTGATCGACGGGCACAGTGGTTTGAATTGGCCCGAATGGATGACACGAAATGATCGGGCGTATGCACCCCTCCTGCTAGCCTAGCCATGTCAATTTGTTGTGGCTGAGAGGAACTACATGAATATTCGTCTGAAGATAGTGACCGCCACCTTCGTCCTCGTTGCCGCGCTCGCCTCCGGCGTCGCAATCGGGCAGCAGATCGCACCCGGACCGGTGCCACGCGTCCAATCGACGTTTGAGCCGGTCAGTCTGCCGGTGCCGGCCGAGATTGTCCAGGCCGTGCTCGACTTCCCTGCCGGCACGGTTGTGCCGCCGCATGTCCACGGTGGTACAGCCTATATCACAATCTTGGAGGGGGAATTAGAGGTCGTCGGCCCAGCGGGTTCCAAGACATATCGCGTGGGCGACACGCTGGTGGAGCAGCCCGGTGAGATTTTTGCGGCGTCCAATCAGTCCGACACCACCGCCAGCCTCGTCGTCACCTATATCATCCCCAAGGGCGCGCCGACGACGACGGTCGTGAGCGAGTAGCGACTGCCGCTCGATCGAGGAGGAGGTGGTTCGCTGACGCAATGCAGCGAACCACCCCGATCGCCTACTTCGCGAGCCAGGTATCGCCGTAGGTTTCCACCCCGGCGCCATAGCCGCGACGGTTGTAGTAGTTGCGGACGTACGGCTGCAGGAAAGCGTACTCCGGTCCGGTGAACATCGGCGCGTAGTACATCTTGTCCATGATGTACGTCTGGATCTCCCGCACCAGCTTCACCCGCTCGGCCGTGTCGGTCGTCCCCTGTTCTTTGTCGATCAGGGCATCGAGCTGCGGGTCGCTGATCCCGGCGTGGTTGCGCACGCTGCGCGTGTGCAGTGCGTTGAACAGGTAGTCGTGCGCATCGCTAAAGCCGGACTGCAACATGAAGGCGGCGCCTTCGTAGTTACCGTAGAAGACCCCACCGGTCTTGATGTACTCGCTCAGGTAGTCGGCGGAGGTGATCGACGGGTTGAACACCTTCGTCTCCTTGAGCATGCCGGCGACGCTCTCCGCCCACTGGTTGTAGCGGGCGGTGTAACCGTTCGGCGTGAACACGTACTTGAAGTCCAGCCTTTTCGACTCGTCGTAGCCCGCCGCCTTCAGCAGCGCCACCGCTTCCTTCAGGTTGAACTGGAAATACTTGCCCGCCGCATCCGTCTTCGGATCGACGTACCACCGCCCGAAGGAGATCGGCACCATGTTCTGCCAGGCGCCTTCACCCTCCCATGACAGGTCGAGCATGGCATCACGGTCGACGGCCATCGAGAGCGCCCGGCGCACCCGCTCATCGCGGAACGGACTGTTCTCCCGCTGCTGCGGCGCGATGAACGGGATCGTCGAGGACATGTTCGTGACGACCTGCGCATCCGAGTTCGACGTCTTCACCTCCGCCACCTGCTCGTGCGGCACGGCGGCCATATCGAGACGCTTCGCCTGGAACTGGCTGATCTCCTGCGTGCTGTCGGTCAAGATCACAAACCGGAACTCGTCGAGATAGGGCTTGCCCTGATCGAAGTACTGGGGATTGCGCTTGTACTTGAACTCGATATCCGGCTGGACCGACTCGAAGACGAACGGTCCCGTGCCGATCTGGTCCCGGGTCGGGTCCATCGCTCCGGCAACGACTTCCTTCGGCATGATCCAGAGGTACTGCGCGCTGGCGATCAGCGACAGAAATGGGCCGAAAGGTTTCGCCAGCTTGAAGACAACGGTCTGGGCATCCGGTGTCTGGACCGACTCGACGATCGGGTTCTGCTCCGTGCCGAAGACGACGCGGTTCGTGTTCTTCGGGTCGGTGCGGAACCGCTCCAGCGTGATCGCCACGTCTTCGGAGGTGGCGGCCCGGCCGTTGACCGGTGGCTTGTTGTGGAAGGTGGCCGGCTTCAACTTGAAGGTGTACTGGAGGCCGTCGGCGGTCGCCTCGTAGCCGGAGGCGAGGTCCGGAATCGGCTCATAGTTGTCCGCCGTCTGCGGATTGCTATCGGTCTTGAGCTTGAGCAGACGGCTGTACGGGAAACTCGCGACCGTCTGTGCCGTATAGGTCGTGTTCGTGATTGGGTCGAGCGGCGCCGTGGCGGCAAGTCGCGCCGCCAGGCTACCACCGACCTTCGGCGTTTCACCCGATCGCGTGCCGGTCTGTGGCGCGCTGGTCTGGGTGCCGGCCGTGTCAGTCGTCGTCGCGCTGTCATCCGACGAATCGCTGCCGCCGCACGCGGCAATAAAGGCAGCGCTCGCGCTGCCCATTGCCGCGACACCGAGCAGCCGCCGCCGTCCAAGCCGCGACGTTTGCATCCTTTTGCGAATACCTCGTTCCTGCATCTTCCCCTCTCTACCGGTGGAGTGAATGTGTTCGGTCGCCCAGTTTCACGGCGACAGTCCTCTCTGTCCCGCGATCTGTTTCGGCCGATGATGATGACGTTACAGGATGTTCGGCACTACGTCCAACAGGCGTTAAGTCTCAGATGTCGAGTTTCCGTTGATTCTGTGATCTGACTCTTATTGCCTAACACGTGTTAACTAACGCGCCTTACCTAACGCCTAACCCCTCCCAATCCTTGGATCGAGTGCGTCGCGCAGGGCATCGCCGGCGAGGTTCACGCAGAGCACGGTGACGACGATGCAGAGGCCCGGCGCAATCATCTGCCACGGCTCCCGCTGGAAGTAGGGTCGCGCGTCGTTGATCATCACGCCCCACTCCGGCGTCGGCGGCTGAGTGCCCAGACCGAGAAACGAGAGTGCGGCCAGCCCCAGGATCACGTTCCCCAGGTTCGTCGTGGCCAGCACGATCGCCGGCCCGACCGCGTTCGGCAGAACATGCCGGGTAATGATCCGACGATGCCCCGCGCCGAGCGCCGTCGCCCCCTCCACATACGGCGCGGCTCGCTCCTTGAGAATGATCGAGCGATACGCGCGCGCATACCACGGCCAATTGGTGATCACCAGCGCGATCAGCAGATTTCGAAAGGATGGTCCTAGCACCGCCGTCAGCGCCAGTGCCGTCACCAGCCCCGGCAACGCCATCAGTGCCTCGATCAGGCGACCGAGCGCCGTGTCGGTCACGCGGCTCCCCGATGCGGCGGTCGCCCCGGCGACAAACCCGATCAGGCTCACGCCGAGACAGACCGCCGCCGCCCCCACGAGGGTCCAGCGTCCACCGGTCAGCAGTCGCGCCAGGATGTCCCGGCCAAACTGATCGGTCCCCAGCGGATGCTCCCGCGACGGCGTTTCGAGCCGCTGCTCGATCCGCTGCTCCAGCGGATCAATGCCCCACAGACGCGGACCGAGGGCCACCGCCGCGACGATCAGCAGCAGCACCCCCACCGCACCGAACCCCACGATACTGACGCGACGGTGGATCGCCCGGCGGCGGGCCGGCGGCGGCGGGATCGTCACGTCCGTGACCGCGGCCATCTAGATCTTCCTCGCCCGCGGATCGATCGCGGCCACGATCAGGTCCACCATCAGGTTGACGAGCACGAAGATCACCCCCGCCGCGACCGCAAAACCGACGATCACCGGCGTGTCCCGCAAGAGCGCCGCATCGACCGCCATCTTGCCGATCCCCGGCCAGGCGAAGACGTACTCCACCACCGCCGCACCCGTGATCAACCCCGCCAGTTCCAATCCCAGCACGGTCAACACCGGCACGAGCACATTCGGCAGCACATGCCGGCGGGCGATCGTCCAGCCACTCAATCCCTTCGCCCGCGCGACAGACACGAACTCCTGGCCGAGCACGTCGAGCGTCGCCGCCCGTGTCAGCCGCGTGATGATCGCGCTGTGCGTCAGCGCCAGCACCACCGCCGGCATGATGATCCCCTTCGGCGTGAGCGAGCCGAACGCCGGCAGCCAGCGCAGCTTCGCCGCGAAGATGAACATGAAGACCAGCGAGATCCAGAAACCAGGGATCGCCGCACCCGTCACCGCCAGGATCTGGGCGACGCCGTCCAGCGGCTTGCCCCGCTGATAGGCGGCGATCGCACCGAGCGGCACCGCGACAGCCGCGCTCAGCGTCACCGCCAGCACGGCGAGCGTCAGCGTCGCCGGTAGCCGCTCCAGGTACAGCTTCGAGACCGGCTGATACGATCGATACGACCGCCCCAGGTCGCCGCGCAGCGCATCCGCCAGCCAGCCGGCATAGCGCACCGGCAGCGGATCGTCGAGCCGTAGCTCGGCCCGCTTTGCCGCGATCGCCTCCGGCGGCGGCGGATTCAACCCGCTCGCCTCCAGCAGCAGCCTCGCCGGATCGCCCGGCGCCAGCGCCTGCAACGAAAACGCCAGCACCGACACCACCAGGAGTACCGGCAGCACCGCCAGCAATCTGGCCGCTATGTACCGCGACATGGTGCCTGACCGCCCGCATCGCCGCAGACGCCGCTAGTCGACGGAGATGCTGCTGTCGATGAAGTACTGATCATTCGGATTGGGGACGAATCCCTTCACCTTCCCTTTCTTATAGACGTAGGTCACCGGCGCGGCGACGAGATATGCCATCGGCACATCGACCTTGACGATCTCCTGCGCCTGCCGTACGAGCGCATTCCGCTTCGTCGGGTCGATCTCCACCCGCATCTGCTCGACGATCGCGTCAAGCTGCGGGCTGCTGTAGCCGCCGATGTTGCCGGGCGCGCCTGTGACGATGTTCTGGTTGAACATGTACAGCGGATCGCCGGTCGGCAGCGTTCCCACCGAGTACATCGAGGCATCCCAATCGCCCGTCTTGAAGTAGTTCGAATCGAGCGCCGAGAAGGGTATCTGCTCCACCTCGATCGCAAACCCCAGGTTCTTCAACTGGCTCTGGATCTGCACGGCCATCGGTGTCAGCTCTGCCCGGCCGGGGTAGCTGAACAGCGTGAAGGAGAGCCGCTTGCCATCCTTCACGCGCACGCCGTCCGGTCCCGCCCACCAGCCGGCGTTGTCGAGCAGCTGCTTCGCCTTATTCACGTCCGTCGCCTGCGCCGGCACGACATCGATCCCCATGCCCTGGGGGAAGAGATTGATCGCGGGGGCGCCCGCCCCCTCCAGCGTCACCCGATTGAGTGCATCTCGGTCCACACCCAACGCGAACGCCTCGCGTACCGCCCGGTCGCTGAAGGGCAGCCGCTGGTGATTGAAGATCACGGACTGGATGCGTGTCGAAGGGATGATCGCCCGCTCGAAGTCGTCCGAGAGCCCCTTCGCCATCTCCGGTGGCATCAAGAAGACCATGTCGACATCTCCCGATTGCAGCGCGAGGGCGCGTGCGTTGGCATCCGGTACGCTCTTAATCACGATCGTCGCGATCGGCGGCGGCCCGCCCCAATGCTCCGGAAACGCCTCCAACGTCACCTCGCTGTCGACCACCAGCCGGACCGGCCGGTACGGGCCGGTCATGATCGAGCGATCCCCACCGGGTTTGTGCACGACGAACTGAAATGCAGCGAGGTTGTTCTCGAAAGCGCCGATCGGCCGCGGCGTCTTGAACTCAACCGTCCGCTCGTCGATCGCTGTTACCTCCGTCTCCTTGGGGATGTAGCCGCTCGCCGCCGGTTGCGTCTCCCAGTTGCGCCGGAACGAGGCGACGACATCCGCCGCCGTCACCGGCGTCCCGTCATGGAACCTGGCGTTGGACCGCAGCGTCACCCGCCAGGTCGTCGGGTCGATCTGGCTGACGCGCTCGGCCAGCCACGGCTCGGCCTTGTTGTCGCGGGTCAACCGCGTGAGCGTTTCGCCCATGCCGGTGAAGACCAGCGTGAATCCATCCTTCGTTGAGTCAAGCGTGCCGGGCATGTGAATACCAAAGGCCAGCCGCAACTCACCCTTCGGCGCGGTGGTGCCGCCGGTTGTGCCCGCCGCTGGCGACATCTGCGCCGGCTGGTCAGAACTGTCACCGCCACACGCTGCAACCAACATCACCGCCAGAACCAATCCGAGCGCTCGGTACATTGCATCCCCCTGCGCCAACGTGCGCCGCCCGATCGGCCATCGGCCCTCATAACAAGCGCGTCAAGAGCGCGATCAGCGTGGCCGGGCCGAACCGACGGTTCATCGCACCGCCATCAGCACCCGATTGGTGACGCTCTGCCAGATCGTCCCCACCTCTCGGAACCCTGCATCTCGCAACGCGGCGACATGCACATCGAAGATCGGCTGCGTCCAGCCGATGTTGGCCTCTTTCATCCAGCCGAACCGTCGCTCGCGCTCGGCGAGCAGGTTCGCGGCAGCCGGTTCCCTGGCCAGCGCGTCCCACCACTGTTGCCAGTTCTCCTGATCCCGCGCCGCGAATGAGTCATCCGACCAGAGCCGGTCGCGCCGCCACTGTGATAAGGCACTGAAGGCCGGTAGCTCCGGACCAAACCGCATGTTGTCGCCGTTGAGAAAAACACCGCCCGGCCGGATGATCGTCCCCAGTTCCCGATAGAGCCGGACCAGGTGCTCGGCGGGCAGCCAGTGGAGGGCGGTGCTGCTCAGCACAGCATCAACCTGCTCCTCGCCGAGCGCCGTCAGCCACGCCGCCGACTTTAGGTCCGCCTCCACCCAGCGCAACCGTCCCTCTGCCGTTCCTAGCGTCGCCTGACCCATCGACAGCAGCACCGGATCGAGGTCCACGGCGATGCAACGAGCGCGCGGGAAGCGGTCGAGTAGCCGGCGGCTGATCGTGCCCGGTCCGCTGGCGATGTCGATCGCGACGAACGCCTCCGGCAGCAATGCTTCGACCGCGTCGAGCATGATCGCGTAGCGGCCTTCCCAATCGACCGTGTAGGCGGCCTGCTGCGCCTCCCACCGGTCGCGCCAGTGATGCCAGTCGATCCGGGATTCAACGCTCGATGTCATCGTGATGCTCCTCTACTTCGCCGGCCTGGTCGCCACGATCGCGTAGCGCGGCACGCTGCCGCCCCCGGTCGCCGGCCGATGCTCGCGGTGATACGCCTCCACCCGCTCCAGGCGGCGGAGATGTACATCGGCGAAGCCCGTCTCGCGCAGCATCGTCAGCGCCGGGTCCATCGATTCGGCGTTCATCAGCGGCAGTCCGGCCCGCGTCGCCTCGGAGTAGTGCCGCGCCCACGCCTCCGAGTACGGCGTGTCGCGCGTGCCGGCATCGTTCGTTCGGTCGAGGAACCAGAGGCTGTCGATCGCGAGCAGCCGTCCGCCGGGACGCAGCACCCACCCCCAGGCGGTGAAGGCGGTCCGTGGGTCGCGCAGCGTCCAGAGCACATGCCGGTTCGTGATGACATCGAAGCTCGCCGGAGGAAACGGCGGCGCGTGGCCGTCACCCTCGACGTAGGTCGGCGGCGATACCAGCCCCGCGCCCCGCGCCCGTGCGGCGGCGAGCATCCCCGCCGACGGATCGAGTCCAGTCACGCGGTAGCCGAGCCGCGCCAGCAGCGTCGAGACGAAGCCGGTTCCGGCGCCCACGTCGAGAACCTCCCGCGGCGGTGGCGGCAGCAGCCCGCCGAGGTCCGACAGCCAGGCATCCATCTCCGCACCCTCCGATGCGTTGTGCCCCGGCTCGGCATCATACGAATCGCTGCGTAGATTCCAATACGTGGTGATCGACGCCTGCAGGCCGTCACCCGCGGGAGTTGGCGAGATGTCAGTGGTCATCCTTTCGTACTCCTTTCGCACATCCGCTCTCGCGATCTGATCTCCGGTTGCCGGTGTGAATCACCCATCCCAAAAGGTGCGAGCATCGAATCCCTCCACCGGCGGCGCTTTGATGCCCGCGCCCGCCCGACCTTGGCCGTCGACAGCGCGTGCGGCTACACGGAATGAGCTAATGCAATCGCTTGCAATAGCATATCTTTGCATATTGCCATGTCAAACCCGTCGACCATCGGCCATGATGATATGTCGTATCAATAACACCTGAACAACAACCTCGCCCCGCCCCTTCCCCGCGAGGGGAGGAGAGTCTCGTTCAGCCCTGTTCTGCCTCTATCTCGGCTGACCGCGTCGACGATCCTCCTTCCACCACGGTCGACGAGGACTCCCCCTTCCCTCGCAGGGAAGGGGGCCGGGGGGTTAGGTACGTCGGTTTCCGTTAGAATGTCGCTGTATATCTCAACGCGCTCGCAACGAGCGACGTTCGGAGGGGTGTTCCACCATGGTCCAGGTTGGCAAGCGATATGTTGGCCCGAGTGGCGCGGAGGTGATCGTCACCAAGGGCGGCGATGGCGCCTTGAGCGACGGCGAGGTTTCGCTGGCACTCAAGGATTCAGGCGACGCGTTCGGCGCGGTCCCGGATCGCCCCGATGCGCCACAGATTCAATTGGGCAAGCGCTACAAGTCGGCAGACGGCGCCGTCGAGTTGCTGGTGATCAAGGCCGGCGCCTGCGACCTTCGCTATAACGGCGAGCCGATGGAGCTGTTGCAGCCGAAGGTGCTTCCTTCAGCAGACTAACCCGGCGAAACGTCGCCACCGCTCGGCGACGTTTCGTTCGTCGGATAATGATACGAGATATCGTACAAATCCACCGTCTTGTCGAACACCCGCCCGTGATCAGGCACGGGTCTCGCCGGGCCGTTTACCTTCGCCGGTCCAATACACACCCTGATGCCGGTTCAGGTAGCGCCGATCGACCAGCGCCCGCCGGATCGTCGTGTAGTCGTCGGCGAACTCCTTCAGGATCTCGTTTACCTCCCGCTCCGTATACGTCCGGTCGGAAGAAAATCGCCCGGCAATGTAATCGAGAATCACCTGCTTGCGCGTCTCCCCCGTCGGGAATTGGACCAGCCGGCCGTCACGCACGAACGACGCCAGCACCCGGCTGCGCTCGTCCGTCGCGCCAGCAAGAGCACGGACGCGCGGTGAATCGAGATGGGCCGCGGCCAACGTCCGCACCCGCGCCTCATCCCATGCGTACCGCGCCGCATGCCCATCATCCTCGCGGCGGGCGAATCCGGCGCTCACCAACCCCGCGAGATGCGCTGCCACGGCCCGCATCGGCAGCTCCAGCGCCTCCGCAACCTCCGTCGCCGTCCGCGGCCCCGCCGCAATCGCCCCTGCCACCCGCAACCGTTCCGGCACCGCCAGCGCCTTGAAGAACTCGACAAAGGCGGCGTCCAGCCCTGCTTCGTCCGTATCCATGCCTCCTGCGTAGCCGTCCTGCCATCGTGCCGTCAAGCCTGCCCTCACCCCCAACCCCTCTCCCACCGAGCGGGAGAGGGGAGCCTGACTCAACCGTGACCGCCGACACGCACCGTGGTGCCGTCTGACCGAATGCCGAGCTGATGCTCTTGGTTACGGAGTGCTCCCCTCTCCCGCCGGAGCGGGAGAGGGGGTGGGGGTGAGGGCCGGTTCCCCGACCCTGCACCGCTGGCCGGCCGATGCCCGGTGGGATAGGATCAACTCTGCATCGCGCCGGGCGCGGGGAGCGTGATGGCTGGCTTGATCACTTGTCCACACTGCGGCGAACGCAACCCCGCGCGGGCACACTACTGCAACGCCTGTGGCGGGTCCGTTCGCCTGCCTCAACCGAGCGATCCCGGCCCGCCGCCGCCCGACGTGCTGCCTCTCATCGATCAGGCCGCTCCCTCGTCCGATGATCTCCTTGCCGCCGCACCAGGCCCAAAACTGCTCTGGTGGAGCATTCCCGCCGACTCCCTTCTGCACAAGCCGGCCTTTCGCGCGCTGATGGGGATGCGGATATCCTCCGAAACCGCGATCAACGCGATCGGCTACGGTATGCTCGTCCAGGTCGTCCGGGAGACACAGAGCGGCTTTCAGGCAGCGCTCGTCACCGTCTCCACCGTCGCTCCGGCCGCTCTCTTCGGCTTGGTCGGCGGCGCCGTCGTCGACCGCTCGAACAAGCGGCTGATGCTCGTCTCGGCCAATCTCGTCCGCGCGCTGCTCTGCTTCGGCTTCCTGCTCACCGCGCGGAGCGTTCCCACGATCTTCCTCCTGCTCTGGCTGATCACGATCGCCACTCAGTTCGCCACACCGGCCGAGTCCGCAATTGTGCCCCGCGTCGTCGAACGCCCCCGTCTCGCCTCCGCCAACTCCTTCGCCAATCTCTGTGAGGCGGCAGGACAGCTGCTCGGCATGGCGATCCTGGCGCCAATCTTCGTCGCCCTCACCGGCGACGCCGGCCCCCTGATCCTCGTCTGCGGCTTCATCTTCGCCTTTGCCGCGCTGCGGGCCTTCGCGATTAGGACAGACGAAGCGGACGACGAAACGCTCGTGACACCGGCAACGAGCGTCAGCCGTCCGTGGCTCGCCGGAACGCGCGAGTCGCTCGTGGAAGCGTGGGCCTACCTTGCCAGCGACCGCCCGGCCTTCATCACCGTCATGCTGCTCGTCCTCGCCAGCACCGCCAACCTGGTGATGGTCACGCTGGCGCCGCGCTTCGCCCAGGAGGTGCTCGATGTCCAGCCGGAGCTCTCCGTGTTCGTCTTCGGCCCGGCCGTGGTCGGCATGCTCACCGGTCTGGCGCTTGTGCCCCGGCTCACCCACATCATCCGCCCCCAGGTGCTCGTCCTCCTCGGTTTTCTGCTCATGGTCGTCTCGCTGCTGGCGATCGGCGCTGTCGACCAGATCACGAACGCACTCAAAGACCTCAACCTCTTCGGTCTGTACCAGCCGGGACCGTTCGGCCGGGGTCCGCTCGCCCACTCCGACAGCCGAATGGGTACGGTCATGTTCCTCGCCGTGCCGATCGGCTTCTCCTTCTCCGTCGTCCAGGTCGCGGCGAACACCTTCCTCAATGCCCGCGTTCCCCTGGGCATGCAGGGCCGCGTCTTCGCCCTCCAGGGCGCGGTCAAGAACGCGACCGCGATCGTGCCGCTCCTCGCCCTCGGCGCCCTCGCGTCCTGGGTCGGCGTCCGCCCGGTGCTGATCGTCGCACCCCTGCTGATCCTCTTCCTCGCCCTCTACGGCGCCTCGAAGAGCTCTTACCTGGCCGGCCGGCAACTGGCACGAACCAGCGACGCGCCGCCGATCGGTCCCGATGGTCCGCAAAGCCGAGAGCACGGCACCGAACCCGTGTGAGCCCCACCCGGGAGCGCGGGCGTCTCGCCCGCCTGATGCCGCGATTTCCGCTCGACGCAATGCCGACGAGCCGCTCGCGCTCCCCGGTGCGTCGTGAGCATACCCGCGACTGCTCAGATCGAGAGGCCGCTGCCGCCCTCGAGTGCCCGGACCGCAATGCCAACACCGATGAAGGTGACTGCCATCGCGCTGAGCACCGGCAGCATCCGAGCGATCGTGCTGTCCATCGGCAGGCGGCTGAACAACCCGCGGGCATGTACCAGGATCAGGCCGATCCCCGTCAGAACGCCGGCCAACCCGATGCTGAACGCCACGATCAGCAGCATGCCGTAACCAACCCGGTGCAGCGAGATCGCCGTCAAGAGCACGACCAGCGCCGACGGACACGGTAGCAACCCGCCCGATATGCCGAGCGCGAGCAGGCTGCGCCATGTGACCCGCTCGCCCGATGCCCCCGGTGGCAGATGCGAGTGTGCCTGTCCGCCGTGACTATGCATCACCGAACCACCATGGCTCTGAGCGGCGCCGGCTTCCGGTGCATAATGTCGCATCCGGGCGTGTGTGTGTGTCTGGAACGGACTTCGCCCATGGTGATGAGCCGCCATTGGCTCGACTTCGTGCTGGGCAACGATCGCAGTGGGGCGACGCCTCTTGAGCAGCGTCCGCGTGCGACCCGCCAACAGGATCAGCCCAAGGACGGCGATCGAAGCCCCCGATGCAAAGCTGAGCCAGGGATAGAGCTGCTCCGGCAGGATATAGTCGGAGAGATACAACACGACCAACCCGAGCGCGAACACGCTCGACGTATGCGTCAGCGTCACCGTCAACCCAAGGAAGAGGGCGTGTTTCGTCGTGCCGCGACTGCCGACGAGATAAGCCGCGACCACGGTCTTGCCGTGCCCCGGACCGAGCGCGTGCACCGCGCCCAGCCCCATCGCCACCAGCAGCGACAGCAACAGCACTCCCAGTGACTGCTCCCGCGTGATCAGTTCGGCAAACCGATCCTGCTTCCGCCCCACCGCCGTCCCGCCCGCCTCGCTGCGCGCCCCGATGTCTTGACCAACCCCCGACGCCAGGCTGAACGTCGCGCTGCGCTGCTCCAGGGGCTGTTGCAGCAGGTCCTCCGGATAGCTGCGAAGCTCGTTGCTCATGTCCGTGCTCGATGTGGTCGAATCGACCGCATCGAGCCCCGGCCCGCCCACCACCACGATCTCCCGCCACCCGAGCCGGTCGCCGAAGTTGTCGTCGCGATACTCCGCCCGCACCGCCTCCCGAATCGCGGGCGTCTCTCCAGCAAACCACGCTTCCAATCGCAGCGTGTCGAGTCCGCCCTGCCCGGCCGGAAAGCTGATGCCCCACTCCTGAGCCCGCAGCGGCACCGAATGCCCATCGATCGTCAGCCGCAGATTCTCGCCCAACGCCGCGACCCTTCGGCCCGCATACGCATCCGCCTCATCTCCGTCGATCCGCCCATCCCGATTGCCGTCGATCGCCGCCCGCTCCTGAAACGCCGGAATCTCCGCCATATCGACCACATAGCGGACCCGAACTCCCCCCGCCTGTACTTCGACCCGGCTATACCGGCTCACCGTAAAGTTCCCCAACGGATGCGCCTCCACCCGCGGCGCCCGCACCACCGCCGCCAGCACAAGCGCCCCACAAACAGCCAGCAAGACCAACCCCAGCGTTCGCATACCCCCATCTACGCACCTCACCACCCATCGGATCACGACGAAATGAACCGCAGAGACGCAGAGGACGCAGAGGGCCGCAAAGAAGCTAAGAAATCTTTGCGGCCCACAGCGTCCTCTGCGGCTCTGCGGTTCAACA
>JBFXAN010000087.1:0-25473 GCA_050184225.1 Dehalococcoidia bacterium | reverse complement strand
GTTTTAATTGGCAACGGTGAGTAGGTGCCCGATTGCCGATTGCCGACTGCCAATTGCCGATTCTCCATTGCCCGGCGACTGAAAGGAGCCATCCGTGACTGGTCCGCTCAGTGGGATTCGTGTGCTCGACTTTACCCGGCATCAGCAGGGGCCGTATGCGACCTCGCTCTTGGCGGATATGGGGGCGACGGTGCTCAAGGTAGAGCCGCGGGTGGACGGCGAGTGGGGGCGGCAGACGGAGCGGGATGAGTCCGGCTTCTCGGCGTACTTCGAGTCGTACAATCGGGGGAAGCAGTCGATCACGCTCGATATTCGGACGCCGGCGGGGAAGAAGATCGTCGAGCAGCTGGCGCCGCGGGTTGATGTCGTGGTTGAGAACTTCCGGCCGGGGTACATGGACCGGATCGGGCTGGGGTATGAGGCGCTGCGGGCGCTCAATTCCCGGCTGATCTACGCGGCGGCGTCGGCGTATGGGTCGAAGGGACCGCTGGCGCAGCGGCCGGGGTACGACCACATCGCCCAGGCGGTGAGCGGGCTGATGATCGAGCAGGCGGGCGGGCCGGGTCACGATCCGGTGCCGGCGCTGCCGGGCGCCGCCGACCAGATCAGCGCGACGATGTTCGCCTTCGGCATCGCCTCGGCGCTGGTGGCGCGCGACCGGACGGGCGAGGGGCAGAAGGTGGAGGTGTCGCTGCTCGGCTCGATGGTCGCGTTCCAGGGGCGGCAGATCACGCGCTTTCTGCACACGGGCAAGCAGGGACGGCAACGCTGGCGGCGGAGTCCGCTCTACAGCCACTACCAGGCAGCGGACGGCTGGGTGGCGATCGCGGCGCAGGACCCGAAGCGGTGGGTGCGGCTCTGCAACGCGCTGGAGCATCCCGAGCTGGTCGACGATCCGCGCTTCGTCGGGCCGTGGGAGCGGCATCACAACGCCCAGGAGCTGGAGGACACACTCGAGGCGATCTTCGCGACGCGGAGCGTGGCTGAGTGGATGGAGCGGCTGACCGGCGAGGATCTGCCCTCGGCACCGGTGAACGACTACCGGGCGCTGGTCGAGGGGGAGGATCTGCCGGCGCAGCTGGCGGCGAACGGCTACGTGGCGACGGTCGAGCATCCGAACCTGGGGACGCTGCGCACCGCCGGCATCGCCGTCCAGATGACGGGCACGCCACCTGGTCCGGCCGGCCACACGCCGGAACTCGGCCACCAGACCGAGGAGGTGCTACTCGAGCTGGGCTACACCTGGGAGGAGATGGAGCAACTGCGGCGGGATGAGGTGATCTAAAGACTTCCCTGGGGATGTGCCCTGTGCGAGTACACCGCCGGTCTCCGACGGCTGCTGTCTGCAAGCTGACCTTCGGCTACCTGATGCCATATGCATCATAGAAAGCCCGGATTGGCGCCCGCGTTGTGTATGTTGGCAGCGGGAACACTTCCCACAGGCGGTCTAGGTTCAGGCTGGCAAGGTTCTGTAGAAACTGCTCTCGTATGGCTGGCTTGACACCTTCTCGGTTGTCGAGAAATTGGCCCCAGCTTGACGAACCCTGAAACTGCGCGCGTCCTTCGAGAATCGCGCGCGAATCACCGTAGACCGCTGGGAAGAGCCGTCGATACGCCTCAGTGTGGTAGAGCCAGGATGCCCCGCGAACCTGCTTGGCGTCGGCGTGCATCAGCCGAACACGGGTAAACATTTCCTTCAACTCGTGCTTTCGCGTCTCGATCTTCGATCGGCTGAGTGGACCGATGTCATCGGTATCTCGGTTCATGAAGTGAATGCGCACGATGCCCTTGCCATCCGGAGGATCGTAGGTGAAGCATCCAAACTGCTGCTCACGTGACGGCGGCGGCTCCGGCGGCGACTGGGCGAAGAATGCTTGCGTCCATGCCACCCGTTGCGCATGCGTCTCAAGGGACTGCAAGGTTGCGGTGTACGTTCCCCAGGCGGGTGCGATGGACCCGCCGTCGAGGCGTCCGAATCCGCACCGTCGGTACAGATTGGTGACGTGCGTGACCGTTTCTGACAAGGGACGTCCTGCCTGCTGGGCCACAGCCTCCGCGAGCCGTATCTGGAGGTCGAAATAGTCGTGGAGCCGTGCGGCTCTCTCCGCGCGTTCAGCGGAGACGTGGCGACCCAGGCCGAGCAGAGCATGCCGAGCGTCGTCGTCGGGAGGAATACGTACGACGTCTCCCATGAAAGGCTCCCAGTGGCAATGCCTCATTGTTTGGGGTATGCCACGCCCGAAGCAATCCGGTCGTGTCATGCGCAGCGCTGGGGCTTGACACACTCCGACTTCCAAGTCATTGAGGCACGGGCCTTCGAACACAACTACATCGGGCAGGAACATCTCCTGATCGGTCTGGTCACTGACGCGACGAGCACGGCTGCCCGCGCTCTGACTGCTCTTGGCGCGACGAGCGAGCGCGTGCGGGCGGCGGTGGTGCAGATGGTGGGCCGTGGAGCGTCACCGGCCCTCCCGGCAGCGATCGGGACCGAACCGGCACCGCTGCCGGTCACCCCACGGCTCCAGAAGGCACTCAATCTGGCCATCGATGAGGCGCGCCGGCTCAATCATTACCACATTGGTACCGGCCACTTGTTCCTCGGCATCCTGCGCGAGGGCACCGAAATCGGCTCAGACCTGCTCACGCTCCTGGGTATCGCACGCGACGCCGCCCGCGACGCCGTTGTCGGCGTGCTCGCTGGCCGGGCCGAGGCGGAGCCGTGGTTGCGGCGCTACCAGCTTGTGCTCCCGAACGACCTGTTCCTCGCGGTGCAACAGCTCGCCGACCGTCAGGACGCTACCGTCCAGGAAGTTCTCCGCCGCTTTATCCGCCTGGGCTTGCTGGTCACTGACATGCAAGAGACGCCGGATGCCGCGCTCATCGTGCGCGACGTACACGGCGAGCGGCAACTGGTGTTGGTGTAGCGCCACGCGCCTCATGGCGGCAAGGTAGTGGTCGGTGGACGGCCACGGCGCTGCGGTCTCTAATGAACGCGTCGGGCGTGGTCGCGCAGGAACCGGAGCAGGGCGTCGTTCACCACGGCGGGCTGCTCCATGTTCGCCATGTGGCCTGCATCCGCCACTACGAGCTTCTGTGCCCGCGGCAACGTCGCCACCAGCTCCGCCGCCATCGCCTGAAAGTCGGGGACGTCCAGCGCGCCGACGATCACCAACGCGGGAATGTCGATCTCAGCCAGCCGCTCCGCGACCGGCGGGACCGACGGCCGGGTCGCCGCGTGTTCCCGCATTGCGGTGATCGCCACTGGACTCATCTCCACGGCGGCATACCCCTGGACGATGTCTGCCAAGGCGGCCGCCAGCGCGGGGTCGCGGCAGGCCGGGACGAACAGATCGTCCGTTAGCCACGATGCCAAGAACGCCGCCTTGCCGCCCGCCGCGAAGTGCTCGGCGTGCGTGCGCAAGGTCGCCCGGATCGCATCCGAAAAGGGATAGCCAGGCAGAACGCTGTCGATGAGCGTGATCGTGCGCGTTGCCGCCGGATACGCCAGCGCGAAGGCGAGCGTCACTCCACCACTCCGCGAGAGGCCCACCACATGCGCCTGAGCGATGCCGCGTGCGTCTAGTAGTGTCTTGAGGTCGGCAGCGAGGTCCTCGGGGGTGTAGCCGACGAGCGGGGCGCCGCTCTGGCCATGGCCGCGCAGGTCATAGCGCAGCACCCGGTAGCCGGCGGCGAGCAGTGGCGCGACCTGGGCATCCCACATGTGGTGAGTAAGCGTGTGACCGTGGACGAAGACGACCGGCTCACCGGTACCCTCGTCCAGGTAGAAGGTGTCGTTGTCGGCGGTGCGGATGACGGGCATACCGGCCTCCGTCCAGGCGGTGGGGTTGTCGGACACGATAGCAGATGGCGGACGGGCCCGCGACGCACGCCGCGGCGGCTGGCGCGAGGTATGAGGCGAGGATGACGTTTACCGCCAAGACACCAAGAGAGCAAAAGACTTGGTGCATTGGCGCCTTGGTGGTGAACGTTCCGGTTAGATTTTGGCGCCGAGTCCCGAGTCGGCGAAGCCGAAGTAGGTG
Organism: Dehalococcoidia bacterium; assembly: GCA_050184225.1. Lineage (GTDB taxonomy): Bacteria > Chloroflexota > Dehalococcoidia > CAUJGQ01 > CAUJGQ01 > JBFXAN01. The sequence goes on along the minus strand of JBFXAN010000087.1, from coordinate 21,430 downwards.
TTGAGGCGGGTGAGCATGCCGGTGAAGAGGAGGATACCGATGACGATCATGACGGCGCCGGAGGCGACGCTGATCGCGGTGTGGTGGCGGTTCATCCAGCGGAGCAGCGCCGGGGTGCGCGACATGGCAAGGCCGAGGCCGACGAACGGTACGGCGAGGCCGAGGGAGTAGACGAGCAGCAGGCTGCCGCCCGCGAGCGCCTGGCCCGATGTGACGGCCAGGGTGAGGATCGCGCCCAGCGTCGGGCCGACGCAGGGCAGCCAGCCGGCGGAGATGAACATGCCGGCGAGGAAGGAACGGAGGTAGCCGGGGGCGAGGCGCTGGTCCCAGTCGAGGCCGATGCCGCGATAGAGGGCGGTGAACTGGACGACGCCGGTCATGTGCAGTCCCATCGCGATCAGGAAGATGCCGCCGGCCCGCTCCAACAGGCGGATGTAGTCTTGGAGGACATAACCGATCAGACCAACCGATGCGCCGAGGACGGTGAAGAGGAGGATGAAGCCGAGCATGAACGACAGGCCGTGGAGCAGCGGTGCGCGCCGGTCGACGACGCCGACCGCGCCCACCGAGCCGCCGGCGAGGTTGCCGATATAGACCGGCGCGAGCGGCAGGACGCATGGTGAGATGCAGGAGACCAGTCCCGCGACGAAGGCGACCAGCACGTTGACGCCGCCGATCTCGATCATCCGGCGCCTCCCGCGCAGGGGTCGGCGGCTCGGTCGGGACTGATCCAACCGAGGCCGCTCGCGCCGGAGATGCTCTCCGACACCCAGATCGAGCCGTCGGGCGCATCGGTCAGCCACCACGCGCCGTCGCCGGTTTGTATCGAGCAGAACTGTGCGGAGTCGGGGTCGAAGGCGAAGACGGCGTTGCGTGTGGAGGCGGCCCAGACGCGGCCGTTCCGGTCGAGCGCCACACCGTAGACCTTCTCACCGGGCGTGCGATAGGTCGCGACCGCCAGGCTTGAGGGATCGACCCGGCCTAGAACCCCTTCGCGCGTGCCAAACCAGACGGCGCCATCGGCGGCAAGGTCGATCCCCGTTGTGCCATCCTGCTCGGACAGCCCCAGGATGGGGATCATCTGGATCGTGCCGCTTGGCGGATCGAGCACGCCCACCGTCGGTGCGGTCAGCGTGGTGAACCAGACGCGGCCGTCGGGGGCGAGCGCCAGCCAGTACGGATTGCCGGCGCCATCGGGCAGGGGGTACTCGGTGAAGGTTTCGGTATCGGGGTTGAAGACGCCGATGCGTCGGGCGGCGAGCTCGGTGAACCAGACCCGGCCTTCGGCGTCGGTGGCAATGCCGAAGGGTGAAGCGTTGTAGGATGGCGTTGGGTAGGCGGTGTAGCGACGCGTCTCCGGGTCATAGCGTCCGATGGCGTGGACGCCGTCCTGGGCGAGCCAAACCGTGTTGGCGCTGTCGATCGCGACGCCCATCGTGTGGGCGCCGGTCCCGGCGGGCACAGGCAGGGCAAGCGGCCGAGCGCCGGATGCCGCGTGAAGCGTGAGGGTTTCGCCTTCCATGTCGCCGGCCCAGACCCGGCCGTCCGCGCCAACCGCTGGGATCATCAGCAGGCGACGGTCGCCGGGCACGTCCCAATGCTGATAGGTGGCGGCCGCAATGCCGCCACCCGTGGAGGCTTCGGAACCGGCTGCTGATGTGGGGGCAACGTGTTTCTCTTGCGGCTTCGGCTGCCGCGCCTCGTCCGGCGTGGCCGTCTGGTCGAAGGACAGGGAAGCAGCGGCGACAATCACCGCGACGATCGCCAGACCGACGGCGGCGCGTGCGGACCACAACAATGGATCAGCAGTGGCAGGCGATACCAGGCGATGAAGCGCGTTCATCGCGCGGTCATGCACCGTCACCTGAGGCTTCGTCGGTCTGCCCGCCATCTCCGCGCCACGCCCGCCCCGCCGCAACCGGGTATTTGTGCTCCTTTTCACCATATCCGACGGTCCGAGCGCCATCAAGGAACGGAGGCGTGTCGATGACCGGTGCTATGTGGTGAGGAACTGCACGAAGATGTCGAGTTGCGCCGGGGGCGCGCGGATCGTGAGCGTGAGCGCGGGCGACTGCCGGAGGCTCCAGCCGATGTCCGCGCAGCAAAGCCGCTCGGCTTCGACCAGTTGCTGCACGGCGGGAGCGGCCGCGGGGTCGAAGTCAATCCGCAGGCCCTCCTTGTCGCGGTGCACCGCCTGGATGCTGGGCTGCAGGTCGAAGAAACTGGGTGCGCCTTTGGGCCGCTTGTCGATTTCGCATGCCAGGATGTTCAGTGCGTCGTCGCGCTCGTCAGCCTTCATCGTGGCCGTCCTCCTCGTCGATCAGCGGACAGAAGCCGCAATCCACCACCCGCCGCCCCGCCGGCGCCTGCTCCCGCGCGTGGCGAACGTGCTGCGCCAGGGCGCCCAACTCCGCATCCAGGGCCTGAAGCTCGGCGATGCGGCGGCGGACGGCGGTGTGTTGTTCGGCCAGACGTTCCAGTAGTTGATCGAGGTAGTCGCCGCAGTCGGAGGCGAAGGCCTGCTCGACCAGCGTCTTGATCTCGGGGAGGCTGAGGCCGAGCAGCCGCGCCCGCCGGACGAGACGCAGGCGGCGGAGGTCGGTGGCGGCGTAGAGGCGATAACCGGCGGCGGTGCGTGCGGGCGCGGGGATAATGCCTTCGGCCTCATAGAACCGGATCGTATCGACCGGCACGCCGATCCGTTGTGCCACCACCCCGATCGTCAGTTTCTCTGCCATGACACGACCGTAGACCCTGGAGTTACTTGAGGGTCAAGCGATTACGACCCAATGTGAGAGCTCAGTTTGACCCCACCAATAAAGCGGCTATTGCCTGGCGGGGATGAACGGCCGTCGGATGCGAACGAGGTCCGTATTGGATCGGCAGAGAGTCAGCAAATACCACTATTACACTAAGTGTAATAGTGGTATTTGCACTGAAGCTCTAACCTCCGTAGACTGTGGATGTTCATGGACGTGCAGTTTGCCGACGACGACCTGGACCGATTGGAGACAGACCCCGCGTTTGATATGGGTCTGTCTTCTGCGATCGTGAAGGCATACCGGCGGCGGATGCAGGGCATTCGCGCGGCGGTAGACGAGCGAGACTTCTACGCGATGAAGTCATGGCACTTCGAAAAACTGGCGGGCAAGCGGAGCCACCAGCGGTCGATCCGCCTCAATGACCAGTACCGGCTGATCGTGGAACTCGTCGGTCGAGGTCAGGATACGTACGTCCGAATCATCTCAGTGGAGGATTATCACTGACCGCCCGTGGGGTGGAGGGAGGTCATTTGATGGCTATGCGACGACCAGCAGAGGTTTTCCCGCCCGGGGATTTTCTCCGGGAGGAGTTGGAGGAGCGAGGGTGGACGCAGACGGATCTGGCCGAGATTCTCGGCCGGCCGTATCGTGTCGTCAACGAGATCATTGCGGGCAAGCGGCGCATCTCCCCTGAGACTGCCAAGGGACTCGCCGCTGCGCTGGGCACCAGCCCTGAGTTTTGGCTGAACCTGGAAGCAGCGTATCAACTGTGGCGGGTTGGAACGGATGATGACAATCCGGTCGCGCGCCGCGCGAGGCTCTTTACCATTGCCCCGCTCAAGGAATTGCTCCGGCGGGGGTGGATTGAAGCATCCGACAGCATCGATGTCTTGGAGAAGCGCGTCGCGGACTTCTATGAAGTCGACAACCTCGACGAGGAACCTCACTTTGCTGCACATGCCGCGCGCAAGTCCACGTCCTATCAGTCAACCACGCCGGCACAAACCGCCTGGCTCTTTCGAGCGCGGAAGCTCGCCCGCACCGTCCAGGTAGGGCGATATGTAAGGAGCAAACTCGACGAAGCGATTGGAAAGCTCCGTCTCTTACTCCATGCGCCACAGGAGATCCGGTATGTGCCGCGAGTATTGAGTGACGCAGGCGTTCGCTTTGTCATTGTCGAGGCGCTACCCGGCACACGCATCGATGGGGCCTGTTTCTGGTTGGATGATTCGCCGGTCGTTGCGCTCTCGTTGCGCTTTGATCGTATCGATAACTTCTGGCACACGCTCATGCATGAGCTTGGGCATGTCCGGAACGGCGACGGATTCTCGCTCGATGTTGACCTTGACGCACGGCGATCAGAAGAGGAACCGGAGAGCGAAAGACTTGCTGATCAATTCGCCGTCGAGCACCTGATCCCTCAAGAAAAGCTCGACAACTTTGTCGCCGATACTCGACCGCTGTACTCCGCTGTGCGCATTCAGACATTTGCCAAAACGTGTCATGTGCATCCCGGCATTGTCGTCGGTCAACTCCAACATCGCGAGGAGATTGCTCGGGCCAATCTCCGCAAGATGTTGATACCCGTCCGGCCAGTAATAAGCGAGACAGCGGTCACCGATGGATGGGGCACCGCCATACCGGTCCACGCGTGAGAGCCGTTTCGCAACAAGGGCGCTTGCATTGCTTGACCGCAACCGCGTGTCCGGCTACTGTGAGCGTCACAACAGAAGAGCCGCAGGCAAGCGCTCCTTCGGGAGTATGGAAGCGAAGTCCGGTGTGAAACCGGCGCTGTCCCGCAACTGTGAGTCCGGCATTGCCGGGCGAGCCAGGTCGCCTTCCCTTGCCCGCTCCTCGGTCCGCGTGGTACGGCCCGGTGGTGCCCGATCACCTCCGACCGCAACCGCGCCGGAGGTTTTTCATCGCCGGCCGGTGGAGCCGGCACAGGAGGCACCATGAGCACGCTCTTCGGCGCGATCGCCCTGCCCGGCTCGCGAACGTTCGCACCGCTGCTGCTGATCGTCTTTGGTTTGGCCCTGCTTGCCGTTGTGGGATTCGGCCAGGGTGAGATGCTGCACGAGTTTGTTCATGATGCCCGCCATCTGGCGGCGTTCCCCTGCCACTGATACCAGTGATGGAGACACGCACGCTGGTCCGCGCCGTGGTCGTGGCTGCCCTCGTGGCCGCGCTGTTCGCCGCTGCCTTCCACCTGACGGTGAGCGAGCGCTTCGTCGACCGCGCCATCCGCCTGGAGAAGCAGGCGGAGGCCGAGCACCTGGAGGCGGATGGCGCCGCCCTGGAGCACCACGAGCCCGTCTTCTCGCGGCGCACGCAAAAGGCGGGGCTGCTGGTTGGGCTGGTCGTGTACGGGTTCGGCGCTGGAGCTGTCTTCGCGGGGGTCTATGCGCTGTGGGGTCAACACCTCCCTGGGCGCTCGCCGCGGACACGTGTGTATCTCTTCGGCGGCATCGCCGTCTTCAGCGCGGTGCTGATCCCCTTCCTCAAATATCCGTCCAACCCGCCGGGTGTCGGCGATCCCGGCACGTTGACGCAGCGGCAACTGCTCTACATCGGGTGTCTATTGCTGTCGGTCGCCGGGGTCTGGATCGCAGCGCGGGTGTTCTCACGGCTGAAGGTGCGGACAACGCCCGTCGTTGCAGCGGTTGGTGCCGCGGCGGTCCTCAGTGTCTGGCTGCTGATGCTGTTCCTGATGCTGCCCGATCGAACCGACCCGGTGAACACGCCGGCGACGTTGCTGCTGCAATTCCGCGCGTCGTCGCTGGCCGGTCAGTTGATCTTCTGGGCGACGTTCGTCATCTTCTTCGCCGAAATGGTGCAACGGTCTGCGGAGCCGTCGCCCGTGGCGCTGCCGAGTTGACGAGCGTTTCACAGGAGCGAATGAAGCGGACGCTCACTCCTCGCCATCCGCGAGCATACGATCGGCTTCGGCAAGAACCTCATCCAAATCGTGGCCCGCGCCTGCAGCGATCTCCTGCTCACCACGCAGGAGAAGACGGAGTATCTCGCGCTCGCGTTCGCCCTTCTCATTGGTGTCCATACTCAGCATCACCGGCGCCGCTCGTCCTCGCTGCGTAATCACAAGCAGTATCACACGCGATGCAGGTCGAGGATGAACGCCGAGCTTGGTATTATCCCAAGCACCACGTTGTGAGGGTGTGTCATGGTCTTCGTCGCAAAGCCTCGACGCAGTATCTGGATGAATGGTCTCGAAGATGAGGAGCCGACACCGGCGCAACGGGAGGAGCAGGCGCAGCGGCTCGCCGAGCGGATCGGCGCGGCGGTGGAACTGCCGTCGATCCCCCGGCTGGACGAGTTGCAGATGCGGCCGCCGCGGATCACGCCGCCGGACAGCCTCGCCGAGTTCTGCTTCACCGATACCTACGAGCGGGCGCTGCACAGCAAGGGCGACCGGCTCGAAGAGATCGGCGGCGTCTTCCGCAACCCGCCCGATATCGTGGCGCACCCGCGCAGCGAAACCGAGCTCGAGGCGGTGCTCGCCTGGTGCTCCGACAAGGGGTACGTGGCGATCCCGTACGGCGGCGGCTCGTCGGTGGTGGACGGGGTGACGCCACCGGAGGGGTACGACGCGGTCGTCACGATCGACATGGATCAGTTCGACCGCGTGCTGGAGATCGACAAGACGTCGCGCGCCGCCCGCATCCAGGCCGGCGTCTATGGTCCGGCGCTGGAGGAGCAGCTGCGGCCGCACGGCTACACGCTGCGGCACTTCCCGCAGAGCTTCACGATGTCCACGCTCGGCGGCTGGATCGCGACGCGCTCCGGCGGGCACTACGCGACGAACCAGACGCACATCGACGAGTTCGTCGAGTCGGCGCGGATGCTGACGCCGGCGGGCTGGTGGGAGTCGCGGCGGCTGCCGGGGGGTGGGGCCGGTCCCGATCCGAACCGGCTGGTGATTGGCAGCGAGGGGATCCTCGGCATCATCACGGAGGCGTGGATGCGGATTCAGGCGCGGCCCCGGTTCCGGGCGACGGCGGGCGTCACCTTCCCGACCTGGGAGGCGGGCTACGAGGCGACGCGGCGCATCGTCCAGACGAAGCTCTGGCCGGCGAACCTGCGGTTGCTCGACCCGGAGCTGGCGCGGGAGAGCGCGGAGATGGACGGCACGCGGTCGCTGTTGATCATCGGCTTCGAGTCCGACGAGATCCCGCAGGAATGGCCGATCCGGCAGGCGGTAGCGATCGCCCGCGACGCCGGCGGTGCGATCGACGACGAAGACATTCTCATCTCCGGCTCCGGCGAGCCGACCGGGCGCGGCGGGGCGGTCGGCGCGTGGCGGGATGCGTTCATCCCGCGCGGCGGCGCCGTCTCGCCGGGGATCGGTTTTGTCAGCGGCACCTTCGAGACCTCGATCACCTGGGACCGCTGGCCGGCGTTCGACGCCTACGTGCGCGAGGAGGCGACACGGGCGTTGAAAGATATCTGCGGCGGCGGCACGCTCAACTGCCGCTTCACGCACGTCTACACGGACGGCCCCGCACCGTACTACTCCTTCGCCGGCCTATACAAACCGGGCCTGACGCGGAAGGATTGGATGGCGCTGAAGACGGCGGCGTCGGACGCGATCATGAAGATGGGGGGCACGATCACGCACCACCACGCCGTCGGGCGGCAGCACCGGCCCTGGTACGACGAGGAGCGCCCGGAGCCGTTCGCGATCGCGCTTCGGGCAGCGAAGCAGGCGCTCGACCCGAACGGTGTGCTCAATCCGGGCGTGCTGATCGACCCGGCCTGATGATCGAGTGTGATGTCCCGGCTATCCAGCCACGCGATCAATCTCCTCCGGGTAGTCCTGGCTCGGTATAACGTGGCGTCCCCCGTCATCCGCGATATCCGGTCCGGGCGCGTCAACAAACACTGGCGCGTCGAGACGAGCGACGCGATCTATGCGCTACGGCGTTACAACCCGCGTCGCTCTCCGGCGGCCATCCGATACGAACACGATGTGCTGATGCACCTCGCCGGTCGCGGCTGGCCGATCGCAGCGCCGCTGCGGGCGTCAGACGGCGCCACATTCACCGAAGTCGATGGCCAGCGTTACGCTCTCTTTCCGTACCTTGCGGGCCGGCCGGCGCCGTACGCCGATCCCAGGTATCTCCATAGCAAGGGACAAACGCTTGCGCGTCTGCATGACGATCTGGCGCCGTGGTCGGCGATCGGACAGCGCGATGGATTCGATTATTGTTGGAACCTCGACACCTACGCGCGCACGCGTGATCTTAATACGTTCGACGATCTGTTGGCTGCGTTCGGCCGCGAGGAGCCGGCGCTCGCCTCCGCTGTGCGCACGGAGCGCGATCGAAACCGCGCCGAGCTTGAACGACTCGGCGCGGACCGTCTACCCAGCGCCGTGGTGCATTGCGATTTCCACCACGACAACATCCTCTTCCATCGGAGGCGGTTGAGTGCACTCCTCGACTTTGACCTGATTCACCTGGACACCCGCGCGACCGATATCGCCACCAGCATCGCGCTCGATTGCCTCCAGCCACCCACTTACGATGCGATCGATCCTGGCTCTGTTCAGGCTTTCCTCGGCGGCTATCTAATCGAGAGGCGTCTGGACCATACGGAACTCCGTTGCATCGTGCCGTTGATTCGGACGTACTTCCTCAACCTGATTGCCTTCCGTCTCACTCAGTGGGTGGACGATCAGGCGGGGCGGGCGCGTGCGAGCGTTGCACGGTCGGTGGACCGGCGCTTCCCCAACCTCGACCACCGGGCGCATGAGATAGAAACAGCAGTGAGGGCAGCCGTGGAAAACACCGAACGATTGAATACAGATCGTTCATTCTGAATCGCTGTTGATACGCCCGCCCGAAAGCTGCCGACTTCGGCAGATGCAGCAGCATCTATCGGCTTCGTATGATTCACGTGATACGGCGACTGGAGAATGGTGTAACCCCTGCGCGGATGCGACATTGACGGCGAGAGTGAGAGCAGTAAGTTCGCCAGTCCATAGCGTGACGCTGATGACCATCGATCGCGAGCACAACGGAACGAGCGGGGCGGACGCCTATCCGCCGATCGGGGATTACGCGCTGATCGGGGATTGCCGGGGGGCGGCGCTGGTTTCGCGGGATGGGTCGCTGGATTGGCTCTGCGTGCCGCGCTTCGATAGTCCGCCGATCTTTGCGGCGCTGTTGGATGCGGAAGCCGGCGGACGGTTTCGCATCCGGCCTCAAGGGGCGTTTCGGGCGGAGCGGCGGTATCTGGCGGACACCGCCATTGTGGAGACGATCTTTCACGGGCCGCATGGCATGGTGGCGGTGCGGGACTGCATGTCGGTGACGTCGGAGGGGGAGAAGCGGGCACGGTTGACGCCCGATCACGAGGTGCTGCGGGAGATCGAAGGGCTTAACGGGGAGGTTGATCTGGAGGTCGTCTATGATCCGCGGCCGGACTTCGGGCGCACTCTTCCGCGGCTCGAACGGCGGGGCGCGCTCGGTATCTGGTGGCAGGATACGGGCGCTGCTCTCGTGTTTCAGCACGATCTGCCGCTTGAGTTGGTCGCGGCGGAGCAGGGGGTTCGGGGCGTCGGGCGGATTCGGGCGGGCGAGCGGCGCTATTGCTCGCTGACGTACGACGAGGAGGGTCCGGCGACGGTGCCGCCATTGGGTGAGGCGGCGCGTGCCAGGATGGATCGGTCGGAACGCTGGTGGCGCGATTGGGCTGGTCACTGCACCTACACGGGACCATATCGGGATGCGGTCGTTCGCAGCGCGATCACGCTCAAGCTGATGACGTATGCGCCGTCCGGTGCGATCGTCGCGGCGCCGACGACCTCGCTGCCGGAGCGGGTGGGTGGCGAGCGCAACTGGGACTACCGGTACTGCTGGCTGCGCGATGCGTCGCTGACCCTGCGGGCGCTGTTCGGGCTTGGGTATGACGCGGAGGCGACGGCGTTCCTCAACTGGATGCTGCACGCCACCCGCCTGACGCAGCCCGAGCTGCAGGTGGTGTACAGCGTCTTCGGTGAGGCGCGGCTGCCGGAGCGTGAGATCGCGCGTCTGGAGGGCTACCGGGGGTCGCGGCCGGTCCGCGCCGGCAACGATGCGCATGACCAGCTTCAGCTTGATGTCTACGGCGAGGTGATCGATGCCGCCGCTCGCTTTGCCGAACGCGGCGGAACGTTCGATCGCGACACGCACCGGCTGCTCGACGGACTCGGCCGAACCGTGTGCCGGCGCTGGCAGGAGCCGGATGAGGGTATCTGGGAGCAACGCGCCGGACGGAAGCACCACACCCATTCGAAGGTGCTCTGCTGGGTCGCGCTCGACCGCTTGATCGGGATGCACGAGGCGGGGCAGGTGCAGGTTTCGGTTGAGCTGTTCCGCCGTCATCACAGGCAGATCCGTGCGGCGATCGAGGCGCATGGGTACAACGAGCGGTTACGGAGCTACACCAGCACCTTCGACGGCGATGCGTTGGACGCCGGGCTTCTGATGCTCCCGATCGTTGGGTACATCGACGCCGGGCACCCGCGGATGCGCTCGACCTATGTCCGGATCGAGGAGACGCTCGGTTCCGGCAGCCTGCGCTTCCGCTACGACGCGCGGACGGCGGACGGCTTTGCGCCGGGTGAGGGCGCCTTCGCGCTCTGCAGCTTCTGGGCGGTGCAGTGCCTCGCCCGCGGCGGTGAGGTCGAGCGCGCCACGCACGACTTCGAGCAGATGCTCGGCTACGGAAATGACCTGGGGCTGTTCGCCGAGCAGATCGACCCGGCGAGCGGCGCCGCGCTGGGGAACTTCCCGCAGGCGTTCACGCACGTCGGGCTGATCAACGCGGCCGTGACGATCGCGCAGTACCGTGACCGGGCTGAGCCAGCGTCGATCGGTATGTCCCACGCGACAGGTTCGACGGAGGGGTTGTGATGAACAAGGGCAGTGGGTTGCTCTGGGGCTTCGTCGGTACGGTGATGCTGACCGGGTTGATGGCCGCTGGTCAGGGATTGGGACTCACCCGGATCAACCTGCCGTACATGGTCGGGACGATGTTCACGGCCGATCGCGACCGGGCCAAGTTGATCGGGTTCATCGCGCACTTCGTCAACGGCTGGCTGTTCGCGTCGGTCTATGCGGCAGCCTTCGAAAGCTGGCGACGGTCGACGTGGTGGCTCGGCGCCGCGATCGGAGCGGTGCACGGCGCCTTCGTGCTGCTCGCGGCGCTGCCGATGCTGCCGGCGCTGCATCCGCGCATGGCGAGCGAGCAGCACGGGCCGACACCGACGCGGCAGCTGGAGCCGCCGGGGTTCCTCGGTCTGAACTACGGCTATCGCACGCCGCTGTCGGTCTTTCTCGCGCACCTGCTCTACGGCGGGATCATCGGCGCGTTCTACCGACCGCGGTCGAGCCGGCGCAGCCGTGGCGCCCGGTTGCGCCGGTTGCTCGCCGGTCAGTAGGCGCGGCCAAAGATCGCCTTCCGCGTCGCCGGGCGGCCGTCGCGGATGCAGGGACCGCTGCCGCCGGGCTGGTCGAAGGGGATGCAGCGGGTGGTTGCCCGCGTCTCTTCCTTGATCGCCGCCTCACACGCGGCATCCTCGCACCACCAGGAGAAGGCAAAGCCGCGCTCGATTGCCTCGCGGAACTCGTCGTAGTCGGCGGGGTCGAAGGTGTGCTCTTCGCGGAATGCGAGGGCGCGGTCATAGAGGGACGATTGGATGTCGTCGAGCAGGTCGCGCACGGCCGCCGCGACACCGGCGCGCGGGACCGTCCGCTTGCCCTCTCGGCCGGGTTGGTCGCGGCGGGCGAGAGTCACGGTCTGGGCGGCGATGTCGCGCGGGCCAAGCTCGATCCGCAAGGGTACGCCGCGCATCTCCCAGTCGTTGAACTTGAAGCCGGGGGTCAGTCCGTCGCGCCGATCCACCCAGACGCGGATGTCGCCCAGCTCGGACCGCAGCGGGTCAAGCTCGGCCAGCACGGCGTCGCGTTCCGCTTCGCCGCGATAGATCGGCACGACGACGACCTGGTGCGGCGCGAGGCGGGGCGGCAGCACCAGGCCCTTGTCGTCGCCGTGGACCATGATGATCGCGCCGATGAAGCGGGTGGAGAGGCCCCAGGAGGTGGTCCAGCAGTGCTGGATCGTATTCTCGGCGTCGAGATACTCGATGTCGAAGGCGCGGGCGAAGTTCTGACCGAGGTTGTGCGAGGTGCCGGACTGGAGCGCGCGCCTATCGCCCATCATCGCCTCGATCGTGTAGGAGCGCACCGCGCCGGCGAACTTCTCGCTCTCGCTCTTCTGCCCCTGGATCACCGGCACGGCCGCTTCGTTCACGGCGAAGTCGGCGTAGGTCTCGACCATCCGCCGCGCCTCGACCTCCGCTTCCTCGGCGGTGGCGTGGGCGGTGTGCCCCTCCTGCCAGAAGAACTCGGCGGTGCGGAGGAAGAGCTTGGTCCGCTTCTCCCAGCGAACGGCGCTGTTCCAGAGGTTGAGGAGCAGGGGCAGGTCGCGGTAGGACTTGATCCACTTCGCATACATGTGGCCGATCAGCGTCTCGGAGGTCGGCCGGACGACGAGCGGTTCGGCAAGTTCCTCACCGCCGGCGATCGTCACCACGGCCAACTCGGGGGAGAAGCCCTCGACGTGCTCCTTCTCACGCTCCAGAAACGACGAGGGAATGAACATGGGGAAGCCGGCGTTGAGGTGACCGGTCGCCTTGAAGCGGCGGTCGAGCGCCTGCTGAATGTTCTCCCAGATCGCCCAGCCGTAGGGGCGCACAACCATGCAGCCGCGCACCGGCGCGTAGTCGGCCAGCTCGGCGCGGAGGACGAGCTCGTTGTACCACTCGTTGAAATCCTCTTCGCGTGTGGTCATACCTCTCCCCCGGCCCCTCCCCTCGCAGGGGAGGGGAGTCCTGATCTGAGTGGGGTACCAGTATCTCGTTTGATTGTGGAATGAAGATACCAGGCAAACCAAGGGGCGACCTAACCCCCCGGCCCCCTTCCCTCGCAGGGAAGGGGGAGTCCTGGTTTACCAGGGTGGAACGAGATTCGTCGGTGTTCCCAGACGAGATACTGGCACCGTCAGTAAACGAGGACTCCCCCTTCCCTGCGAGGGAAGGGGGCCGGGGGGTTAGGTCGCCCCAGTTTTCCACATCCGGGGACATAAAAGCCTTGATCAGCTTGGATCGCCGTCCGTAGGATCGGGATCGCCTCGGCCTGCTTGTCTGCCGGTCATCCCTGTCCCCCGTGCCGGCGCTTCCTTCCCCCAGCGGCCGCGTATCACCGGTTCGTTCAGCGTCCCGGCGGCGATCCTGCCGTCGGGCCTCGCTATCTCTACTTCGGAGGCCGCGGTCATGGTGGCACCATCTCCCGCACAATCCTCGCCGCAACAGCTCTGGCAGGCGGCGCTCGGCGAGCTGCAAATGCTCGTCGCCGGTCCGGTCTATGAGAACTTCTTGAAAGGGACGATCGGCGCCCACCGCGATGACGGCGCGCTGACGGTGGCCGCACCCTCTGATTTCGTCGTGGGCTGGCTCGATACAAAGCTGCGCCCGCTGCTGACGCAGACGGTCGAGCGGCTCGCAGGCGAGCCGCTCGCGCTCCGCTTCACCGTGATCGGTGCGCCGGAGACGGCCGAGCGTCGGGAGTCGGGAGTCGGGAGTCGGGAGTCGGAGCCTGGCCATGTCGAGGATGATCCATCTGACCGGCGGGCGCCATCCGGCCCCGAACCTCGAACGCCGCACCCCGAGCTCCGCTTGAGCCCGGCCTACACGTTTGCGACGTTTGTCGTGGGCAAGTCGAACCATCTCGCTCATGCGGCGGCGCAGAGCGTGGCGGCAGAGCCGGGGCAGTCCTACAATCCGCTCTTTCTCTACGGCGGCGTCGGGCTGGGCAAGACGCATCTGCTCCAGGCAATCGGGCACGAGGCGCGGGCGCGGGGGTTGCGGGTGGTCTACGTCTCCTCGGAGCAGTTCACGAATGAGTTCGTCAACGCGATCCGCGAGCGGCGCAACGAGGAGTTCCGCGCCCGCTACCGGACGGCGGATGTGCTGCTGATCGACGATATCCAGTTCATCGCCGGCAAGGAGCAGACGCAGGAGGAGTTCTTCCACACCTTCAACGACCTCCACTCCGCCCGGCACCAGGTGGTGATCACCTCAGACCGGGCGCCGAAGTCGATCTCGCTGCTGGAGGACCGGCTCGTCTCCCGGTTCGAGTGGGGGCTGATCGCGGACGTGCAGCCGCCGGACTACGAGACGCGGCTGGCGATCCTGCGAAGCAAGGCGGAGGAGCAGCGGATCGGCGTGCCGGGCAGCGTGCTGGACTTCATCGCCCAGCGGGTGAGCGAGAACATCCGCGAGCTGGAGGGCTGCTTCAACCGGGTCGTCGCCTTCGCCCGGCTCACGGGCGAGGAGCTCTCGCTGGCGCTGGCGGCGCGGGCGCTGGGTGAGATCGCACCGGCGCCGCGCCGGCGCATTCCGGCGCCGGAGTCGATCGTCGACGCGGTCGCCGGCTACTTCGGCCTGGCGCCGCAGCGGCTCGCCGGACAGGCGCGCGACCGGCACCTGGTCCACGCCCGCCATGTGGCGATGTACCTGCTGCGCACCGACGGCGCCCGGCCGCTGACCGAGATCGGCAAGATGCTGGGCAAGCGCGACCACACAACCGTGATGCACGGCACCGAAAAGATCGAGCGCACGCTCGCCACCGACCCGGAGCTTCGTGGCGAGATCGCGGCGATCCGCGCGCAGCTTGCAGCGGGGTAGCTGACGCGGCAGGAAAGCTCAACCGGCACCCCCGGGTGAGGGCCTGGTCGTCCGGTCACCTGATGGCGCCGCGCACACCGTCCGCCGCAAGTGCCACCGCCTGCCTCGCCTCGTCCAAGACGGCCGCCGCGCCGAAGAACAAGTGCGTCACGCCGTCGTACTTGCGGTAGACAACCGGCACGCCTGCCGCGCTCAGTGCCTCCGCGTGGAGGCGGCCGGTGTCGCGCCGGGGGTCGATCTCCGCCGTGATCACCGTCGCCGGCGGCATGCCGGCCAGCGCACCATACACCGGCGAGGCGTACGGATTGCTGGCATCGGCGGCCGAGGTGAGGTAGTAGCGGGCGAACCACAGGATCGTCGCGCGGCTCAGCGGCTTCGCGTCCGCGTATTGGATCGCCGAGGGCGTGTTCGCCCCGTTGACGAAGTCGCTGGCCGGATAGATGAGCAGTTGGTGGGCGGGCAGCGGCAGGCCCCGGTCGCGTGCCATCAGGCAGACGACGGCGGCGAGGGTGCCGCCCGCGCTCTCGCCACCGACGGCGATGCGTCGCTCGTCGCCCCCGAGCGCGCCGACGTTGGCGAGCGCCCACGCATACGCCGCGAGCGCGTCCTCGGGCGCGGCGGGAAAGGGGAATTCCGGCGCCAGACGGTAGCCGACCGAGATGACGATGGCCCCGGCGGCGTTGACGAGGGCGCGCGCCGAGGCATCGTTGTCGTCGATGGTGCCGACCACGAAGCCGCCGTGATGGAAGTAGAGCAGCACGGGGAAGGGACCGCCGCCCTTGACGGGCGCGTAGATGCGGATGAGCGTGCCATCGCTGCCCGGGCCACCAGGAATGATCCGGTGTTCGATCCCCCCGACCGGCTCCACCGCCGGCAGCCCGTGCTGGGCGGTCACGATACGCACCGCGTCGAAGATGGACGGCAACTCCCGCCCCTGTCGCGGCGTCACCGTCGCCAGCGGCAGGGAGCCAAGCGCCGCGAGTTGGTCGAGGATCGCCTGCATCTGCGCGTTGGGCGGCATCGGTGGCGGCACCTGGCCGCCGGGCACAACCCCCGCGGGCGGGGGCGGCATGTCCTGGGCGCGCAGGCGGCCTGGCTGCCATGGGCGAGTTGTCGCCGTCGCGACCGCCAGCCCGAGCCCCATCCGCAGGATGCGTCGTCGGGCATACTGCGGCCGGACCGCGGAGCAGGCGTATGCGAGCATGAGGCGCGCCTCCGATCGAGACCCTGGGACACTGCACTGCGTGGCACCGAAGCCGTGGCGCTCGGAGAACGCGTGGGCATTCGGTCGTTCAATGGTGCTACGGAGCGCGACAGCGGAGCAACCGGCATCGCGCGCCGGCCACTCCGCCTCCACCATCAGGTGCTTGCCGTGGCCCAGTTCCTTGGGTGACGCGCTCCTCATCTCAATGTCTTGCGCAGCACGATCGACGATACGTTCGGCACCGCACCGAGTCTAGCGGGTGCCCGACTCCGGCGTTGCGGCGGCGCTTGCGATGAGGCCGCCGGGAGATGGGCGCCGGGGAACACCGGAGCCGAGCAGGTCGGGGTCATGGTCGGGGCCGCCGCGCCGGAGCAGTCTGGCGACGAATCGGCGCAGGGATGCCCATACGGCAACCCACGGAAGGGTTGTGTGCACGGCGAGCGCCTCCTCTTCACGATCAATTTCCCATTGTGAAAGGCGAATGACGGCCGTCCTACGGCAGGACATTGCCGAGGTGGAGCGAGAAGCCAGGGAGCAGTCCGCCGCCGTCCAGAACATCGTCCTCGCCAAGGAGAAGCGGCGGACGCTCGGGGGCGAAGACGGCGGCGGAGCGGCCTTTGGGGTCGATCACCCAGACGAGCCGGGCGCCGGCGGCGAGGTATTCCTGGACCTTGCGCATCACTTCGACGAACCGATCCGAGGGCGAGAGCACTTCGACGGCGAGGTCGGGCGGGCCGGGCCAGAAGCCATCTTCTGGGATGCCATCAGGAGGAATGTGCTCTGTTTGTACGAACCAGACATCAGGCGCCCGCACGGTGTCAGGATTTCGTGCCAGGCGAAAGCCGGTCTCAGAGATTCCGCAGACTCCGAGTTGAGCGCGCGCTTGGAGGAAGTTCCAGAGCAGGCCGAAGACTCGTCCGCCGACAATGCCGGGCCATACCGCCGATGGACTCACGTGGATCAACTCTCCTCGCACCAGTTCGTAGCGGTGGCCGTCGACCGGCATCGCCAGCAGATCATCAGCGGTCATGATACGAGGAAGCGGTGCAGTCGCCACGCGTGCGGTCCTTCCTGACTGCATACTCAAATCAAGCAGAACGCCTACTCGGAGTATACGCCGCGTGTGACCATCCTCACTCCACCCTTCGCGTCCTCCGCGACCTCTGCGTCTCTGCGGTTCAATAGTCGGTGAGTCCTCTACCGAAGCTCCTCCCGCAGCGCCAACTCCGGATGGAGCTGCCAGAGCGCGCCGAAGACGGCGCCGTGGAGCTGAGCGTCTTCGCCGAGGGTCGAGCGCATGAGGGCGGGGCAGATCGCCAGCTCGCGTTCGACGCGCTCGCGGACGCGCTCGATCAGCGGCTCGCCGGCGGTGGAGCCGCCGCCGCCGAAGATGATCGCCTCCGGGTCGAGGAGGGCGGTGATGTTGATCACGGTCATGGCGATATAGTCGGCGACGCGATCGGCTACCTTGCGCAGCCGCCGGTCGCCGTCTGCCCGCGCGAAGGTGTCTTTGACCTTGAACTTCCTGCCGGCCACCGCCGCCGTCTGTTCCTGGACGGCGGGTCCGCCGATGCGCAATTCGAGGTCGCCGTGGCCGCCGCGGTCCTTGTCGAGCGCCCGCCGGCTCATCATGAAGTTGCCCACCTCGCCGGCGGCGTTGTGAAAGCCGCGATGGAGGCGGCCGTTGATCATCACGCCGGCGCCGACGCCCGTACCCAGCGCGAGGAAGACGAAGTTGTGCATTTGTTTGGCGGCGCCGCGCCACTTCTCGCCCAGTGCGGCCGCGGCGGCGTCGTTATCGACATACGCCGGCAATCCCATCTCGTAGCCGACGATGTCGCGCAGGGGCACATCCCGCCAGCCAGCCAGGTTCCCGGCGCGGATCGCCCGGCCGCGTTCGACATCGATGTAGCCGGGCACGGCGATGCCGAGCGCCCGCAGATCCTCCGGGTGCCGTCCCGCCTGGACGACCAGGTCGCGCACGGCACTGAAGAGTTCCTCCAGCATCGCGGTCGGTCCGGCATCCGCCGGTGTGGGATAGCGGTCTTCGATCAGGTCCGTGCCGGTGGCAACGTCGGTGATGAGGAGGGCGACCTTCGAGCCGCCGATGTCGACGCCGGCAACGATGCCGCTCGTATCGTGTTGGGGTGCGCTATCGATTTCCATAGGGCGACGGTACGGCAGCGGACGAACCAGGGAAATACCACCGGCGGGCAGGCGGCAGGCGGCGTCGCCTACACTGGGAAGGGAGACTTCTTCACGCGGTCATCCTGAGCGAAGCGAAGGATCTCGGTGGTCTACTTGCGTCTGAGATCCTTCGCTTCGCTCAGGATGACAGGGTGGACGATGATGTCATTCGATGGACGACGAACAGGGGACAGCCCGCGCCCGCATCTGGTGGATCGGCCACGCGACCGTCTCGATCGAGATGGATGGTGTCCGCATTCTCACGGACCCGGTGCTGCGCTGGCGGCTGGCGCATCTCCGCCGGCACACGCCACTGCCGGTCCTCGATCCGCTGCATCCGGTCGATGCCGTGCTGATCTCGCACATGCATCAGGACCATCTCGATCTGCCCTCGTTGAAGCGCGTCGGACGCGATACCCGGATCTTCGTGCCGCGCGGGGCCGGGCCGCTGCTCCTCCGAAACGGGTTCCACAACGTCACGGAGCTGGCGATCGGGGAGAGTGTCAAGGTCGGCGCCGTCCGGGTGATCGCGACGCCGGCCAATCACAACGGCTTTCGTCCGCCGTTCGGGCCGCGGGGCGAGTGTCTTGGGTTCATCGTCGAGGGCAGCGAGCGGATCTACTTCGCCGGCGACACCGATCTCTTCTCCGACATGGCCGATCTAGGGCGGGTCGATGTCGCGCTGCTGCCGGTCTGGGGTTGGGGACCGAGTCTCGGCCCCGGTCATCTCGATCCGTCGCGGGCGGCGGAGGCGCTGGAGCGGATCGCGCCCGGTGCGGCCGTGCCGATCCATTGGGGCACGCTCCGGCCGTTCATGCTCAGCCGCGCGGGCAGTGCGTTTCTCAGCCTGCCGCCACTCGATTTTGCCGCGCGGGCGGCGGCGCGCACGCCCGAGGTGGACGTGCACATCCTCCGGCCCGGCGACTGGCGGCCAATGAGCGGCGAGCGGGCGGCGGTTGACGATGCGTCCGCAGACGCAGCCGACCGATAGCCGCTCGCCGCTCGCCGTCTCGCGTTATCCTCCTCGGTCGATCCAGAGCTTGGCCCGGCTCTCGGCGCCGGTGCCGTAGGCGTTGTTGCGCTGGTAGTTCTTGACCCACTCCTGCGCGGCGATGAAGGCTGGGCCGACCGCGGTCGTGCCGTAGTAGACCTTATCGGCCAGATACTTCTGGATATCCTTGATCGCCTGCTGGCGCTCGTTCACATCCAGCGTTCGCTCTTCCTTGTCGATCATCGCGTCGAGCTGCGGGTCGTTGATCCCGGCATGGTTCCGCAGGCTCTTCGAGTGGTTCATGTTAAAGACGTAGTCGTGGGGATCGCCGAAGTCGGTCGAAAGCCCGTAGAAAACGCCCTCGAAGTTGCCGTAGTAGGTGCCGGACGGGTTGACGATATATTCGCGCAGGTAGTCCTGCGTGACGATCTGCGGCTGGAAGCCGCCCTCTTTCAGCATCCCAGCGATCGCCTCGGCCGCCTGGTTGAAGCGCTCGCCGTAGATGTTGTTGGTGAAGATATAGCGCATCGGCAGCCCGTTCGGATATCCCGCCGCCGCCAGCAGCTTCTTCGCCTCCGCCGGGTTGTACTTGAACCACTGCCCGCCGGCGCCGATGTCCCCACTCTTCGGGTCGATCCGCCAGGCGCCGAAGCTGGCGGGAAAGAAGGTCTGCCAGGACCCCTTGCTCTCATAGATCAAGGCGAGCAGGCCATCGCGGTCGATCGACATCTGCGCCGCCCGGCGGACACGCTCGTCCTTAAAGGGGGTGTCGCCCCGCTGCTGCATCGCCAGGAAGCCGTAGGTGGAGGGCAGATACTCGACCATCAGCCCCTTCGGCACCGCTTGCCGCACTTCCTCCACCCGCTGCGCTGGGATCGCCGCGATGTCGAGGCGTCCGGCCTGATACTGGGCGACTTCCTGTGCCTCCTCGGTGATGATCGCCAGGTTGATGCTGTCCACGTACGGCATCGGGTTGGCGTAATAGGTCGGATTCTTCGTCACCTTGTAGGCAATGTCCGGCTGCACCGAGTCGAGGATGAACGGACCGGCGCCGATCATCTGCTTGCCCGGATCAACCGTTCCCGCCGCCACTTCCTTCGGCAGGATCCAGAGATAGTTAGAGTTGCCGACAAGGTTGAGGAACGGGCCATAGGGCTTGGCCAGCTTGAAGACGACGGTGCGGGCATCGGGCGTCTCCACGGCCTGCACCAATGGGTTCTGCTCCGTGCCGAAGACGCCCTTGTTGCTGCTCTTTGGCTCGGTGCGGAAGCGGTCAAACGCCGCCTTCACATCCTCCGAATCCACCGCCCGGCCGCTGACCGGCGCGACATTCTGCCAGACGGCGTTCGGCCGCAGCTTGAAGGTGACGGTCAGGCCGTCCGCCGGCACCTCGACACTCTCGGCAAGATCGCCCTCGGTTTCGTAGTTGTCGGCCGTTGTTGGGTCGATACTGGTCTTATATTTGAGCAGCCGCGCGTAGACGTAGCTGGCGAGGGTCTGCGCGGAGTAGGTGGTGTTGGTCTGCGGATCGAGCGGCGCATTCGTTCCCTGGCGCACGTTGAGCACACCGCCCGGCTTGGGCTGGCTTGTCTCAGCCTGCCGGGTTGAGGCAGCAATGTTGGTTTCTTCGACGCCGCTGGAACCGTCGCTCGAATCCCCGCCGCAGGCGGCGAGGAACGCGGCGCCGGCGCTCCCCGCCAAAGCCGACCCAAGCAGCAACCGCCGTCCCATCCGCCGCCCCCGGCCCCCCATGACCGAGCCGCTTTTTGTCGGATACCGAACTGATGACATCCCGGTGCAATCCTCCTCATCGCGGCAGCCCTGCCGCCGCGTCTAGCGAGCCCCTTCCTCCCTCCTCAAGAGGTCTCAAAAACAGATGATCTAGATCAGCATATCCTGTTAGGTTCCCAGTCTCCACGCGCATGCGAACGTTTTCATTGACGCTCATCCAACCTCACCAGGAGATCTTTGACCGATCGCCCGTCGCTGCTGCGGCCAATCAGTTCACGAGCGACCTCTGCGCGGCCGGTCCACACCGTTTTTCAGGGTGCTGGCCGAGTCCGACACCCTGGTGTCACCGGGTCACGCAACGGAAGGTGCGTTTGTGAGATACTGCGCGCGCTGCCTGTTTGTGCAGGAAATTGAGGAGTAGAAGAAACAATGATGGGTATGACTCGTTCTTGGATCCGGCCGGCCGGCCGCCTGGGCCTTGTCGCCGCCGGGGCGCTGGCGCTGGGCATCGCCTGGCATGGCAATGGTGCCGGCGTGACCACCGTGGCGGCGGGCGGGACGACGATCCCGATCACCGCCGTCGACTACGCCTTCGAGGGGGTGCCGGCGCGCGTACCGGTCGGGACGGCCTTCTCGCTCGTCAACGCCTCCCCGGTCGAGCTGCACGAGTTGGTGGCGATCCGGATCGCCGACAGCGAAACCCGGTCGGTGGCGGAGTTGGTTCAGTTGCCCGATGAGGCAACGGCCGGGGTGATCGCGGAGGAGCCGGCGATGGTGCTGCTCGCGCCGCCGCGGGCGCCGGGCTT
>JBFXAN010000086.1:0-25589 GCA_050184225.1 Dehalococcoidia bacterium | reverse complement strand
CCGGCGGCTGGTCCGGGACTACGAACGCTTGCACACCACCTTGGCTGGGCTCCATTTCGTCGCCTTCGCCTGCCTGGCACTGGCGCGTGCCGCCCCGCTGTTGTCGGAAGTGCATAACAGCCTCTAGTCGCCCGACGTCCGGCCGATCATGTGATATTCGCGGTTGGGAAGCATGCCGCTGGCGGAGGCGATCCGGTTGGTGAAGTTGTACATCGCCGCCGTCTCGATGATGTCCCAGATCGCCTGATCGGAGAAGCCGAGCGACCGCAGCCGGTCGATGTCGGCTTCGCTGCATTCGACTGGCCGGGTCGTGATCTTCGCCGCGTAGTCGAGCATTGCCGTCGCGCGCTCGTCCAGACCGGCGCGCCGGTAGTCGAGGGTGATCCGGTCGCCGAGCACCTGGTCACCGAGCGCCTGCCGCAGTCCCGCACCGTGGGAGGTGAGGCAGTAGAGGCAGTGGTTCTCGGCAGAGACAGCGACCGCGATCATCTCCCGCTCCGCCGGCGTCAATTCCGACTCGCCGATCGTCACTTCATTGAAGTGGGTGCGCCACTTCTTGAAGCGCTCCGGGCGCGCGGCAAAGACCTTGAAGACATTGGGAATGAAGCCGAGCCTTTCCCGCGCCCGCTCGAACAGCGAGCGGACATCCGGATCTTCCGGTTCGCCGGCGACCACCGGCAGCCAGGCGATGCGTTCCTCCCGATCAGCGGGGGCCGTCCGCCGCACCCTGGCCTTCGTGCGGGCGGCTCCGCTCGAGGCACCGCGGGATGTCTGTCGCCGGCTGGTCGTCGTCATGGCAGGCCACCTCATCGTCCGCGCGATCACGCGCCGTCTGCGGCACAGCGTAAACCGTGGCCACCCCCACCGCCAGCGCATCAACATCCACGACCATGGCAACCCGAGCGATCGTGGCACCTTGGCGATGCACCCCCCAGTGGTCCGACGACGCGGCGAGGTCAGCCGTTGCGCATGTGCTCGTGGCCGAGCATCCAGATGATGCCGAACATGACACCGGCGAAGAGCGCCAGGTAGGCGAACAGGCCGACCGCCAGCGCGAGGGAGTCACGCGCGGAGAACCCAAACGCGTGCTGCCACATTTGGTCTGAGGCGATCACCAGGATCACCCAACCGACGACAATGCCGGCCGCGATCACCAGCGGTTGATGAAAAAAGGAGCGGTGTGGATGTGGGGTTTCAGGATGCTGCGAAGAAGCATTCATCGTGACCCTCCGGCATGGAACTGCGGGGTGAAACGACGCGACCTGATACCAACAGTCTCCCACCGGATTACGCGGTTGACAACTGTTAATCTCCAGGGGTCGCGACGGTGGCAGGATCGGGGCCGTCGCGCCTCCTCGCCGGTTGCGCGGCCGCGCTCCGCCCGGTCGACGCGACCGCCGGCGGGGCAATGTCTGTCATCGCTTGACATCGTTTTCCAGAGGCACAGAATGGATACAGTATCTGTACACTGGAGGCACTCAGCGTATGCCGGACGTGTCAGCATCGGGGCGGTACGACAGGTTCACCGAGCGGGCGCGGCGCTCGCTGACGATGGCCGAGGAGGAGGCGCGCGACCTCTATCACAATTACATTGGCACTGAGCACCTGCTGCTCGGCCTCGCACGGGTCGAAGAGGGTGTCGCCGCCAAGGTGCTCTTGGAGTTCGACGCGACCGCCGATCGCATCCGCGCCGCCGTGGAAACGACCGTCGGCCGCGGCGCACAGCCATCGATCGGCGCGATCGGGCTCACGCCGAGGTCAAAGACCGCGCTCGACCTTGCCTGGGACGAAGCCAGACGCCTCAACCATCACTACATGGGCACCGAACACCTGCTGCTCGGTCTGCTGCGGGAGGGTGAAGGGATCGCGGCGGGTGTGCTCGAAACCTTCGGCGTATCGTTGGAGCAGGCCCGAACCTTGATCCAGAAGTTCCTCACGCATGGCCCGCCTTCGGCAAGCGACGTCACGCCGGTGGATGCGGGACACCTGATCGCGCAGTGGATGGAGCGGGAACGCAGCCTCAAGCGCTACAACCTCGCGCTGCCGGAAGACCTCTATGCCGAGGTCCAGGCGCTCGCCGACCGTCAGCACACGACCGTCGTCGAGCTGCTCCGTCGTTTCATCAAGCTCGGCCTGCTCGCCACGGCGGTTCAAGAGCGCCGCGACGCGGCATTGATCATCCGCGCGGGCGAGAAGGAGCGGGAGATTCAGCTGCTGTGAGATTTGCTGACCTCACCCCCGGCCCCTCCCCACGCAGGGGAGGGGAGTCCTGGGCAACCGAGGTGAAACGAGGGTCGTTGATGCGACCAGACGAGATACTGGTACTATGCCCCGATCAGGGCTCCCCTCCCCTGCGAGGGGAGGGGCCGGGGGAGAGGTCACCGGCTATCGCACGATCCCGCGCGACCGCAGATCTTCGGTCTGGGTCCGGCTATAACCTAGAGCGTCGAGCACGGCATCGGTGTGCTGGCCGAGTGTCGGCGACGCGCCTTGTGGCTGGAGCGGCGTGCCGCTCATCTGGATCGGGGGACCGACCATCTGCAGGGTGCCGGCGAGCGGATGATCAACCTCGACCATAAGGCCGTTCGCCTGTACTTGTGGGTCGTCGAACAACTCGTCGACAAACCGGACCGGGCCGGCGGGGACGCCGGCCGCATCGAAGCGTGCCAGCCACGCCTCCGTCGTGCCGTTGCGGATCGTCGCCTCGGCCACCGCCACGAGCCGCACGCCGATCTCGCGGGCCTCGTCGCTGCCTGGCTCGATCACGCCCGGCGCCTGGCGAGGGTCGTCCAGTTCGACAACACGGCAGAACTTGGAACGGAGCGCGTGGCTGAGCGCGGCGACGGCGAGGAAGCCGTCCGCCGTCTGATAGACCCGGTAGTAGAGGTTCGTGCCGGCGGCGGCGATACCGCGCGCCTGCATCGCCGCGGCGGCGATCTCGGCGTAGGGGCGGCCGCTGCTGCGCATCTCGTTCAGTTGACCGAGGGTCGTGGCCCGCTGTTCGGCGTCGCGCTCGGTCACGGCGAAGAAGCGTGAGGTCTGGATTGCCATCGCCGCGCCGAAGAGCGACGTATCGATCTGCTGGCCCACACCGGTCTGTTCACGCGCGTAGAGGGCGGCGCTGATCGACCAGGCCATAATCAGCGCCGCCGAGAAATCGACGACGGCGGTGCCGCCCACCGTCTGGGGGACGCCGGCCGCGTTGGCGGTGCCGGCGGCGCTCATCAATCCGCTCGCCGCCTGGAGGATGATGTCATAGCCGGGACGTTGGGCGTACGGCCCCTGCCGGCCGAAGGCGGTGTTCGCCGCGTAGATCAGGCGGGGATTGATCGCGGCGAGCGTCGGGTAGTCGATCCCGAGGCGGGGCGGCACATCCGGCCGGTAGTTGATCACGGCCACATCCGCCTCCCGCGCGAGGGCGTGGACAATTGCCTGACCTTCCGCCGTCTTCAGATCGACGGCGATGCCGCGCTTGCCACGGTTGAGCGACATGAACCCTTTGCTCTCGCCGGGTATGAACTGGTTCTGGAGACGCCAGGATTCGCCGTCCGGCGGCTCGACCTTGATCACGTCGGCGCCCATGTCCGAGAGCAGCATCGCGCAGAACGGCGCGGCGATGATCTCGGACAGGTCGAGCACGCGTACGCCGGCGAGCGGCCCGCTGTGCTGCTGAACGGCGGCCGGCCACGATCCCGTCATCGTCATGTGGTTCCCTCCGCGATGTTCGTGGACGCGAGTATAACGTATGTTAGGCGATCGACCGCTCCGACCGGCAGGCGACAGGCTCCACCAGTCATGTGCAGCGGCGACGGCCCATGATACGGTGCTGGCGGTCGGGCAGGATCGACCGACGGCTGACGATGACCACTCCGACGTTGCCCACGCGCGCCACCGCTTTCCCGCGCCATCCACTCCGCCCCACCGATCGAGGCCCGCTCGCGCGCGCGCTCAGGTCGGGATGGCCCTATGCGGCCGTGGCGGCGGTGGTGGTGGTGCTCGGTCTGCCGATGCTGAACTTCCCCTTCGGCTCCGATCAGGCGATCTTCGCGGAGATCGGCCGGGTGATCGGCGAAGGCGGCATGCCCTACACCGACGCCTGGGACCAGAAGCCGCCGGCGATCTTCCTCATCTACACCGTCGCCATCCGCGGTCCGCTCGGCGTGATGCGCAACCTCCGCGCCTTCGACCTCGCCTGGACGGCGGCGACCGTCGTGGCGCTGATGGCGTTGGGACATCGCTGGTGGACGCTGCGGGCGGGCGCGATCGGCGGCCTGCTCTACGGTGCGGTCTACGTGACCACCACGGGCTACTGGTACTCGGCGCAGCCGGATGGCTTCATCGCCCTCCCGCTGATCCTCGCGCTGCTCCTGTACGACGCGGCGGTGGGCAACGCCGGCGATCGGTCGCGCCTCGTTCGGCAGCGAATGCTCTTGATCGTGGTCGGGTTGCTGTTGGGACTCGCCTTTCAATTGCGCTTCATCATGGCCGCCCTGGTGCCGTTCTTTCCCCTCGTCGAAGTGGCGGGACGTCCATGGAAGGAACGGCTCCGACTCTGGCTGGACCGGATGCTCTGGCTCGGCGCCGGCTTCGTCCTGGTGCAGGTGGCGCTGCTGCTTTATCTGGCGGCGGGCGGCGCGCTCGGCGACTTCATCGCGGCGACCCGGTTCGCCTCCGGGTACACCAGCCTCGGCGGTCCCTGGGCGCCGGAGGAGCCGACGACGACGAAATACCTCGAGACGGTGCGGCTGTCGTTCCTCTTCTGGTCGCTCGGACGCCTGATCATGACCGCGCCGGCGATCATCGGCGGCTTCCTCGGCGTCTTTGTCGTGCGCGAGCGGCGCGTGCAGCAGATGGTCCTGTTCGTCGCTCTCGGCTATCTCGGCATCGCGGCGCAGGGAAAGTTCTTCCCCTACCACTACCTCTACCTGCTGCCGTTCCTGGCGCTGCTCGCTGGCTGGGCTTGGGACCAGGCGTTTCGCCTGCTGACACGCGCACGCGGGCGGGGAATGGCGCTGGTGGGCGGTGCGACGCTGGTCGTGGGACTGGCACTGAGCACGCCGGAGGTGACGGACAGCGCCTGGCTCCAATGGGAAAGCCACGTCCGGTATTACACCGAGCCGGAGACGCGCGAGGAATACTACGACGTCTTCGGTCCGTGGGGCGGCGGCACCTTCTCCTATCGTGCCTCTCGCGAGACGGCCTACTATCTTCAGCGCCGGACCGAACCCGACGACTACCTCTATGTGTGGGGCTATGACCCGCTGATCTATCTGCTGGCGCAGCGGCCGAGCAGTTCCCGCTTCATCTATTCGTTCCCGCTGATGAGCGACTGGGCGCCCCGCTCCTGGCAGCGGGATTTTCTCGCCGAGCTCGAAGCGAAGCCGCCGGTCTATTTCGTTGTTCAACGATATGAGGGGGCGCGCTGGATCACCGGCCACTCGGTCGACACCGGCGACTACATCGCCTGGTTCCCGGAACTAGACGCATGGCTGACGGAGAACTACCGGCTGGAGACAGAGATCGAGGACTATCTCATCTATCGACGGGTGGAACGTGGGGAGCAGGGAGTCGGGAATCGGCAGTCGGCAATGGGGAGAACGTGACCCGACTGCCGACTGCCGACTGCCGATTCCCGACTCCCTACGTCCTACTCCACCGGATACCCGGCGGTGACCCAGGCGTCGGTGCCGCCTTCGAGGTTGAAGAGGCGGGTACGGCCACCGGCAGCGGCGTACTCAGCCGCGAGCGCGCTCCGTTGACCCTTCTGGCAGATGAAGACGACATCCCGGTCGGCATCGATCTCGTCGATCCGGCCGGTGACGCTGTTGAGCGGGATGTGCTGAGTACCGGTCGCGTGACCGGCGGTATATTCGTGCAGCTCGCGGACATCGACAAACTGGGCCTCGCCGCGGTCGATCTTCTCTTTTGCTTCCTGAACGGTCAGCCGCGTAAACGGCTCGTCCGGATTCTTCACCGGCATGATCGCGCCCCTTTCACCTCGGACTGGAATCCTGAGTTGTCTATCTCAAATGTAGCATACCGCCTGCCACCCGAGCCTCGGCGGGACGGCTCCTGTCTCGATGCTACGATTCGGACATGATGGCGATCCAGCCCGTCCTCCGGCGCCCCGAGCCGGCGACGGATCGATTGTTGCCCAGGGCGGCCGAGATCGCCGTGGTCGTGCTGCTCGTGCTCACGCTGCGGCTGCCGTCGCTGTTCGAGCCGCATCACTACGGCGACGAAGGCGTCTTCGCCGCAACGGCGCAGCAGATGCTGGCCGGCGACACGCTCTACCGCGAGATCTGGGACAACAAGCCGCCACTCGTCTTCCTCATCTATGCGGCGGTGATCGCGGCGGCCGGTCCCTCGATCGCGGCGCTCCATCTGACCGGAGCGATCTGGTCGGCGGCAACGGCACTCGTCGTCCTGGCGATCGGCCGGCGCGTCGGCGGCGAGGTGGCGGGGTGGCTCGCCGCGTTGCTCTACGCCGTCGTCGCGTCGCTGCCGATGATCGAGGGCACCCTGCTGCTGACCGAACATCTGATGGTGCTGCCGGCGGCACTGGCGGCGCTGCTCACACTGCAGGGCGCCGCGCAGCGCGGCCGCAGGCGGGACCGGCTGATCGCCGGCGCGGGCGTCGCGCTCGGCATCGCCTGCCTGTTCAAGCAGGTCGCCATCTTTGACGCCGCCGCGGCCGGCTTGTGGCTGATCTGCCTGCGCGGCCGTCCGCGCCGCGATGCCGCCGTCCTGGTGCTCGGATGGGCGACACCGGTGATGGCGACGGCACTCTGGTTCGCGGCATCCGGCGCCCTCGGCTCGGCGTGGGAGGCGCTCGTGGGCTCGTACAATACCTACCTCGGCGAAGGGTCCGCCCTTCCCGCCGGCTTCCAGATCCTGCGGTTGCTCCCCACGATCGTGGCGCTCGGCTGGCTGCTGTGGCGACGGCGACGCGGGCAGGTTGACGGCAACGACCTGCTGCTGATCTGGCTCAGCTTCACGGTGCTCGGCGCGACGACGGGCGGGCGGCCGTTCGGGCACTACCTGATCCAGGTGGTGGCGCCGTTGGTGTTGGTGACGGTGTACCTAACCCCCCGCCCCCCTTCCCTCGCAGGGAAGGGGGTGCACTCATCAACCGAGGGTGCCAGTATTTCGTCTGGGAACACCGACGATCCTCGTTCCATCTTGGTTGACGAGGACGCCCCCTTCCCCGCGAGGGAAGGGGGCGCTGTGAGCGCAGCGAACCGGGTTCGGTATCTCGTCCTCTCCCTCACCCTCCTTACGCTCATCACGGGCTTTCGCGGGTTCTGGTTCAGCCATCCAACGTTGACGCCGGACTATTACGGCAATTGGCTCGCGTTCGTCACGGGCAACAAGACACGCGACGAGCATGACCGGTTCTCTAGCTGGCGTGTCTCGAATCAACAGCATCTGCTGCGGATGATTGAGTCAGACAAGAGCAGCCCGACCTTGTACATCTGGGGCGAGTATCCCTGGCTGTATTCGTTGCTCGACGCGGAGAACGCGGCTCCATTCTCCACCGCCTATCAGACCGCAATCCTTCCCGGTTCAAAGGAGTTGGTGATGCGGGCGATCGAGCGCGACCCGCCGCGCTATATTGCTCAGGAATTGGAGGAGTGGCGACGGCTGCCGGGGCTCGCGGAGTTCCTCGCGGCCCGCTACGAGCGCGTCTCTCAGATCGACAACACGGTCCTCTGGCGGCGCGTCGAGCGATGAGATTATCAGGCGATCGAGGAACATCGGGCCTTCTCACTGTCCGGCTCTCCCGGTAGCCTGAACATATGGGACGGTTGCGGCTGCCACGATTGCGCTGGTGGGGCTGGGCCGGCATCGCCGTCGGGGTGCTGGCACTCTATCTGGTCGCGCTCAGCGTGATCCCGTCACTGTTCGACGACGACGAACCGAAGGCTGATCTGGTCCGAGCACGCGAGGCGATCACGGCGGAGAACTGGTCGCTGGTGGTACCGGAGGATCGGGCGGAATTGACCACGGCGATCGACCAGGCGTGGCGGTCGCTGACGGCATACCGGCAGATCTATCGCGCGGGCACGCCGGAAGAACTGGCGGCTGATACACCGGCCGTGCGCGCGGACTCACTCTTCAACCTGACCGGCGATGGGCGGGTCGCGGCGCAGCGTGACCTGAATGTGACGAGCGCGACGGCGCCGGGGAGCGGCGGCCGCGCGCAGCGCCACGAGCTCTTTCGCATTCTGTCGGATCGCCCCTACACCAACGCCGAGGGCATCAAGATCGGCGACTCCGAGTTCATCTATCAGGAGAACGGCGGCGTCTGGTCGTGCACGCGCGATTTTGCAGACAAGCGGCCGATTCCCCGGCCGGCGCTCCGGCTGGCCGAAGCCGGAGATGCCGGTTTCTCCCAGATCGACGGACACCCCGTCCGGGGGTTTGTGCTGCCCGTGGGCGCTTTCGGCCTGCGTCAAGCGGCCACCGTCTGGGTGGACACGGAAACCTTTCACGTGCGGCGCCAGGAGATCGAATCCGCCGTGCCCGGTCAGCGCGAGATTTGGACGTACAGCGGATTCGACGAGGTCAGCGCGATCGCGCCGCCGGAGGGCATTTCATGTGTGGACGTGTGATCGATCAGGGCAGCGGGGGCGTCGTCTCTCGGCGGCGGCCGTGACAGCCGGGTCCGGGCCGTTTAGAGTAATCATGTGACGGAAAGCACAAGTAGCGACAGGCGGCGGCGATGAACAAGCGGACGCTTCGGGGCGACAATCACGTCACTTCGCGCCGCGAGGCGGAGATGGACTCGCTGTTGCGCGAGAGTCTTCGCGCGAGCGGGATGGAGGGGAAACCGCTCCATCTCCAGTCGATGCCGTTCACGCAGAGCGCCGGCGAGCTTGCCGGTGGCATGTTCGGCCCGCCGGCGTGGACCTTGCGTCTCAAGGAGATCCACGACCTGCGCACGCGGCTGACGGACACGCTGGAGTCCGCCTGGTCCGCTCATGCCCGTCGCTGGCAGGCGAAGCCGCAGGACTTCGCCAAGCACTGGCGCGCGTATCTCGCCAAGCTCGAGATCGGCAGACTCAATACCCTGATCGAGAAGCACAACCAGTGGTATCCGATCGAGGCACGCCTGCCGATCGTCTATCCCACCGGCGAGTATCACATCCCCACCGGCATCGAATATCCGCAGAAGCTCGTCAGCGTGGACTCGCTGCTCGAACTGTACCCGGACGACCTGGATATGGCGCTCTACTTCACTCAGCAGTGAACGCGGGATCGGGCGACGGCAGCACCGGCCGCGCGAGGAAGAGCATGCTGTCGAGGTCGATGTCGCCGAATGGAGCGGTTTCTTCGAAGCCGAGGCGCCGGTAGAGGCCGATCGCGGTGTCCATCAGCCCCGGTATCGTCGAGAGCCGCAGCGTGTGGCAGCCGAGCTGCTGCGCCGCGTCCAGCGCCGTCCGGACGAGATGCTCGCCCAGGTTGTGCCCGCGCGCCCCCGGCCGCACGAAGAGCCGCTTCATCTCTGCAACGCCATCCGGCTCGGCGGCCACGCCGACGCTGCCGACGGGCACACCGTCCAGTCGAGCCAGGAAGATCCGGCCATGCGGTGGCGTGTAGAAGGCGCGCAGGTCATCCAGCTCGCCGCGGAGGCTTGGTTGCACGTCGAACGGGTCGTCAATTCCGGCCGATGCTGTAATCCACTCGATGTGGTCCATGATTACCGCGAGCACGTCGCGCCAATCCTGATCTGTCCGCGCGGCGCAGACGCGCAGATCCGCGATCGGCATCGGTTGGGGTATGTCGACGAAGCCGGCACGCGGCTCGATTCTCACCATTATGGATTCTCCTTTCAGGGCCGGCGACGTTCTACCCAGCACATCGAATCTACCGACCGCACAACGCGGTCCCTTGAAGCCGCTGCCGGATCTGGGCAAGCCGCGGCACCGGCTCGTTGCTAAAGACGAAGCGGACATGACGTCCGGCGACCTCCTCACCCCAGCCGGTCATCGGGGTGGCGGCGATGCGGGTCTGCTCAAGGAGGATGCGCGACGCCTCGGCTGGCTCGAGTCCGAGCGCCTGCGTGTCGAGCAGCAGCGACCAGCCGCCGTCGGGGACGATCACGGGGAACCCATCGAACTGCGCCAGCAGCATGTCGCGGCGGCGCTGCCATTCACGGACGCTCTCGATGACGCCATCGTCGGACGTGCGCAGCGCGTATTCGGCGGCAGCCTGCGAGATGCCCGGCGGCGTCACCACCGTGTAGGTATGGGTCCAGACGATGTCGTTCATCACACGTTCCGGTCCCACGACCCAGCCGATTCGCCAGCCGATCATCCGCAACTCCTTCGACACGGAGCCGACCGTAATCGTGCGCTCCGCCATACCCGGGAAGGATGCCGGATGAATCGCGGTCAGCCCGTCAAAGAGGATCCGCTCCATCGCGGCGTTGTAGATCAGCCAGAGATCCCGCTCGACACACAGCCGGGCGATCGCCTGCCACTCTGCCCGGTTGAAGACGGCGCCGGAGGGCATCGAGGGGCTCATCAGGAACAGTGCCGCCGTTTGCGGTGTGACTGCCGCCGCCAGCGCGTCAAGATCCAGGCGCCAGCGGCCGTCGATCACCCGCAGCGGCACATGCATCGGCCGGCCGCCAGCGAGCCGAACGCGTTGCGTCATGCCGGCGTAGGTCGGATCGGTGAGGATTACCTCCCGACCGGGGTCCACCGTCGCCAGCAGCGAGACGAACAGGCCCTCGGTACCGCCGGCGGTGATAACGACGTTGCGGTCCGCGTCATAGGTGATACCGCTGCCGCGTGCGACATGTGCCGCCACCGCCGCGCGCAGGGAGCGCCGGCCGATGAACGGCAGGTAGCTGTTGGCATCGTCATCCGTCAGGGCGTTGCCGGTGACGGCGACCACACCGGCGGGCGGCCGAAGGTCCGTGTCCAGGTTCTCCAATCGGAGCACAGTCGGGTCGGCGGCCGCGGCACGGGCAACTTCATCGATGCCAAATCCTGCAATGCCCTCAAGTCGAGTGATAGACATTGGCTCGCTCCTTCGATTGCGCCGAGCCTGCCGGCAGCAACCACCGAACGTCTCACAACTTCCACGCTACGCCGTGTGACAGCCGCGAGACGCCGAGCCAGAGGACGGAGCCGGCTAAGGCAAAGTACTAGACCTCAGGACAGGGGTGGGTTCACACCTGTCGCAGGTGTGCCGGCAGCGTACCTGTTTGAGCGCTCACCGCCGCTTCCGGCCGTCCGAACGTGCCACAGCCGGGACGCATGGCATACGGTGACGGGAAGCACTCCTGCTGATCGGATTGGATTCGGTCATGACCATTGCTGCTGAGAGCACCCCTGCCACGGATGCGTTGCGCCGCGAGCGCGATGCGGCGCAACGACGGGCCGAGCGGCTGAGCCATGAACTCGAGCGCATCAGACGGACCCTGGACTCGACGCAACTGCTCTACGAAACCAGCCGCCGGATCAGCACGGCGATGAGCGTCGACGAGGTGATCACCGCCTACCTCGAACAGGTGGCGGCCGGCGGCCGCTACCACTCCACCGTCTCCCTCTATGAAACCGACAGCCGGGGCCGGCGCACGGCGCTCGCCTGCCGGATGCGCTGGTCGCCCTCCGGCGGTCTCGAACGTTTCGACCTCCGCATCCCGTACGACGCGCTCGCCGGGATCATCGACACGCTCGACGCCGGCGACACCGTCACAATCCCCGACATCACCATCGCCGGTCAGGTCAGCGAGGTGGTACGCCGCCTGTAGACCGAGGCCGGTCGCCCGGCTGTTGCGTTCATTCCGCTGGTCGCCGGCGAGCGGCATCTCGGTACCGTGTCGCTCTCGTGTGCCGATCGGCACGAGTGGATCGAGGCGGACCTGCGCCCATATCAGGTGACGGCGGCCCAGCTGGCGGCCGCGATCGACAGCCGCCGCCAGCAGATGCTCCTGTTCGAGCGCGGACAGCAGATCGCGGTGCTGGAGGAGCGCCGCCGGCTGGCACGCGAACTGCACGACTCGGTCACGCAGTCGCTGGTGGGGATGAGCCTACTCTCCCAGGCTATACCCGACCTCTGGGAGATCGACCGCGACGAAGCGCGTGCCTCGCTCCGTCAGATTCACGATCAGACCCGCAGCGCCCTGGCCGAAATGCGGGCGCTGCTGGTCGAGCTACGTCCGCCGGAAGCCGGTACGGAGAGCCTCGCGCGGCGTCTGCGGCATCACATCGCAGCCTTCGAGCAACGCACCGGCATGATCGTGGCGGCTGCGATCGATGAGCGGCTGGAACTTCCCGGCGAGATCGTGCAGGCACTCGCGCGCATCGCCCAGGAGGCGCTGACCAATATCGCCCGCCACGCCGGCGCGCGACACGTCTCCGTGACGCTGACGGGGGCCGACCCAACACGGTTGCTCATCACAGACGACGGATGTGGCTTCGATTCGGCGGATGTCTCCGACGGTAGCCTGGGACTGATCTCGATGCGCGAGCGGGCAGCCGGAATCGATGCGACGATCGAGATCAACACCCGCGTCGGGCGGGGAACCACGGTCGCCGTCACCTGGCCCACGTCCATCACCGCAATCGATTGAGGGAGTCCAATGGAGACGATCCGGATCGTGGTCGTCGACGATCATCCGGTCGTGCGGCAGGGTCTGCGCGCGGCGTTGCGCGTCATCCCCGGGCTTGATGTCGCCGGCGAGGCGCCGGATGGCCGGGAAGCCGTCGCGCTCGTCTCGTCGGTGCAGCCCGACATCGTCTTGATGGACCTCGTCATGCCGGTGATGGACGGCGTCACGGCGACCGAAGCGATCAAGCGGGCCGATCCGCACATCCGGGTGATTGCGTTGACCACATTTTCTGAAGCCGAGTTGGTCCTCGGCGCGTTGCAGGCGGGCGCCGACGGGTTTCTCTTGAAAGATGTCGAGATCGGCGAACTGAGCGACGTGATCCGCGCAGTGCACAGCGGCCGGCCATATCTGCACCCTGAGGCGACGCGCCATCTGCTCAACGTCACCACCCGCCCCCGGGCCGTCCCCAGCACCTCGCTCACCCAGCGCGAGCAGACCGTGTTATCCCTTGTTGCCCAGGGTCTGACCAACCGCGAGATCGCCGATCAGCTCGGCATCGCCGACAAAACCGTCAGCGTCCACGTCAGCAACCTGCTGGGCAAGCTCGGCCTCGCCAGCCGCACCCAAGCCGCGCTCTACGCCGCCCAACTCAAGATGGAAGTCGCTGACTGATTGATCGACCGCCTCCGCATCGCTGAGGCTACGCGGCTCCGAAGTACACACTGTGTTACACTGTGCCACACCACGAGGAAATCGTATCCAACCTATGCCAACGCGCCACTTGTCTCTGCGTATTGAAGCTGACACTTTGGCACGCCTTGAAGCGCAAAGCCGAAAGACCGGACGCTCGCGCTCGCATGTAGCCAAAACGCTGCTGGAGGAGGGACTGCGCATTGAGGCGCATCCTGGGATCGTCTTCCGACCTGGCCCGGCAGGCCGCCGCCCCGGCCTGGCCGGCGGCCCAGATGTTTGGGAAGTGGCACGCCTCTTTCAAGAAACTGAGTCGATACATGAAGAAGTGATTCAGCAGATCGCTATCCTTGCCGGCCTTAGCCCTGAGCAAGTTCAAACAGTCCTGCGCTATTACGTGGACTTCCGCGAGGAGATTGACGATTGGATCCAGCGTGTTGACGACGAAGCTGAACAAGCAGAGGCGGCCTGGCGTCGGCAACAGGCGCTGTTCGAACGGTGAAGCTTCTGCTTGATGAAATGTGGTCGGCGGCGATTGCGGAGCAGTTGCGTCGGCATGGTCACGACGCGATCGCAGTCCAGGATCGGCCCGATCTTCGCGGTCAGGCCGACACCGTCATTTTCTCGGCGGCACAGGCAGAACAACGTCTCATCGTCACCGAGAACGTCGCCGACTTTCGGGTGATTGCATCGAACGAACTACAGCATGGACGTCCGTACGCGGGACTAATTTTCACCACGAACCGGCGTTACTCACGGCACGATCCTCGAACACCTGGACGGCTTGTTGATGCCCTCGGCCGATTGCTGAATGGAGAATCGATGGGAACGAACTTGGAGCATTGGCTGACCTGATGATCAACTCGTGCCCAAACGAATGAAACTGCTGCAACTCATGGTCATCGCCGGGTGGGTGATGGCCGCGCTGACAGGCTGCACGAAATCAGGCGATGAGGTGAGCACGGTCGAGGTTCGCATCCCGTCCCAGTGGGTGGTGGAGGTCGTCGGCACGGCCGAGGAGATGTGGCAGGCACAGCTCAGCCCGCTACGTGGCACGGCCGAGGAGTTGCAGGATCAGGCAGCGCGGAGCGCGCCGCTGGAGGCGTACGCCGCCGACTGGTCGATCGGACGCTTCAACATCCGCCCCCACACGGCCCGGAGCGCGCTGGACTGGGCCTTTGCCCAGGGAATCGCGGGCGACTTCGGCTATCACCACCGGCTCAGCGACGAGGAGGTCGTCCGCGACATCATGGACCCGACCAGGGCGTCATCGCTGGTCAAGCTGATCCTCACACAACTGCGCGACGACCATCCCGCGCTGCGGGCGATGACGTGGGACACGATCGAGGCGACCGATCAATACATCGCCAAGCTGTATTCCGGCTACCTCGGTGCGGGCGGCGCCTGGGAGGCGTGGCGGTCAGACGTAGTCCCCGGTGATGAAGCGAAGCAGCGGCTCGGCTGCACCGACGACGGCACGCGCTGCACGGTGATCCAGCAACACCGTCCCGCCCCCGACGGCTGATCGTCACTCGAAATCAGCCACCCAGGCGCCAAGGCGCCAAGTCCAATTCAAGCTTGGTGCCTTGGCGTCTTGGTCCTTGGCGGTAAACCCCGTCGGCGTGGCCACCTATTCGGGTTCCTGCTGCTTGCGTTCCTGGATCCGGCCGAGCGCGCGGCCCTGTCCCGGCGTCGGATCGGGGATCAAGCCGTAGATCTCCCGTCCCTCGTGATCTTCGGGCAGGTACTCGGTGATCGGCAGGCCGTCGTCGTTCACGAAGAGCAGGCAGTGGCAGTACTTGTAGATCTGCATCTCATCGCAGGCGCAGATCCACGTCCGCCGCTTCACCTCTTCCTCGCGCGGCAGGTACAGATCCTCCGGCCACTTACCCTCTTCATCCTTCACCGGATAGAAGTTGCAGGGGCACAGCGGCCGGCCGTAGTTGTCGATGTTCGACGCGAGGCCCAACACGACGCCTTCGGTGATCTCCCGCTGCGGATGCAGCTTCGTGCCGGACTTCTCCGCGAACTTCTCCGCATACTTCCACATCTTGTCGATTGACTCAGGCTTCGGTTGCTCCACCGGGTCCTCCTGTTGGGCTGGGGCAAGGGAGCGACGGATGCGTCACATGGCGCGGACGATCGGGCCACACGACGGCGCTTCGTCTCGTCTCCTGTCGCGGGGATCGGAGTGTCGCGATCACGCTCTGTGGCTGTTGTATCGGTCGGGTCGGGCGCGGTCAAGCGTCGCTATGTCAGCCGGGAGAATCGGTGTTGACCGGGCCCGTACAACGGATTCCATCTGACTCCACATCATGTCATATTCCGTCTCCGCTTTTTCTATATCGAACCGTCGCTTTTCTGAGTATAGTGAGCATTGCTCGCAGCGTGATGTCCATAACGATTGGAGGATTCGCCATGTCGGTTACGTATGACGACATCATCGTCGGCGGTGGCTCGTCGGGAGCGGTGCTGGCCGCGCGGTTGAGCGAGGATCCGGAGCGGTCGGTGCTCCTCCTCGAGGCAGGGCCGGACTACCGGTCGCCGGAAGAAACGCCGCACGACCTGATCGACGGCCACAACATGTCTGTCGTCGATCACGACTGGCACTTCACGGCCGAGGCGCTGCCCGGCCGGACGATCCGCTATCCGCGGGGCAAGGTGACGGGCGGCTCCTCCGCCGTCAACGCCACCGTCGCTTTGCGCGGCGTGCCCGCCGACTACGACGAATGGGCGTCGCTGGGTAATCCCGCCTGGGCCTGGCAGGAGGTGCTGCCACTCTTTCGCAAGCTGGAAGACGATCAGGATGAGGGCGGCGATCTCCATGGCCAAGGCGGGCCGCTGTTGATCCGCCGATGGCAACCGGACGAACTGACGCCCATATCGCAGGCCTACATGTCCGTGCTGCGCCGGCTCGGTTTCGCAGACGTCGCGGACCACAACAATCCCGACGCGACCGGGTTCGGTGTGATCCAGCACAACAAGCGGGAGGGCGTGCGCCTCTCCACCGCGATCGCCTACCTGCTACCCGCGCGTGACCGGCTGAACCTCACCGTGCGCGGCAACTGCCTCGTCCATCGCGTGCTGATCGAGGACGGCCGCGCGGTCGGCGTCGAAGTCGAGTGCGGCGGCGAACGGCAACAGGTCTACGGCCGGCGCATCACCCTCTCCGCCGGCGCCGTTGCCTCGCCCGCGATCCTGATGCGCTCCGGCATCGGCCCAGCGGCAGACCTGCGGGCCTTGGGTATCGAGCCGGTGATCGATCTGCCGGGTGTCGGCGGCAACCTTTGGGACCACCCGATGGCCGTGCTGCCGCTGATCCCGAAGGCGGACGCGTGGGATTACGCCAACCCGCAGATCCAGATCCTGCTCCGCTACACGACGCCAAGCTCCGATGAATTCAACGACATGCAGATCTACCCGGCCAACCACCTCGACGTGGCGCCGCTCGATCCGGCGATCGCGGAAATGTTGGGGGCGCCGGTCGTGATCGGCATCGTCGCCTCACTCCAGCGGCCACGCTCGCACGGCCGCCTCACCCTGACCAGCGCCGACCCAAACGTGCAGCCGCGGCTCGACCTCAACTACTTTGCTGATCCGCTGGACGTCCAGCGGATGATCGAGGCCCTGCGTCTCTGCTGGCAGATCGCCGGGGCGCCGGAGGTGCAGGCGTTCGTCGAGCGTGTTCCGATCCTCACCGACGAGATCATGGCCTCGGACGAACAACTGGAAGGTCTGCTGCGGATGACGATCGGCACAACCTTCCACCCGGTCGGTACGGCCAAGATGGGACCAGCCGACGACCCGGAGGCAGTGGTGGACCAGGAAGGCCGGGTCCGCGGGATCGAGGGCCTGCGCGTGGCGGACGCCTCGATCATGCCGACGATCCCACGAGCGAACACGAACCTGACCTGCATCATGATCGGCGAGCGGGTTGCCGGATGGTTACGTCAGGAACCCGTCGGCAGCCGAGTACTCGCGGCGACGCCGAGCATCTAACAGACGGTGCCGGCGGGAGTGTAAAGAGAGGAAGAAGGACATGGTCCAACAAGCAAGCAACGTCCGGCAGGAGATCGATCGCATCAACGCACAGTTCGTCGCAGCGTTCAATCGCGGCGACGCGGCCGGCGCGGCGGGCGTATACACCGAGGATGCGACCATCCTGCCACCGGGCAGCGACATGGTTCAGGGCCGCGAGAACATCCAGGGATTCTGGCAGGCGGCGATGGATGCCGGCATCCGTGCCGTCAACCTTGAAACGCTCGACCTGAGCATGAGCGGCGAGATGGCACGCGAGATCGGACGGGCAACATTGACGATCCGGCCGGAGGGCGGTGCTGAGTCCACCGACACCGCAAAGTACGTCGTCGTCTGGGAAGAGAGCGGCGGGGAGTGGAGGTGGGCCGTCGACATCTGGAATGGCAATGCATGACGGCCGTCGCGTCACTTTAGCATGACAACCGTCACACCGGATGCCGGATTTGCTTCAAAGCACCCGACGGCACGGTCATCGGCATCGAACGCTCCGCTGGTATATGCGCGAGCGGGAGCCAATGTCCGCGAGTCTGGTGTCACATCGACAACGGTTGGCCGGCCTCGGTAGACTGGCAGCAGATGGCGACAGCACCGTGGGAGTTTACGGAGGCCGGCACATGACTCAGGCATCGACACTCCTCAACGGCGTTCTCAGCGACCAGTCGCTCATGCAGGAACTCGCGAAGCGCTTCGGTCTTCCGGAGGAGACGGTACAAGCCGCTGCCGAGAGCATGGTGCCCGCTCTCGCACGCGGCATTGAGAACAACATTCAGCAACCCGGCGGAGCGGAGTCGCTGATCAATGCCGTTCAGACCGGCGATCACCAGCGCTATCTCAATGACCCGTCACTTCTTGAGCAACCGGCCAGCATCGAGGATGGCAACGCCATTCTTGGCCATGTGTTCGGCAGCAAGGATGTCAGCCGTAACGTCGCGGCGTTCGCCTCGGAAAAAACCGGGGTTGACTCGTCCATCCTCAAACAGATGCTGCCGGTACTCGGCGCTGCCGTCATGGGCATCCTCGCCCAGAAGATGTCCCAGGGCGGCGCGATGTCAACGGTCCCGCAGCAGGGAGGCGGCACCGGTGGACTGATGGATGTCCTCGGCGGCTTCCTCGATGCGGACAAAGACGGCTCGATGATGGACGATCTGCTCGGTATGGCCCAGAAGTTCATGCAGCCGCGCGGCGGCTGATCGGAATCGACCGCCGCCGCATCGGTATCGGCCTCAGCGCCGGCCGCGACCTCAGCGGATGCGCGACCGGATCAGCAGCCCGCCCATGCCGGCGACGATCGCCGCGACAACGGCCAGGGCAATTTGCACCGGAAGCGTTGTGTCGCCGAGGAGGCCGCCACCTGTCCCCGTGCGAGGCAGTGCCCCCGCCGCCCCTCGGACCGTGAATGACACCTGATCCTGAATCGACGGCGAAAATGGAACGTGGTCCGTTCCGGTGAGCACGACCGTCACGGTATGCGGGCCGGGGGCGAGGTCCATCAATTCCCGGTTGAGATCGATCGTGTGGATGATGCTCGACTGTCCCGGCGGCAGCGGTACGCCCGCCTGGACCACCGTCGATGGGTCGACATCGACGAGGAGATGGTGATGAACGGCGGTCGGGTCCTGTTCGTTCCAGTGCTTGACCGTCGCACCATTGACCTCCACACCAACCATCACCGGTCCATCGATCGTTGCCCCATCCGCCGGGGCGGTGATCTTCACCGTGGCCGGCGGCGTCTGTGCCTGGGCGGTGCCCGCAAAGAGGAGCGTGATACCGATCCCGATCAACAACGCGCGGATGACACCGTGCTTCGCCATGACTATCCCTCCAGCGCCGGAGTATCAAAGCTGCCACTGATGATACTCGTGAAATTCTGCGCGCTCTGTATCGTAGATGACATGGCAGGATCCAATTTTGGCCGTATGATGACCATGCTCAGGCGAGCTGCCACGGTGCGGACGATCGCGACGCGCGTCAGTCAAAGGCGATTCGCGTTGGGCAGCCGGGGGTCACGCGAACCACCAGCGGCATGGCTTGGTGAGGGGGCTGGCCGTGGTCACATTTGGAGAGATTCTCTCCAACCGCTACCTGATCCAGGATGAGCTTGGTTCCGGCGGCATGTCCGTCGTCTATCAAGCGATGGATCTGCACACGGGCGGCGCCGTCGCGATCAAGATCCCCCATCCCTTTCTCGCCCGCTCCCCCCAATTTCTGCAACGCCTCAAGCGGGAGGCCGAGATCGCGGCCAACCTCCACTCATCGCGCATCGCCCGCGTGACCGATGTCTCCGAGTACAACGGCGTGCCATATCTCGTGCTCGAGTTCGTCCCCGGCGAGTCCCTCAGCGCCCTGATCGCAAAGCAGGGCGCGCTGCCGCCGGCCGAGGCGATGTCGATCGCGATCGATGTCGCCCGCGCCATGCAGACCGCCCACGATCGTGGCGTCGTCCATCGCGACATCAAGCCGCAGAACATCTACATCACGCCGGCGGGCGATGTGAAGGTGCTGGACTTCGGCATCGCCCGCATGGAAGGACTCTCGAACATCACGACAGCCAGCGTCTTCCTCGGCACACCCGACTACGCCGCGCCGGAGCGGGCTGAGGAAACCGGCGACATCCGGTCGGATATCTACTCGCTCGGCGTCGTGCTCTACGAGGCACTCGTCGGCGACCGGCCGTTCAATGGGTCGACGCCATGGAAGACGATGGAATTGCATCTCACCGCGCCACCGCCCACTCTACCCGATACCGTACCCGCGTCGGTCCGGGTGATCGTCGAGCGGTGCCTGGAGAAGAACCCCTCGGACCGCTACCAAGCGCCCGCCGAACTGGTGACCGCATTGCGCCGCGCGATCCGCGATGTTGACCGGCACGACGAGGAACCAGCGCCCGCACGCGTCGATGTGGCCGCGGCAGCACCAGCCGCCGCCGGTGCGATCGCCAGCGCGGTCGCCACCCCACCACCTCCCGCTGACGCACCATTGTCGATTGAGATTGAAGAGAACGCGGCGGATCAGCCAGACGCCGCGGGCGAAGTGGTGGCAGCGGTTGCGCCGGCGCAGGCTGTCCCCGAACCGCCGGCACCGCGGAGTCTGCCGGCGCCGGCGCCTTCGGCGTCCGCCCCCGCCGGCACGGGGACGGCGCGAGCGGATTCGGCCGGACGCCGGCTTCCGTTGGTGCCGCTGGCGGCGTTGGGCGCGGTGGCGCTCGTCGCCGCTATCCTCCTGTTGGTTGTGCTTCTTCCTGGCGATGGCGAGCAGTCGAGCAGCGGCACGACCGCGTCCGAGGCGCCGCCAGAGACAAGGACGCCGTCAGAGGACGGCGGGAGCAGCGGCACGGCCGGTCAGCCCACCCTCGCCATTCTCCAGCCGGCGGAGGGAGGGCGTGTCAGTGATCCCGTGACGGTGCAGGTGGCGGTCGAAGGCGCGACGCTCAAGCCGGCGGGCGAGGGCGACCCGGAGGCGCGGCATCTGCACTACTTCCTCGACCGCGATCCCGCCGAGATCGTCGGTTCCGGCACGCCGATCCCGGTCGGCCAGGCGGGGATCGTCCACACCGATGCGACCACTCAAGCTTTCCCCGGCATCGCTCCGGGCGAACACACGATCTGGGTGGTGCTCGGCGGCAGCGATCACATGCCGCTCGATCCGGCCGTTGCCGGCAAAGTCAGCTTTACCGTCGCCGATCCGCTCGCCGGCGCCCGCTCCGGCGAGGCGGCGCCGATCGTCTACCAGGGAATCGACGGCAAGTGGCATATCTTTCGGATGAACGGCAACGGCAGCGGCCGGCGCGCGCTGACCGACGGCGCCAGCGACGACACGCAACCGGCGCTTTCACCAGACGGCTCACGCATCGCCTTCGTCTCCAACCGCGACGGCTCCCAGCAGATCTACACGATGACGATCGACGGGAGCCAGGTGCAACGCATCACCAAGGACGCCAGCAACAACCACAGCCCCGCGTGGCGGCCCGATGGATCGGAGATCGTCTTTACGTCAAATCGCGATGGCCGCGATCATCTCTGGATTGTACCGGCCGAGGGGGGCGAGCCGCGGCAACTGACGAGCGGACAGCAGACAGACGGCAACGCCAGCTGGTCTCCCGATGGCAGGTCGATCGCCTATCACTCCGACAAGGTCGACGGGGTGCAGCATATCTTCGTGCAGGATGTCAGCGGCGGCACACCGGCACAGGTCACCACCGGATCGGCGAAGGATGTCATGCCGGCCTGGTCGCCGGATGGAAAGCAGATCGCCTTCTCGTCCTCAGACAGCGGGCGGTGGAACATTTACGTCATGAACGCGGACGGCAGCAACCGCCGCCAGATCACCAACAGCTTCTTCAACCAGAAGCCGTCCTGGTCGCCGGATGCCAAGCACATCCTTTTCCACTCCAACCAGGACATTAACAGCCAGCAGGTCTTCGTTGTTCCCGCCACCGGCGGCGCCCCCCGCCGCCTGACCGAAGGCGCCGACAACAACCAGCACGCATCCTGGCCGCTCCGATAGCGCCCCACCCAGCATCGCCCTGCCCGACAGCCGCACCATTGCGCCTCACCCCCACACCCCGCACCATGAACCACACACTGCCTATCGACACCATCACTGCACGACAGCACGCTCGCCCTGAAGAGGAAGGGTGCCGGAACGAGCGAAATCCGCACTCGTTCCACCATGGTTGACCAACACTCCCCCTTCCCTGCGAGGGAAGGGGGCCGGGGGGTTCGGTATGGTTCCCATCGACTGGCCATCAATCCACGCCGAGGCGCTGGATATCTTCGTCCGCTACCTCCAGATCGCCTCCGTCAACCCACCCGGCGACGAAGCGCCCGCTGCCCGCTACCTCGGTGCCTTGATCGAGGCGGAAGGCATCCCCGTCGAATACATCGAAACCGCCCCCAACCGCGAGATCGTCTACGCCCGCCTGTATGCGGCGAACGAAAACTCCCCCTCTCCGCGCGCAGCGGGGGGAGGGGGTCGGGGGGAGGGGTCCCTCATGCTCTGCAACCATCTCGACGTGGTCCCCGTCGAGGCAGACTACTGGGACGTGCCGCCGTTCGCGGGCGTGATCAAGGACGGCTTCATCTTCGGCCGCGGCGCCGTCGATATGAAGGGCGCGGGTGTGATGCAGCTCATCACCTTCCTCCTGCTCGCCCGCACCACGACCCCGCTCGCCCGCGACGTGATCTTCTGCGGCGTACCCGACGAAGAAGCCGGCGGCGCCTGGGGGATGAAGTGGCTCTGCGACAACCGTCCGGAACTGGTCGATGTCGAGTACGAGCTGAGCGAAGGCGGCATGGGCATGGGCGAGTTCCTCGGCCGGCCGGCCCGGATCATGCCCGTCGCCACCACCGAGAAGAAGGCCTGCGGCCTCCGCCTGCGCGCGATCGGCAAACCCGGCCATGGCAGCCGCCCGCATCGCGACAACTCCGCCGTCCATCTCGCCCGCGCGCTGGTGAAGCTGGCCGACTGGGAGCGTGCCCCAACCGTCTCGCCGATGACCCGCGAATACCTGCGCCGGCTGCAATCCGCCGGCTACGTGCCGGAAGGTGACATCGAGGCGATCCTGCCCGGCCTGATCGAAGAGCACGCCGCCCTGAAGGCGATGTTCATCAACACGCTGAACATCACCATGCTCGCGGCCGGCACCAAGATCAACGTCATCCCCGCCCGCAGCGAGGCGACGCTCGACTGCCGCCTGCTCCCGGAGCAGGATCCGGAGGACTGGCGCCAGCAGGTGATCGCCCGGATCGATGATCCCCGCATCACGGTCGAGTTCGTCCGCGACTTTCACAGCGACACGGTCGAGTGTCCCTGGGACACCGAGCTTTTCGCC
The DNA here is from genome assembly GCA_050184225.1 of Dehalococcoidia bacterium. Lineage (GTDB taxonomy): Bacteria > Chloroflexota > Dehalococcoidia > CAUJGQ01 > CAUJGQ01 > JBFXAN01. The sequence continues at coordinate 2,463 of JBFXAN010000086.1, read as the reverse complement.
GTGATCCAGCAGGTCGTCACTGAGGCGATGGAGGACGCCGTCGTCCTCCCGACGAGGACCGTGGAGGACGCCAAAGGCACCGCCGCGCCGGAGCGGGTGGAACCGCTGCCTCGGCTGGTGATTCTTCCAACGATGACCGTTGGGGGAACCGATAACAAGTTCTTGCGCGAGCGTGGCATTCCGGCCTACGGGTTCATCCCGGTGCTGCTGTCCGCCGAGGAGGCGGCCGGCTTCCACGGCAACAACGAGAAGATCTCAATCGTCAACTTCGAAATGGGCTGCTATCTCATGTACGAGATCGTCCGGCGGTTCTGCGCGGCGTAGGGTGTGCAATCCGCACGCGCGTTCTCTATTGAGGCAGGTCAGGCAGCAGCCCGGCGCCTGTTTGAATTGATCGACGTGCCGCGTGCCGTCACCGACCCGGTACGATCGCTGCCACCACCCACCGACCACACGATCGAATTCCGCGATGTCCGTTTGTTGCCGATGCGCGCGAGTCTCGATCGGCGGCCTGAACGTTTGAAGGTCCACCCTTGCTCACCCGAGTGAATGTGGCGCAGGGTGATGCCCGTTCATCCACAGCCATACGATGGTGCAGGTGTGAGGAAATGCCTGCTTCCGGAGGAATCACCATGGCGCTGCGCATTGAGGATTACGGGTTGATCGGCGACCTGCAGACCGCTGCCCTGGTCGGGCGAGACGGTTCAATTGACTGGCTCTGCCTGCCGCGCTTTGACTCCGGCGCATGCTTCGCCGCGCTGTTGGGCGAGCCTCGCCATGGACGGTGGCTGCTGGCGCCAACCGGTGACGTCCGCGGGCAGCAATGGCGCTATCGTGATGACACCCTGGTGCTGGAGCGTGAGGTAGAGACGGAGGACGGCGCTGTCCGTATCGTCGAATTCATGCCGCGGCGCACGGGAGACACTGCCCATCTCATCCGCATCGTCGAGGGACTGCGTGGGCGCGTGCCAATGCGCTCAGAGCTAACCGCTCGCTTCGACTACGGCGAGAGCATCCCCTGGATCGAGCCGGTCGCGGGCGGTATGAACGCCGTCGCCGGCCCGAATGCGGTTATCCTCCGGACGCCGGCGGGCCTCACTGTGTCGGACGATAGCATCGTCGCGGAGTTCACCGTTGGCGTCGGCGAGCGCCTCCCGTTGGTGCTCTCCTGGCACCCATCATATCTGCCACAACCGGAACCGCTTGAGGCCAACGCCGCGCTGGAGGCAACCGCGGCGTTCTGGCGTGAGTGGGCGGGTCGCTGCACCTACACGGGCGAGTGGCGCGACGCGGTCGTGCGCTCCCTGATCACGCTGAAGGCGCTGACGTATGAACCGACCGGCGGCATTGTTGCCGCACCGACGACCTCACTGCCGGAATCGATCGGCGCCGAACGCAACTGGGACTACCGCTTCTGCTGGCTGCGGGACGCGGCGCTGACGCTGCGGGCGCTTATGCTCGGCGGTTATACGGAGGAGGCAGTGTCCTTCCGAGAATGGATGCTCCGGGCTGTCACCGGTCACCCCCAGCAGATGCAAATCATGTACGGCCTCGCCGGCGAGCGCCGGCTGAACGAGTACACGCTGCCCTGGCTCGGTGGATATGAAGACTCCGCACCCGTACGCATCGGCAACGCCGCATCAGAGCAATTTCAGCTCGACATCTTCGGTGAAGTCGGCAACGTGATGTACCAGGGGGCGGAACTGCTCAACCGCCGTCCGGAGCCGAACCGGTGGCGGAACGTTCTCCGGACCTATGAGGAACTGGAGAACGTTTGGTCGCAACCCGACGAAGGTATTTGGGAGGTACGAGGGCCAGAACGGCACTTCACCCATTCCAAAGTGATGGCATGGGTCGCGTTCGACCGGATTGTGCGAATGGCCGAGCGATTCAATCTTGAAGGACCGGTTGACCGCTGGCGGCACATTCGGGACGAGATCCACGATCAGATCTGCCGCGAAGGATATGACCCACAACGCCGCACGTTTACCCAGTATTACGGCTCACAGGAACTCGATGCCAGCGTGTTGCTGATCGCCACGCACGGCTTCCTGCCTCCCACCGATGAGCGCCTGGTGGGCACGGTCGAGGCGATTCAGCAATCGTTGACACGCAACGGTCTTGTGGATCGCTACTCGACCGCAGCGGATGCAGGAGCGGTGGATGGCCTGTCCGGTGTGGAAGGTTCGTTCCTGCCCTGCTCATTCTGGCTGGTGGATGCACTGTCGACGATCGGACGCACGCGGGAGGCGCGCGAATTGTTCGAGCGTCTCCTCACGCTTCGCAATGATCTGGGCCTGTTGTCGGAGGAGTATGACCCGATTACCCGGCGGCAGCTGGGCAACTTTCCGCAGGCGTTTACCCATCTGGCGCTGGTCAACACCGCGTCGCAGCTCACGGCCGGTGTCGAACTTGTCGAGGGAACCCGGAACACCATGCAGACCAGGAACAGTCTGTGAGGCA
>JBFXAN010000085.1:0-25964 GCA_050184225.1 Dehalococcoidia bacterium | reverse complement strand
GATCGTCGAGGAGATCGCCTACCTCGACACGCACGCATTCTGGGAGGCGATCGATCCGGCGATGCAGCGGGGCGCACTGCTGCGTCTCGACCGGGAGGTATAGCTGATGGGACGTACTCTCACCTCGGCCCAACTGGAGGCGTACATCACCGAACGCTACCCCGCGGATCGGTCTTCGTTCCGCGCCGTCGTCACGACCGGCATCTACTGCCGGCCGGGCTGTCCCGCCCGGCCGCTGCCGGAGAACGTCCGGCTCTTCGAGTTTGCGGCGGCGGCGGAGACGGCCGGATTCCGTCCCTGCCGTCGCTGCCGTCCAGAGCGTGAGCCGGGTCCGGCGGCGTGGGTGAGCGCGTCCGAACTGGTTTGCCGGGCGTTGCGGCGCATCGCCGACGGCGCGCTCGACGAGGCGGGTGAGAACGAACTCGCCGCATCGCTGGGGGTGAGTGCGCGGCACCTGCGGCGGCTGTTCGGCGAGCACGTCGGCGCGAGTCCCGATGCTGTCGCCCGCAGCCGGCGTGCACACCTCGCCCGCCGGTTACTCGACGAGACGAACCTGCGCATCGCCGACATCGCCTTCGCGGCCGGGTTCGCCAGCGTCCGTCAGATGAACCGGGTGATGCAACAGATCTTCCGCGCGTCACCGGCGGAACTTCGACAGCGGCGCCGTCGCATCGACCCACCCAGCGCCGACGGCGGCCTGGAACTGCGCCTACCCTACCGGCCGCCGCTCGCCTGGAACGCCATGCTCGCCTACCTGCGGCCGCGGGCGATCCCCGGTGTCGAGTCGATCGACGGGGCGTGGTATCGCCGCACGATTCATGTCGATGGCCAGCCCGGTGTCGTCGAACTCTCTGATGAGACGGACGCCGCCCGCCTGCGCCTGCGCATCCATCTCCCCAATCTCGACTGCCTCTCCCACCTGGTCGCGCGGGCACGGCGGGTCTTCGACCTCGACGCGGACCCGGTAGCAGTTGCCGCCGGCCTCTCGAACGACCCGCTTGTGGAGGAGGCGCTGCGACGCCTGCCGGGTGTTCGCATTGCCGGCGCATGGGATCCCTTCGAGCTCGGCGTGCGCGCGATCCTCGGCCAGCAGGTCACGGTCGGCGGCGCAACGACCCTCGCCGGCCGGTTGGTGAAGCGCTTCGGTACGCCGGTGCCGGGCATCGACCAGCTGGGGCTGACACATCTCTTCCCGCTGCCGGAGGTAATAGCCTCTTCCGATCTCACGGTCATTGGTCTCCCATCCCGCCGTGCCGCCGCGATCCAATCCTTCGCCGCATCGATCGCCACCGGACACCTTCGGCTCGACGCCTCGGCCGGCCTCGATCATGCCGTGGCGCATCTCTGCACGCTGCCCGGTATCGGACCGTGGACCGCCCACTATATCGCGCTGCGGGCGTGCGGCGAACGCGACGCATTCCCGTCGGGTGATCTCGGGTTACGGCGGGCGCTGGCAACAGAGTCGGGATTGCCGTCGCCGGCCGACGTTGAGACACGCAGCGAAGCGTGGCGACCGTGGCGGGGGTATGCGGCGATGCTGTTGTGGCTTGGTAAAGGGGAGGGGCACCCGCGAAGTGGCTCGATGGAGGATAATCCGACGTACCAGGCGCTGCTTGATGCAGCACCGGCTCGGAGCAGGTAGGTGAAAGGAGCAGGATTGCATGACCGCACAGCAAACCGATGTGGGCACTCCCGCCGAGGCCGTGCAGCCGTCGGGGGTCAACCATCTCGTGCTCAACGTCCGGGATATCGAGCGCGCGCATACCTTTTGGACCGAGGTCATCGGGTTCAAGCAGGTCGGCACGCTACCGGAGGACCGGCCGTTCCGCATGCGCTTCTACGCGGGACAGGATGGTTCCCGCCATCATGACCTGGCGTTGGCGCAGGTGGTCAACCCTGACGAGCTTGCCGATCCGTCGGAACCATGGAGCATGATGGGCCGCCGCACCGGCGTCAATCACATCGCGATCAAGTACCCGGATCGAGAGTCCTGGCTACAACAGCTCAAATTTCTGCAGAGCAAAGGAGTTCCGTTCCACAGCCGGGTCGACCACGGCATGACGCACAGCGTCTACATCTCTGACCCAGACGGCCACGGTATCGAGGTGCTGTACGAACTTCCGTCCGAGGTCTGGGAGGAGGACATCGCCTCGGCGCTGGTCTGGGCGAAGCGGCTGCCGACCGAGGGGGCCGAGGCGTTGGAGGACGATACGAACTATACCGTCTTTGGGAAGCCGGAGCAGGCATAGCCGCAGACCTACGCCGGCCGCGGATATCGTAACCGCTTGCCGAAGCGGCGCCATCGCCGGCGGGATTCTCGTTTCCCGGGGCGGTACACTTGGTCGGTGTCGCGGTCCGCCATGGACGAGCGTACCGACCCAGATCGATTCGGAGGTCGCGGTCGATGGCCGATGCCTTCCTTACTGGAGTGCGCGTGCTGGAGGCGGGCGAGTCCCGCGCGGTGAGCTTTGCCGGCAAACTGCTGACCGACCTGGGCGCCGAGGTCTGGATGTTGGAAGCGCCCGGCCGGGGCAACCGTCTGCGGCGCCACCGTCCCTTGCTGCCCAGCGGCGTCAGCGGCCTCTTCGAGTTTCTCGCCCGCGGCAAGCGGAGCGTGACCGTCGATCTTGACTTGGAGGACGGCCAGGAGCTTGCCCGCCGGCTCGCCGCGGTCTTCGACGGTGTGATCGCCGATCGGGCCGCATGGCAGCGTGTCGAGCCTGGTGAGACGGCCCTCGGTGGACAGTGTCCCTTCAGCATCGTCAGTGTCTCATCGCGGGGGGCGCCGCATCCGACCGAACCGGAGAGCGAATTCGTCGACTTTCATGAGGGCGGCGTCGGTTATATGACGCCGGGCCGCGTCGACGACCCCGCGCGCGAGTACCCGATCGAGATGACCGGCGGCGGTCAGTCCTCTTACATCGGCGGCCTCTACAGCGCGATCGCGTTCCTGCAGGGGCTGGCGCTTGGTCGGGTCACGGACGAGACGGTGCGCAACGATGTCTCCGTGCAGGCGTCGGCGGCATCAATGATGGTGCTCAACATCCCCTGGTGGGAGTACGCCGGCACGGTGCCCAGCCGCCTGCGCGCCGCCGGCCGCCCGACGCGCTCGACCAACGGTTTCGTCCGGGTGAAGGATGGTCGCGTCTCGATCTCGATGATCGAGGAGCATCAGTGGGACGGGCTGCTCCGCGTGCTCGGCGCGCCGGACTGGACGAACCTCCCCGTCTTCGCCACCCAACTCGACCGCGGCGCAAACTGGGATGCGCTGCGCGTCTGCCTGGAGGAGCACTTCAAAGACATGCCCGCCCAACAGGTGATGGAGCGCTGTCAGGCCGAGAACGTGCCCGTGTTTGTCGTCCGCGACATGGACATGGTTCTCAGATCAGAGCACGAGCGGGCGCGCGGCTTCTTCGCACCGTCGGAGCCGGACGGCGTGCTGATGCCCTCCAACCCCTGGATCGTCGACGATGCTCCCCTCTCGTCGCATGGCCGTGGCCCCGCGATCGGCGAACACACACTGGATGCGTTGCGTCTGATCGGGATGGACGCCGAAGACTACGATGCGTTTCAGCAGGTGGGGGTGGTATGAGCGCAAACGCGACGGTGCTGGCCGGCATCCGCATCGCCGACTTCAGCCGCGTGCTCGTCGGCCCGGTCTGCACGCGCATCCTCGGCACGCTCGGCGCCGAGGTGATCCGGGTGGAGTGGCACCAGCGCCCCGACCAGTTCCGCCGCTTCGAGCCGTATCTCGGCGAGCGCAGTGTCGACAACAGCGGCCTCTTCCACGCGCTCAACTACTCGAAGAAGAGCGTCGACTTCGACCTCACCCAACCGTGGGGTGTGCAGGCTGGGCTGGACCTGATCGCCGTCAGCGACGTGGTGATCGAGAACTTCCGCGCCGGTCAGTTCGCGGCGATGGGTTTCACGCGTGAGGCGATCGAGCGGGCGAACCCGGAAGTGATCTCGATCGGCATCGGCGGCCTGGGTCAGAGCGGACCGGAGCGGACGTACGTCGCCTATGGCAACTCGCTCCACGCCTACAGCGGCATCGTCGCCCTCACCGGCTACCCCGGCGAGGAGGGACTGGGTATCTCCGGCACCTGGGCCGACCCAGTCTCCGGCCTTTTCGCCGCGACGGTCGTCCTCGCGGCGCTCGAAGCGAAACGGGCCGGCCGCCTGCCCGGCATGTGTGTGATCGACCAGTCGATGGTCGATTGCTTGATCACGACGTTGCCGGAGGGGGTGATCGCCGCCCAGGTCGACCCGGAACGGACCCGCCCGTCCGGCAACCGCTCCGCCGTCCACGCCCCGCAGGGTGTGATCCCCGCGCGAGGAGACGACCGCTGGATCGCCTTCAGTGTCCAAAGCTATGCACAGTTCCGCCGCCTAATCGCCATCGCCGGCCTGAGCGGTTACGACGATCCGTCTCTCTTCTCGGTTCCCGCTCGTCGCCGGATCGAGGATCAGTTCCTATCTGATCTATCCCGCTGGTCGCGCGATCTGGACGTCGTCGAACTGATCTGCCGCCTTCGCGATGCCGGCATGGCCGCCGGTGTCGTCAGCCACGCCGGCGATCTCGCCACACACACCGAATTCGCCGCGCGCGACTTCATGCGGCTGATCCGGATCAACCACACCAACGAGATGCGCCACCCCGGTGTCCCCTGGACGACATCACATCCGAACTCGCTGACGTTCGGCCCACCACCGGCCCTCGGCGAACACACCGCCGAGGTGATGCACGAAATCCTCGGCTATCCAGAACCGCCGATCCTGAACATGCATCCACGCCCAGACGAGGACTCCCCCTTCCCTGCGAGGGAAGGGGGTCGGGGGGTCAGGTAACTATGCCCATCACCTACAGCACACGCGGTCCCATCGGCGTCGTCACGCTCAGCCGCCCTGAGGCGCGCAATGCCTGGGGCGACGACTATACCGAGGGCATCGCCCGCTACTTCGCCGAGATGGAAGACGACGATGCCATCCGCTGCGCGATCCTCACCGGCGACGACGAGGGCGGCGCCTTCTCCGCCGGAGCAAATCTCAAGAATCCGCGCACGCATACGGTCGATTCGATGGCGGACTTTATCAAGGGTCTGCCCAAGCAGAAGAATCGGCCGTTCGAAGTGCTTTCCAACTTCCCCAAGCCGCTGATCGGCGCGATCAACGGCTACGCCGTCGGCATCGGCTGCATCGTCACCTTCTGTTGCGACCTGCTGATCGCGTCGGAGCGGGCGGAATGGCGGTTGCCGCAGGCGGCGCTCGGTATCCTCCCCGCCTACGGCGGTGCGCCACGTCTCGCCCGCTGGGTTGGCCGCGGCCAGGCAATGAAGCTGGCGATGGGGTTTCCCCTCAAGGCGGAGGAAGCGTACCGCATCGGCCTGGCCCAGTGGCTCGTCCCCCACGACCGCCTCATGGAGCAGGCGCTGGAGGTCGCGGAACACATCGCCACCCTACCGCCGCTGGCGGCGCGGCTTGCGAAGGAGTCGCTACTGCGCGGTATGGACATCCCCAACCTCTCCGATGCCTCGTATGTCGATCTTTTCCGCTTCATGGCGCTGGAACTGACCGAGGACAAGGCCGAGGGCCACGCTGCCTGGCGCGAACGCCGCCCGCCGGAGTTCCATGGGCGGTGATACGCATCGCTGTCCCCACCCCCGCGCAGACTGCCCACTGCCAGGATTTCGTCGAGATTCGAGGACGGGCGGCTTCAGCCAGCCGAGGTCTGCCCGTGTCTCCCCTTCCCAACGCCTTGGGGAGAGGTTACGAACTGACATCCACGATCAGACTCCCGCTCGCGTGGACGCGGGCGCGGTGGTTAGGCCAGAGGATGGTGGTGGAGTCATTCTGGTCGATGGCGAGGGGGCCGTGGAGCTCGGCGCGTGCTGGTAGGGAATCGCGCGGGTAGCAGGGGGCGGTGAGCCAGCCGGTCTCAGGGCCGAAGTAGATGGTGCGGGTGGCGGTTGGTTCGGGGGATGTGGGTGGTTCGGGGTGTTGGAGCGCGTTGCTTTCGACAGCGTGGGGGAGGAGGCCGGTGGCGGTGATGCGGAGGTTGACGAGCTCGACGGTCTGGCCGCGCAGGTCGTAGCTGTAGAGGCGGTGGTGCTCGGCGTGGAAGGCGTCTTCTATCCGGCGGAGGGATTCGGCGGTGAGGGGGCCGTTGGGAACATCGACGACGAGCTCGTAGCCCTGGTGGAGGTAGCGGAGGTCGGCGGCGCGGCGGAGGGCGCGGCGTGCTGAAGGGATGTGCTCTGCCGCGAGGTCGGCGGTGGCGGCGCGTTCGAGCTCTCCGAGGATGGTGTTGAGACGAGGGAGGTCATAGTCGGGGCCGGTTTGGGTGCAGGTGCGGACGTAGTCGTTGCGCAGGTCGGTGCGGAGCAGTCCTTCGGTGGAGAGAACGCCGGGGCGGGGTGGGATCAGGACGGTGCCGATGCCGAGTGCCTCGGCGAGGGCGATGCCGTGGAGGGGGCCGGCGCCGCCGAAGGCGACGAGGGCGAAGCCGGCGGGGTCGAGGCCGCGGGCGATGGAGACAGTGCGGATCGCGCCGATCATCGCGTTGTCGACGATGGCGATGATGCCCGCGGCGGCGTCGGTGAGGCTGAGGCCGAGCGGGTGGGCGATATGCGTCTCGATCGCCTGCCGGGCGAGGTCGACGTTGAGGGCGATCTCGCCGCCGAGCAGGTGGGCGGGGAGGCGGCCGAGGACGAGGTTGGCATCGGTGACCGTTGGTTCGGCGCCGCCGCTGCCGTAGCAGGCGGGGCCGGGCTCGGCGCCGGCGCTGCGCGGTCCGACGGCGAGACCGCCGGAGGGGGTGACCGAGGCGATGCTGCCGCCGCCGGCGCCGATCGTGTGGATGTCGAGCATCGGCAGCTCCATCGGCCAGCCGCCGACGCGGCCCTCGACGGTGATCTCGGGTTGGCCGTTGCGGGTGAGACAGACATCGGCGCTGGTGCCGCCGACATCGATCGAGATGATGTCCTCGAAGCCAGCGGCGCGGGCGGCGGCGACGGCGCCGATCACGCCGGCCGCCGGACCGGAGACGGCGGTGTGGATCGCCTGGCGGGCGGCGGTCTCGGCGCTGACGACACCGCCGTTCGATTTCATGATCAGGAGTGATGCGGGGCAGCCGCGGTCGTGCAGGCGGCGCTCGAGGGCGGCGAGGTAGCGGCCGACGTGAGGGGCGACGTAGGCATTGAGGACGGTGGTCATCGTCCGCTCGAATTCGCGGAAGCGGGGGAGGACGTCGGAGGAGAGGGAGACGAGGGCGTCGGGGTGCTCCTCGGCGATGATCGCGCGGAGGCGCTGCTCGTGGGCGGGATTGAGGAAGGAGTAGAGGAGGGAGACGGCGATCGACTCGACGCCGAGGTCGCGGAGGCTGCGGACGGCGCGGCGGGCCGCGTCTTCGTCGAGGGGAATGACGACGGCGCCGGTGGCGTCGACGCGCTCCGGCACCTCGCGGATCAGGTCGGGTGTCACCGGGCGGCGGGGCTTGACCCAACCGAAGTAGTTCTCGGAGCGGGGGATGTCGTGGCGGCCGATCTCAAGGACGTAGGCGAAGCCTTCGGTGGTGAGCAGGCCGAGGCGGGTGTCGCTCTGCTGGAGGATGGTGTTGGTGGCGACGGTGGTACCGTGGAAGCAGCGATCGATCGCAGCGAGAGGGATGTCCGCCTGTCGCGCGGCTTTTTCCAGTCCGGCGACGAAGCCGATCGACTGGTCGCGTGGGGTGGAGGGGGTTTTGGCGATCCAGGTGCGGCCGCTGTTGGTTTCGGTGAGGGTGACATCGGTGAAGGTGCCGCCGACGTCGATCCCGGCGATGTAGGCCATGGTGCAGGCTCCCTAGCGATTGATTGTTCGCGAATTTCCTGTGGGTCGCACCAGTGAATCTGGATCGGTTGATTGTTCGTATCTGCCAGGTTCGGTGTTGTGGCGCGATTTTGATTGTTTGGCTTAATTGTTCGACGCCCTCGATACCTGGCTGGTAGCTGTGGACTCTTCTCGTTCTGACATTCTGAGCGGCGGCGAAGGATCATGGTCTCAGACAGACCTCCGAGATCCTTCGCTGTTGCTCAGGATGACACAAAGGTGAGGGGATGAGCCTAGGCGACGGCGATGCCCGCGGTCAACGGCGGGGCGTCACTCGGCGACGGCAGCGTGCTTGAGGTATTCTCCACGTGCTGATCGTGTGAGAGCCGGGATGGTCGCGCCGCTATGCCATCGACCGCTGCACAACTGCGGGAACGCCGCTGGGAGCGCGGGCATCCTGCCCGCATTGGGGTCGAGCGATGCGGCGGGCAGGATGCCCGCGCTCCCAGGCGGGTGCCGTCATGCCCGACCGCGCGGCCGCGATTGGTCGCCGACGGGGAGAAGGAGCAAATTGATGCAGGCTGTCGTATCCCAGCGGGCCGGGGCCGCCGTGCATATCGATCCATCGCTGCCCCGAGAACACATCGTCATACGCGCCGCGGACGGCGTCGAGTCCTGGGGGATGCTCTATACGCCGGCGGGTGGGCGGCGACGGACGGCGGTGCATCTGATGCATCCGCGGGGCGACATGTCGCGGCACTACATCGTGCCCGGCCTTGTGGCGGCGGGGTATTCCGTGTTCGCCGCCAACAGTCGCTACCTCAACAACGACCGCGACATGGTGCATGAGCGGATTGTGCTCGACATCGCTGCCGGGCAGCAGATGCTGCGCGAGCGGGGCTTCGAGGCGGTCGCCCTCTTTGGCAACAGCGGCGGCGGGTCGCTCTTCGCCCTTTATCAGTCGCAGGCGGTGAGCGCCGCCGGGGAGCGACTGCGCGACATCCCCGGCGATTGGCGCCTGGATCTGGGTGCGTATGATCTGCCACCGGGAGACGCCTATATCAGCGTCGCCAGCCATCCCGGTCAGGGGCTGTACCTGATGCGGACGCTCGATCCCGCCGTCGTAGACGAGGGCGATCCTTTGCTCAGCGACCCGGCGCTGGATATGTACGATCCGGCGAACGGGTACCGGCCGCTACCGCAGGCGAGCATCTATAGCGCGGAGTTCCTCAGCGGCTACCGCGCGGCGCAGCGGGCGCGGACGGCGCGGCTGGATGCGACGGCGCAGGCCCACCTGGAGCGGCAGCGCGCGGCGCGGGAGGCGATGGCTGCACCCGACTTCGAGCGCCGGCCGGCGGCGGAACAGATGGCGCTGCGCCGCGCGGCGGCCGCCGACTGGGTGATGGTGATCTATCGCACGCTCGCCAATCCTGCCTTCCTTGACCCGAGCATTGAGCCGAACCAACGGCCCCTTGGCTCGATCTTCGCCGCCGATCCGATGGTGGGGAACTACGCTCAGGGCGGGCTGGCGCGGGTGATGACGCCGCGCGGTTGGCTCTCCACCTGGTCCGGCCTCTCCTCGCGCGCCGTCCTCGCCCGCAACATCGCCACGATCACCGCGCCGACGCTGATCGTCAACGCCCTTGGGGACAGCGACATCTTTCCGCCGGATGCACAGGATGTGTTCGACGCCTCGCCGGCGACGGACAAGCAGCTCGTCGCGCTGGAGGAGGCGGGCCACTACCTGACGCCGGTACCGGGGAGCACGAGGCCCGACCCGCGCGAGCGTTTAATCGACCTGCTGGTGCCGTGGTTGCGCGAGCGGTTGCCGTAGCGGGGGCGGGGGGCATGGGTGAGTCTTATACCATCTCGCCGTGAGGAGACCGGAATATGTCATCCTGAGCGGCAGCGAAGGATCTCGGCGGTGAGTCTGCGTCCGAGATCCTTCGCTGCCGCTCAGGATGACAGACTACCCGATCCACTCAAAGAGCGTTGGTATTAGCTGGCTGCCGGCATTTCTTCCTGCTTTCTAGACGAGCCAGTTCTCAACCGACAGGCCCGCAACACGTTGGAAGTGGCGAATGTTTGCCGTGACGACAGTCAGGTCATTTGCCTTGGCAATTGCAGCAATGCGCATGTTGGCGTCACCGATGGGCGTTCCTGCCCGCTCCAGCTCGGCGCGCAGTTCTCCGTAGTGCTGTGCCGCTGGGACATCGAAAGACAGGACGGAGAGATTGGGCAGCAGCGTCGAATCGATGCGTTCAACCAGGGAGTCTCCACCATCGGCCAGCCGCCGAGCGCTGTAGTAAAGCTCCCCGAGGGTGATGCTGGAGGTCGCTTGTTCCTCGACGGGCGTCAAAGCCAGGCGGCGAAGGAGGTAGGGTGATGGCGCGCGGCGGAGCAGGTTGCTGAGGATGTCAGTATCGAACAGGTATTTCATGACTCCAGACGCACCGGCCTGCCGGTGTCCGCCTCCCGCGACCGAAGAACCTGATCGAGGAACTCGACAATCGCCTCGTCCTCCACGTCACTCCAGGCGCCGACCAGGGCGAGGGCTCCTGCTGGAGCCGGACTGAGCACGTCAGCCCCTTCCAGCTTGGTCAAATTAGTCCAAATCGTCGTCCAGTGCAGGCTGCCGCCGACCACCGACTCAACTGAGGCTCAAGCTCCTTGCGGCGGGAGAACACGTGGGTGCCCGTCAGGATATTGTGGGTGGCGTGCCGGCACCGGCGACTACGGCACCTGGGATGCCCGCGCCGTCATCGCCGGCTACACCAAGCAGGTGCCGGGGCAGGCGGTGCCGGGGCAGGCGGTGCCGGATGATGCGGTGATCACCGGCGACGCCGGCGAGAATCGCCTCTTCATGCAGCATTACTCCACAGGGTGGCCGGCGTCGCGCTGGGCGAGGAGCCGATGCGACACCGCTGGGTTCTTCCCCTGCCACATCCGCTCATGCCCCATCCGCGTCCACTCCAGCATCTCCGGCTGCGCCGCCAGCACATAGAACCGATTCGCGCGCACGGCATCGAAGACCTGGCGGGCCATTTCTGCGGGCGGGAACGAACTGCCCGGAGCCGCCGTCGCCATGCCGCTCACCGGCGGCTCGCCCGCCGCCGGCTCGAGCGCGACCGGCCGGTTGCGCTCCGCCTCGAAGATGTTGGTCCGCACCGCGCCCGGGCAGAGGACCGAGGCGCTCACCCGCGTCTGGCGGATGAGGAGGTCGCGGTAGAGACTCTCGCTGAGCGACAGCACGGCGTGCTTGGAGGCGTCGTACACCGCCGTGCCGATTCCGCCCGTGACCAGCCCGGCCATCGAGGCCGTGTTGACGATATGGCCCTCTTCGCCGCCGGCCAGCATCCGCGGCACGAAGCTGCGGATGCCGTGGACGACCCCCCAAAGGTTGACGCCCAGCAGCCACTGCCAGTCGGACGGGCTGTACTCCCAGGTTGGCCGCCGGCGGCTGAGAACGCCGGCGTTGTTGCAGAGCAGATGCACCGCGCCCAGCGTCGCGAAGACCCAGGCGGCAAGCGCCTCGACCTCGGCCTCGCGTGCGACATCGACCGGACGGGCGGCGACGGTGGCGCCTCGCTCCCGCAGGGTGTGCGCGGCCGAGGCAAGCGCCTGCTGCTCGACGTCCGCCATGACGATGGTCATGCCCTCCTGCGCGGCCCGCTCGGCGAGCGCAAACCCGATGCCACTCGCCGCTCCCGTGATGACGGCCACGCGCCCACGAAACTCCTCCATCCCGCCGCCTCCTTCTCCTTCACTGATCTCCCGCGCTGGTCGTCCGCCCGCTCTGCGCGCTCAGACGAGTCAGGTGGTCACGCGCGCCGCGCTCAACCGCGCCAATGGCGGAAGTCTCCGCTGGTAGAGCCGTCGGCGCGTTCGATCCGACGGACATGGTACGGGATATCGGTTCGCTCAGGGTCGCCCCGTACGTCACCAAGGTTGCCAGGTTGTGCCTTACGTGACGGCGCGCAGGTCAGTGGAGCGGATCGTCCAGAGGGCGAGCAGGATCAGACCCAGCAAGGTTGTGCCCAGCAGCGCGGCTTGGGGACCGGCGACCTGGGCGGCGAGTCCAACAAGCGGCAGTGAAACAGGCAGCACACCGATGCCCATGCTGATGACCCCGAGCGCCCGGCCGCGCATCGCCGGCGTGGCGCTGGCGAGGGTGATCGTGCCCTGCATCGTGTTGAAGCACGCCTGTCCGGCTCCGGCGATGATCAGTCCCACGAGGGCGACGGCGTACCGGCTCGATGCGGCGAAGACGAGGACACCGGCGAGCGCCAGCGCCGCCCCACCGAGGTAGGTCCAGCCGCGTCGCTGCCGGCGATTGGCGGCGATCAGCGAGACGGCGCCCAACGAACCGACACCGGCCGAGGCTGCCAGGAGCCCGGCCCAGAACGCGTTGACCTGCATGCGGTCGGCCACGACCGGCACGAGTGGCTGGTACGGATAGTAAAAGCAGTTGACCAGCACTGTGACGCCAAGAACGCCCAGCAGGATCCGCTGACCTCGGACGTAGCGGAACCCTGCAACCAGGTCGGCCCGGACTGAGCTGCCGCTGGTTGGGACGTGGCCGCGCGGCACCGGCGGCAGGCCGACCAGGCACAGCCAGGCGATGGCGTAGACGGCTGCCATCGCCAGAAAGGTCTGGCCGATGCCGACGAAGTTGATCACGGCGCCGCCTAGGAGGTTGCCGAGCATCGCGCCGCCGGTCTGGGACATCGCTTCGAGGGCCATCGCGTTCGTGATTCGCTCCGCGCCGACCATGTCGAACACCAGCGCCCGCCGGCTGGTCATGTCCACGACCCACCCCGCCCCGACCACGAACATGAACGGGAACAGCAGCCAGATCGGCAGGCGGTCGGCCAGTGTGAGCACCCCCATCAATCCGGTGACCGGAATCAGGATCGCCAGTTGGGTCATCAGGGCGATGCGCCGGTCGAAGCGGTCGGAGATCACCCCGCCAAGCGCGCCGCCGAGCAGGATCGGGGTGTAGAAGGCGGCCCCGCCCAGCTGGACGAGCAGGGGCGACCCGGTGCGCTGATTGATGAGGTAGCTGGCGAGGAAGACGGCCATCCAGCGGGTGAGGTTCCAGAGCCAGCCGCTGGTCCAGAGGCGCGGGTAGCCGGGTGCGCGCAGCGCGGCGAAGATTCCGGCCGGCGCCGGCTGCGCCGCCGGCTGGAGGGCTCCAAGTTTCGCACGGTCGGGCTGTGCCATGGCGCTATCGTAGCGGGACGGTTACCGGGGCGGCAGCGCGGCGCTCCCTCACTGCTGCCGGTCGCTACGCTAGAATGTCTCCGACGTGCAATGGTTTCTCCACGGCGGTCCATGTCGCCGCAGGCGTCAGGCCATCGCACAAGGAGATGCTCGACGACGAGATCACGGGGCGCGGGTATCGAGCGCCGGACTGGGTGAACGCGGGTGAGCCAGGGGCCGGTGCACAAAGGAGACGAGGGATGAAGGTAGCACAGGCAGTGGCGGAAGTCCTGAAGCGCGAGGGTGTCGAGTTCCTGATCGGCTATCCGGTGAACCCGATTATCGAGGCGGCGGCGGCGGTCGACATCCGCACGATCATCGTCCGGCAGGAGCGAACCGGCCTGCATATGGCCGATGCCGTCAGCCGCGTCACCTCCGGCGACCGGATCGGCGTCTTCTGTATGCAGCAGGGACCAGGGACGGAGAACGCCTTCGGCGGCGTCGCGCAGGCCTACGGCGACTCTGTACCGATCGTCGTGCTCCCCGCCGGCTACCCGCGTACGCTCACGAACGTCCCGCCCAACTTCAACGCCTTCCTCAATTTTCAGCACGTCACCAAATCGGCGGAGCAGGTCACGACGGCGGCGAGCGTCCCTGCCGCGCTGCGCCGGGCATTCACCCAGGCAAAGAACGGACGGCCCCGCCCCGCGCTCGTCGAAATCCCGGCCGACCTGTTCGCTGAGGAGGTCGCCGAGCCGCTGAGCTATCGCCCCAGTTCGCGGGTGCGCTCCGCGCCGGATGCCCGCGACGTTGAGGCGGCTGCCGATGTGCTGGTGGCGGCGGAACGGCCGGTGATCTACGCCGGGCAAGGGGTGCACTACGCCAAGGGATGGGCGGCATTGCGTGCACTGGCCGAACTGCTGGAAGCGCCGGTCACGACCAGCCTCCAGGGCAAGAGTGCCTTCCCGGAAACGCACCCCCTCGCGCTCGGCTCGGGCGGACGGGCGGTGCCGGAACCGGTCTATCACTTCCTGCAAGAGAGCGATGTGATATTCGGCATCGGCTGTAGCTTCGCTCCGACCAGCTACGGCATCGCCATGCCGAAGGGCAAGACGATCGTTCACGCGACGCTCGACCCGGGCGACCTTCAGAAAGACCTCCCTGCCGACTATGCCCTCGCCGGAGACGCGGCGCTGACGCTCGAGGCGCTGGTGGCGGCGGTCAAGGAGCGACTGGGTGGTCCGCGCGGCCGGGCGGCGGCCGTGGCGAAGGAGATCGCCTCGGTACGGGCGCGCTGGATGGCGCAGTGGCAGCCGAAGCTCGACTCAGAGGAGACGCCGCTCTGGCCGTATCGGATCATCCGCGACCTGATGCAGACGGTGGACACCGCCAACACGATCATCACGCACGACGCCGGCAGTCCGCGCGACCAGTTGTCGCCGTTCTGGGTGAGCGATGTGCCGCTCTCCTACATCGGCTGGGGCAAGACGACGCAGCTGGGGTATGGGCTGGGGTTGGCGATGGGGGCGAAGCTCGCGCACCCGGAGAAACTCTGCATCAACGTCTGGGGTGATGCCGCGATCGGCTTCACCGGTATGGATTTCGAGACGGCGGCGCGCGAGCGCATCCCGATTCTGTCGATCCTGTTCAACAACTTCTCGATGGCGATCGAGCTGCCGGTGATGCGCACGGCGACGGAGAAGTACCGGAGCACGGATATCAGCGGCCACTACGCTGACTTCGCGCGGGCGCTGGGCGGCTATGGCGAGCGGGTGACGGAACCGGGGGAGATCGTGCCGGCGATCCGCCGTGGGGTGGAGCAGACGCAACAGGGCCGGCCGGCGCTGCTGGAGTTCATTACGCAGCAGGACTACGCCTATTCGATGTTCGGCCGCTGACGCGCACTATCGACCGCGCGCTTGAGTATGGCGACGGATGGCTGCCGCGAGGGCGGCAAGGCGTTGCGACCATCGTTGACGAGATGGCGGAATGGAGCGGAGCATGACGCAGACACGAGACGAGCCGTATGTCGGACAGGTGATCCCACAGCGGATGTGGACGGTCACGCCCGAGTTGTTGTCGTTCTACCGCGGCGGGCTGGCTGTTGAGCCGCGGCCGAACGTGCCACAGATGCTGGCGAACGCGGCCGAGCGGACGCTGCTCTTCTCGCAGCAGCGCGGTCACCTCTGGCTGCGCCAGGAGTGGGAGTTCCATCAGCCGCTGGCGGAGGGCGTTTCCTACACGGTGGACCAGCAGGTGGTTGACATCTATCCTCGCCGCGACCGAACGATCCTCCTCACGGAAACGGTCCTGCGCGACCCGAACGGACAGGCAGTCTCGACGCAGCGCCATCACCAGAGCTTTCTCCTGGACGACCCGTCCTCCGAGGTCGTGGAACTGCGCGATCCGGCGAGCAAGGAGGGGGCGGCACGGCCCGCGCCCCAGATGACGAGCGTGCTGGCGACACTGGAGCGGACGGTCACGCTGGAGATGTGCGGTGAGTTTTTCCACGGCTCGAAGAACTACCACTCGGACAAGGAGCAATCCCGCGCGCTTGGCTTTCGTGACGTTGTCGTCGGTGGACGCATGACGATGGGCTACGTGGGCGAGGTGCTGGACGCCGCGCTCGGCGAGCGGTGGGCGCGTGGTGGACGGCTGCTGGTCAAGTTCACGAATGTGCTCTGGCCCGCCGAGACGATCCGGGTGACAGCGGGCATCGGCGGGCCGGACGCGGATGATCCGTCGCGCGACACGGTGCTGGCGCGGGTCGAGAAGGTCGACGGGACCGTGGTGCTGGTCGCCGAGGGTAGCGTCGTGCGCGCGTAGCTCGGATCATGGAGGAAGGTTGGCCGCCTGGCAGCCATACCTTCGAACCGACAACCGACATTGACCACGCTGAAGTGCTTGACGAAGTGCCCGGATGCCCGGAAATGCTATCGGGCGGTGAGCGGCACCCCTCCGACGATGTCATCACGCCCTAAAGGAGGACGATGACGATGCCAATCGACCCAACGCGCGAGAGCTGGAAGCCGGGAATGTCATTTGACTACGCGGTCGAGGAGATCGAATACATCAAGGGCCTCGCCAGGGAGATGGGCGGGCCAGACCGGATCAAGCGACAGCACGACGGCGGCCGCTTCACGATTCGAGAACGCATCGAGAAGTTCGTCGACCCTGGCAGCTTCATCGAGGCGGGTCCGCTGGCCGGCGCCCCGGAGTATGACGAGCACGGCAATCTGATCGCCTTTACGCCGGGCGCCTACGTGATGGGCCTCGGCACGATCGACGGTCGAGCGGTGGCGATCGGCGGCGATGACTTTACAATCTCAGGCGGCAGCCCACACAACGTCCACAAAGGGGCGGCGCAGTTCACCCAGCCGTTGGCGCTGCAATACGGCATCCCCTACGTGCAACTGATCGAAGGGGTGGGACACAGCTCGAAGTCGGATGAGGCGCAGGGACATATGGGTTTGCCGAGCGGCGCGCAGTGGCACCGGTCGGTGCGGCTGCTCGCCCGCGTGCCGGTCGCGGCCGGGATCATGGGCTCGGTCGCCGGGGCACCGGCGGCCTACGCGCTGCTTTCGCACTTCACGGTGATGATCAAGGGTCAGTCACAGATCTTCCCATCCGGCCCTCCAGTGGTGAAGCGTGCGACAGGTGAGGAAACCAGCAAGGAGGATCTCGGCGGCACGCGGATGCACGTCCGCACGAGCGGCCAGGTCGACAACGAAGCGGAGAACGAAGAGGACGCCTTTGCCCAGATCAAGGCATTCCTCTCTTACCTACCGAACACGACCAATGCGGTTGCCCCGCGGGTGGAGACCGGGGACGATCCGAACCGGCGTGTCGAGGAGTTGCTGACATTCATGCCGACCGACCGGCGCCGGCCCTACGATCCACGCAAGCTGATCCGGCTGGTCGTCGATAATGGTGAGTTCTTCGAAATGCGCCGCTACTGGGGCGGCTCGTTGATCACCGGTTTCGCCCGTCTCGACGGATACAGCGTGGGCGTGTTGGGCAACGACCCGCTGGTCCTCGCCGGGGCGATGGACGGCGACGCTGCCGACAAGTACGCGCACTTCGTCGACCTCTGCGACACGTTCAACCTGCCGGTTGTGATCTTTCTCGACATGCCCGGCTTCATGCTCGGCTCGGCGGCGGAACGCAAGGCGACGATGCGGCGCGGTGTCCGGGCATTGATCGCGAGCGCGGAGGCGCAGGTGCCCAAGGTCGAGTTCAACATCCGGAAGTCGTACGGCGTGGCGGCGGATGCGCCGAACAGCCTCGGCCATCCGGACGGCCTCAACCTCCGGTTTGGCTGGCCCGCCGGTGAGTGGGGCGGTATTCCGATTGAGGGCGGTGTCGCCGCCGCCTATCGACGCGAAATCGAAGCGGCGCCGGACCCGGAAGCGCATCGCGAGATGATCGAAGAACGGTTGCTCAGGATGCGTTCGCCGATGAAAGCGGCGCACCACTTTGACGTGATCGACTTGATCGACCCACGCGACACGCGCCGGCTTGCCTGCGCCTTCGTCAAGCTCGCCCAGCCGATGCTGCAGGAATTGGCACAGCGACCAAAGCGGGCCGTTCGGCCCTGACGACGCGATCGGTACGGGCTACCCTCTCCCGACGAAAGGCATCGTGGTGGCCATGACGGTCATGAACAGCACGTTCGCATCAAGTGGCAATGTCGCCATGTAGACGACCGCGTTTGCCACGTCATGCACGTTCATGGTCGGCTCGACCGCGACGGCGCCATACGCCTGGGGGACGCCGTGTGACATGCGCGCCGTCAGATCGGTGGCCGCATTGCCGATGTCGATCTGGCCGCAGGCGATGGCGTGGGCGCGGCCGTCGAGGGCCGTTGCCTTGGTCAGCCCGGTGAGCGCATGCTTGGTGGCGGTGTACGGCGCGGAGTTGGGTCGGGGTGCGTGCGCCGAGATGGAGCCGTTGTTGATGATGCGGCCACCCGGCGGCGTCTGCTGCTTCATCAGCCGGAAGGCCGCTTGAGTGCAGAGAAAGGCGCCGGTCAGGTTGACGTCGACGACCGCCCGCCATTGCTCATAGGTCAGTTCCTCGAGCGGCACCGCGGGGGCACCGGTGCCGGCGTTATTAAACAGGACGTCCAGGCGTCCGAACGCATCGGCGGTGGCGGTGAAGAGAGCGCGAACCGACGCCGGGTCGCCTACATCGGCCGGCACCACAAGAGTTCGTGACGCCAGCGGTCCGGCGTCCTGGGCGGTCTGCTCCAGCCGCTCGCGGCGCCGGCCCGCCAGGACGACATGATACCCTGCCTCCAGCAGCGCAACCGCGGTGGCCCGACCAATGCCGCTACCGGCACCCGTGACCAGCGCGACTTTCTTGCTCTCGTTCATGCCGTGCCGTTCCCATTTGTTGGACTGATCATGACCGTTCGGACATTGAAGGCGGGTAGAACCACTCTCCGACGTGATGACTAACCGTCGCGAACCAGGATACGGCACAGGGTACGATCGGCACCCCTGGCTCACGTAAACTCGTCAACGGAACCTAGCTCGCTCCCTCGGAGGCGATCTGCTCGTCGCGCTCGTCGAACAGTCCTTCAGGACCGCGGACATAGCGGAGCCGCTCGGGGGCCTCGAAATCACGGACCTCGCCGGCCGTCTCAAAGCCTTTGTCTCGCAGTCCGTCGACGATCGTGATGATGCCATTAGCCTGGACAGCGATGTGCCGGAAACCCAGCCGGTTCGCCGGCACGGGATGCAGGCCCTCGGTGTCAGCCGGCGCATGGCATAGCTGGTGCAGATGCCAACTGTGGCGCTCAGGCACGCTGACGTTCGTCCCGCTGCCGGATCAGCTCTTCGACCGGGCTCGGGAGGGTCGTCTCGAAGTCGATCAGCTTCGCCCAGGTCGGGGTCACGACGATCCGGACCATGCCGTCGTAGAGCGAGCGCACCCCGGCCTCCCACTCGACGCGTTGCTCAGGTGTCATCTGGTAGCTGCCGTTCATCGTGAGGTACTCATCCGGGATGCCTTCGACGACGTCCAGCTCGGCCCGACCGCGGATCAGCAGGAGCTTGGGCGGGTGCACCTCGGTGTCAATCGTCAGGGCAACCGTCGGGTTGTGGCGCAGGGCAGGGAGCTTCGGCGCGTTCTTCGCCGTGCACATGACGATCTCCGAGCCGTTCCAGGTAAACCCGATCGGGATGTTCCGCGGTGTGCCGTCTTTGGCGATGTAGGCCAGCCGGGTCAGGTCTCGGGCCAGGAGCTCCTGGCTGATTGGACGGTTCAGGACCTCGGTGATCTCGTTCGGTCGCATTGTCAGCGCTCCTCTCAATTGTCGTTCATCAGTACTACCCCGACGCGGTTCATGGGGACTCCTCACTTCGCGGTGTTGTCGAGCGCGGTGGCGAGGGCGTCGAGCGCGGATTCCCAGCCGACGCGCACGTTGTCGGCGATCTCGGGCGCGTGGGCGCGCAGCCCGCCGAGATGTTTGTGGGTCAGATGGAGCAGGGTGCCGCCGTTCGGGGCCGGGGTGAAGGTGAGGGTCAGTCGCGACGCGAGCGCCGGATCGGTGCTGCGGTCCGGGCCGACGAACTGCCCCACCAGCACGATGCGTTCGTGCGGCACCAACTCCTCGATCGTCGCCTCGAAGCCGCCGACATCGTTGCCGTCGGCGTCGTGGTGCCACACGCTGAACCGGCCGCCGACCCGTTCGTCGACCTCGGCCTTGCTGACGCGGAAGATCGCCGGTGCGAACCAGCGGTGCATGATCTCTGGCTCCAGCCATGCGCGATACACCCGCTCCGGCGGCGCCGGGATCGTGCGCTGGAGACGCACGGCCGGCTCGTCATGGTCGGACACGGTCACGCTCTTCAGGCTTCCTCATTGCGGAACATCTCCTCGAGCTCGTCGAGCTGCTCGTTCCAGTACCGCTCGTAGAACCGCAGCCACTCCTGCGCCCCAGCCAACGGGCCGGGGTTGAGCCGGCATACATGCCTGCGGCCCATTACCGTGCGGCGCACCAGTCCCGCCCGCTCGAGCACCTGCACGTGCTTCGAGGCCGCGACCAGCGACATGCGCAGCGGCTCAGCCAGCTCGCCGATGGTTAGCTCGTGACCGGCGAGCCGGGCGAGCATGCCGCGCCGAGCGTCATGCGCGAGCGCATGGAACACCTCGTCCAACGCCACAGATTCATTAACCACATGGTTTAATTTACTCCGAGTTGCACGCGATGTCAAACCAACTGGTTAACTGATCTTCGAGGGCGTGGCGCCAATTACGATTTCGCCGGTAGCGTCATCTGGCTCAGACAAACTCGTCAGCGGAACTTGGTGTGGCGTCGCGCGTGTAGCGTGCGACTTGGTCGAGGGCCACTCGGCCGCGCCAGACTTTGGCCAGAATTTGCTCGGCGGCGGTCCAGATGAGCAGGTTCGGGTTGTCGTTGTTGGCTTGCAGCTCGGTCTCAATCACGGCAATCAGCTTGGGCACGGTGCGAGGTCGGGCCGTCGAACTCGATCGGCAGTTCACGCCGGGGCCGGTCACGCTTCGGCGTGAGCCAGCCCTGCGAGGTCGATGATCCGTGCCTCTTTGCGCTCTGGTGTCACCTCGAGGATGGCCACCGTGCCGAGTCGCACCTGTTGCCGTACCAGGCTCGGGCTACCGGGGTTCACGAGCAGCACGCCGTCGTGGGTTTCCACCATCGCTTCGTGCGTATAGCCGAACACGACGATGTCGACCGGCCTGCCGAAGATCTGCTCAAGGGCGGCGGCGAGCGACTCATCCCCGGGGAAGTACTTTTCAATTGTCCCGGGGAGCACGTCGTCGCCGAGGCTCGTGAGGATCAACTCGTGGGCCATCCCCACCGTATGGCCCTCCAGTTCCATCACTTGGACCCGGCCGTTCCTGGTCAGGCTCTCTCCGGAACCTTCTACCCACGATTCGGTGGACTGCACCGGCGCGATCCGCTCCAGCCACGCGATGCACGAGGGCACGTAGACGTGGCCCGCGTGGAGGATCAGGTCGACACCGGCGAACGCGGTGACGACCTCAGCCGGTGGTTCGGGGCCGGCCGCCGGGATGTGGGTATCGGAGATGACACCGATCTTCACGAGGGCCGCCTCGGTACCACGGTTGAACTACTCTTCTGCATTGGATTCGAGCCACAAGAGCCAGGGCTGTGCGACACCCTCGTGGTCCCAGAGGAACTCGAAGCCCGCACGCTCGGCGAATTGCTGGTCGAGATCGCGGTCGCCAATGTGCAGGTATCGGTCGGCCGGGAAGCGTGTTCGGACGTCGTCCAGCATGTGCTTCGCCGCCACGAAGTCCACCTCGATGCCGCACGCCTCCCACAGCGCTTTCTGCGCCGAAGGGAACCGGTCGGAACAACTGCCGATCAGGAACCCGAGCTCCTTCGCCTTCCGCACCATTTCAACGGTGATACCCCCGGGCGGGTCGCCAAATTCGAGCGTGCCGTCGATATCAAAGCTGATGAGGTATGCCACCCTAGCCTGCTCCTTCCAATGCGCGAGTACGAGTCAACCAGCCTGCCTGCTCAGTGTCAATGCCGGGCGCAGGGACTGGGAATCGCCCGCCCGGCCGCCCGTGCGTTATACCAACGTTTCTTGTGTGGATCGGGTTGTGTGTCATCCTGAGCGACGGCGAAGGATCTGGGTGGTCTCTTCACGTCCGAGATCCTTCGCTGGCGCTCAGGATGACAGCGCCCGGCCTCCTCACGGCGAGGTGGTATTAGTCGGGACTCGCGCCCCAGATGAGGGCGTCGGTGTAGTTCGGTACATGCGCCCCCGACACGCCATAGAGCGCCGGCTTCTTGATCTGTGAGGGCGACCGACCCTGGATCTGGAGGATGCTGTCGCGGTGGTTCCACCAGCGGGTGCGCCCGTTGCCGTTGTTGCCGCCGCTCGGCGACACGGGGTTTGGACCCTCGATGCTGATGTCCGTTTGGTAGAGGTCGAGGGCGTAGCCGCGCTTCTCCCCGCGCGCGGCGAACCGGAGGCCCTCAAGGTGGAACTGGTGGAAGAGGGTGAAGCCGTCGTACATATTCTCGAAGGACAGATCATCGGGCCCGATGCCGGCGCCTTCGTAGAGGATCCGCCCCATCCGGTCGCTGGATCGTTCCCACTGATCGAGCGTGGCCTGGACGCCCTGGAGCTCCGGCCTGGTCTGACCGTGACTCAGCACGTATGCGGGCTTCGGCTTGTGGTCCTTGGCGCGCTCGGGGGTCGTGAAGACGACCGCGAGGGCAGCCTGGATCGGCAGGTCGTTGTCGTAGATGTTCGCGGGCTTCGCGATCCAACGGCCCGCGAGATAGTCCTCCTCGGTGATCATCTCCGGTCGGTGCTGGGTGTAGTAGCCGTCCGGGTTCATCAGGCCGTTGCGGCGCTCTTCGATGATGAAGGGGGCCATCATGTCGTGGTGCTTGCCGTACTTCTGGCAGTACTCCTCGAAGACCATCGCCGTGGTAGAGCAGGCCGGCGCGCCCCAGATACTGCCATATTTCGCCGGGCTGGCGACGGTGTCGCGCGCCGCCGCGCCCTGGCCGACGTAGTACCGGCCGGCGAGGTTGTGCCAGCCGCGGACGACGAGGCAGGTCTTGGTCAGACCGCGACTGACCGCCTCGGCCGCCGTGGTGAATGACACGGACATGCAGACCGGGCCGTACATCTTGAAGTTGACGTTCGTGAGTTCCGGCATGTTGAGGAGGACCCAGTCGATGTCCCCGCGCGTGATGCCCGCCTGCGGGTAGTCGACCAACTTGAAGACGCTCTCCCAGCCCGGCGGCGGGGGCGTGTTTGGGTCATTCGAGACACCGGTCGTCGACTCAGCGGTCAAGACGATGCCGTCGATCTCGCTCGGCGCGATGCCGGCATCTTCAATCGCCTTGCGGATGGCGATGATCGTGAGGGCGCCCATGCTCGTCTCGGGCTTCTCGTCCCAGCGCCGGGCGGTCGGCGAGGTACCGACACCGGTGGCGCACACGTTGCCGCGACCTTCCCAGAGGCCGAGACCCTCGCGATTGCGATGCCAGGAGCTGGGCGCGATCGGAATTGGTGGCATTGTTCGGTCTCCTTTGATTGGGCCAGTGATTCGATCTGGGCCGCTTAGCCGACGAGCCGCCATTCGGGGACTTTTTGCCCGGTTGCCGGTGTCGTTTCGAAGATCACCTCGACGGCCGCCCCGATGGGAACCTGGTCGACGGGGACGCCCGGGAGGTGGGAGTACATCGTCAGCTCGGGCTCTTCGTCGAGGGAGATGGTCGCGACGTTGAAGGGCTGGTCGGGGATCAGTGCGCTCACCGGGCTGTCGTAGACGACGACGCGGCTGACGATGCGGCCACGACCGGCGATTTCACGCCAGGCGAGCGCCCGATTGCCGCACTTCGGGCACATCCCCCGCGGCGGAAACTGGAAGCGGTTGCACGTAGCGCAGTGCTGGACCACCAGGCGCTCTTCGTTGCAGGCGTCGTAGAACGGTTTGTCGAAGTCGTCGGGAACCGGGGATTGCTTGGGCACGTTATTCCTCCACTGACACCGCCGGCACCCGGTGGGCGGGGTCGCGTTTGCTCACAGGCAGGGCGCATTTCGTCGACGCATCGACCTTTCACCCGGCGAGCATCGTACGCAATTCGCATGCGAAGGGCGACTGTGGTGCTCGCCCCTTCAGCCGTTTCGGCGGGCAGGCACTGACGGCGGGAGCTGCTGAAGGAAGAAGCAAAGGTGTGGCGTGCTTGTCAGCGCGGCTCCCGCTGATCCGGAGGTGGCAGGAACTTGTCGATCTGGCCGCGGTCGTAGTACTCGTAGATGCGAGAGAGCATGCCATTGCGGGTATAGGCGATGAAGCAAACATCCATCTGTCCAACAAAGCCGCTCGGATAGGTGATGTACATCGTGTGCTGCTGAACAAAGCCGCCTTCAAAGGTGTGGATGCGCCGGTTCTTGTATCGCTTGACTCGGCCGTCGGCCATGCCCGCCTTCAGCATCGCCAGATTGGCGTCGCGGGACTGGTAGAGACTGTCGCCGCTGTGCCAGACGACCGCCTCCGGCGCGTAGCAACGCTCGAGGGTCTCATAGTCGTCGCGCTCGATCGCATCGAAGAACCGATCGCACAGCGCCAGCAACTCGGAATCTCGCCGCATCGGATCCCTCCTAGCCGTCTTCGTGGTATCCGGGGCCGCGCCACTCGGGGAACTTGCTCGTATCCATGTACTCGTCGATGCGCGTGATCTTGCCGTTCCGGCAGAGGCCGACGATGCAGACGGAGAGGGCGCCGCGGTGGCCGGTGTGGTGGACGCCGTTCAGCGTGTACTGGATGACGAAGCCATCGTCGAAGGTATTGATGATGCGGTCGTCATAGGTCCGCCGCCGCGCTCGGGCGTAGCTGGCGGGCAGCGCGGCGAGGTTGTCGTCGCCGCTCGTTTCGCGGTTGAAGACATTGGTCCAGATGACGCAATCGGGCGCGTAGATCTCGCGCAGCTCGTCGATGCGGCGGTCTTGATAGGCGTCAAAGAAGCGATTGCAGAGCGCTCGTATCTCGGTGTCGGTCATTCTCATTTGGGCATCGCCATCCTGGAGGCATCGGTGAATTTGCTGGAGTCCAGGTATTCATCGATATGGGTGATCTGTCCATCCTTGCACTGGGCGACGAGACAGGCCCAGAGCGAGCGGCACGTGCCGTCATGCTGGACGATGTTGACGCTGTACTGAACGACGAAGCCGGTCGCGAAGGTGTTGATCGTGCGGTCGTCGTAGGTGCGGCGACGGTGGCGCGCCTGGCCCTCGGCGAGGGTGTGGATATTCTCTTCGCTGGTCTTCTCCGCGCCGGTGACGTTGGCCCAGATCGAGAAACCGGGCGCGTAGATTGCCGCGACCGCAGCGAGGTCGTGGCGCTCGAGGGCGTCGAAGAACCGATGGCAGAGCTCGCGCAGTTCGCCGTCATTCATGGTGTCATCGCCACGTTTGTGTGTAGTGTATCTACACCCCGATGGCCGAGGGGTCGAGTTCCATGCCGAGGGCGACCCGGCCGTAGACATCGCCGGCGCGGTCGTGGTCGAAGACGACGTGGCCGGAGAGGGTGTTCAGGTCGCGCATGCCGCGCTGGAGCGGATCATCCGTGAAGTGCGAGCGCGCCCCCGAGCCAGCGACGATCTCCATCACCGCGTGGCGGGCGATCTGGATGGCGTGCGCGGCCCAGAACCGCACCTCCGCCCGCTGGAGCGTCGTGAGATCGAGCTCGCCGCGGTTCGACTTCGCGGTCTGGTCGACGGCGGCGTCGAACAGCATGCCGGCGGTCTTGACGTTGGCGCTGACGCTGGCGAGGCGGATCCGTTGCGACTGCTCATCGCGGCTGAGCTTGCCGCCGGAGTAGGCGAGCACGCGGCCGTCGAGCCGGTCGCGATAGTTGTCGACCGCACCCTCGGCGATCCCGATCCCGGATGCGGCCGCGACGAGGCTGGCGATGGGACGGGTCGGGCAGTGATAGAGAGGGCCGGTGTTGATCAGTTGGCCCGGCGATCTGCCCGCGATCAGGTCGGCCGCGTCGAGCGTGCGCTCCTCGGGGACGAAGGCGTCGCGCAGCTCCATGTCGACGCTGCCGGTCGCGCGCATGCCTTCGGTGAACCAGATATCGTGGAGGATCAGATCGCGCTGGCGCGGCAGGATCGTGATCGGGCGGTTGTTCTCGTCTGGTACGACCGCGCCGAGCGACGCGTAGTCGGCGTGGAGGATGGCGGTGCCCCAGGACCACCGCCCAGAGACTCGGTAGCCACCGGCCACACGCCGCGCCTGTCCGGTGAGCGTGGTCGAACCGGCGGTGAGGCCGAATCCGCCGCCAACCTGTCATCCTTGTATCTTGCCACGACGGGGTTGGCGGCGTCGGTGGAAGGGGCGCCGCTGCCGGAGACAGCCGTGACCGGGCGAGGCCGGATCATCCTGGGTCGGCAGACCGCCGTTCAGCAAGGT
>JBFXAN010000084.1:24812-26053 GCA_050184225.1 Dehalococcoidia bacterium | reverse complement strand
CATCCTATATCTGGCTGGACCAACTGGAGACGCCGGACGCGCAGACAGTGGTCTTCAAGACCAAGGCGCCCTACGCCGACCTGGTCCAGATCATGGGTGGCAATCTCGGTTCTTGGATTTCCCCGAGGGAGCATGCCGAAAGCGCCGACGCCGCCACGAAGATGGTCGGCAGCGGTCCTTTCATCCATACCGAGTTTCAGACCGGCGTCAGCCTCAGCTACCGCAAGAATCCCGACTACTACGACAAGCCATTCCCCTATCTGGACGAGCTCAAAACGTTCATCGTGACCGACACGGCCAAGCGCGTGGCCGACTTCTCCGCCCGCTCCGTCGATCTGACCTGGCTGTTCCTACCGGACGAGCGCGATCAGCTCAAGCGCAACCGGCCCGACGCGCAGTTCGACGAGCAGCAGGGGATCGGCGGCTATATCTACCTGCGCACGGATCGGCCCCCGTTCAACGACAAGCGCGTGCGGCAGGCGATGAGCATGGGCCTCAACCGCAAGGCGCTCCGCGATGCGATCAGCAAGGGCGAGGGCGTCGCCGATCAGATCGTCTTCGTCGGCCTCGAAGGCTGGGCACGCCAGGTGAAAGATCTGGGCGCGGCGGCCAAGTACTGGGATTACAATCCTCAGGAGGCCAAGCAACTGCTGGCAGCAGCCGGCCAACCGAGCATCAACACAACGTGGGATCATGCCGATGCGGCGGTCTATACCCAGGCATACGTCGACACGTCGACGCTGGCGCAGGCGCAGCTCAAGGAGATCGGCATCACGATTGAGGACCGACCGGCACCGTACTCACAGTACATCAGCACGACCTATCAGGGTCAGTACGAAGGCCTGGGCCACAGCCCCCGCGCGGTGCCCTACTGGATGGATTACCTGACCGAGCGTCTCTACTGGGATACGGCGAAGGGTCCGGCCGGCCGCGCCCGTATCAACCTCAGCTATGTCCAGAATCCACAGCTCAACCAGTTGCTAGACAAGCAACGCGGCCAATTTGACATGAATGAGCGCAAGGCGACGATCAAGGAGATTGAGTCGATCTGCGCCGAAGAGCAATACGAGATCTACTTCAGCACGGACACGCGCACGTATTTCTGGGATCCGAAGGTGACCAACTATCGTCCGACCTCCTGGTTCCCCTATACCCACCTGATGAAGACCTGGAAGGAGGGGTAGGCGGCAAGGAACGGGGCGGGCCAGCGGCCCGCCCCGTTCCTTTGCCGGGCAGTCGGG
>JBFXAN010000084.1:0-24802 GCA_050184225.1 Dehalococcoidia bacterium | reverse complement strand
GTCGGGAGTACGTGACCCGACTGCCGTCTGCCGATTCCCGACTGCCCCCGTTATTGACTCTACCTACCCTCGGTGCTAGGTTTTGCTT
Organism: Dehalococcoidia bacterium; assembly: GCA_050184225.1. Lineage (GTDB taxonomy): Bacteria > Chloroflexota > Dehalococcoidia > CAUJGQ01 > CAUJGQ01 > JBFXAN01. Next base: position 24,714 of record JBFXAN010000084.1, on the reverse strand, counting down.
GCACCGACGTTCACAAAGTCCGGCGCGGTCCACCGGCCTCTCTCCCTTCCCCCGGTGGTGGTGCTCCAGGATCGGAGTGCCGGATCGCCCGCGGACGAACGTCAACGATATAGCGAGGCACCCGCGCGGTCGGCGTGCCGTCCACATGCAGTCCCCGCTCGCCGGGGAACGGAGGCTGGCATGGCCGTCTCAGAGCGACCAACCAAGCAGTCCTGGCAGGACAAGCTCTACGACGCTCTTTTCCATAACTACGTCTGGCGATCGATCTTTCGCTCCGGGTATCCCAACACCCCGCGCAATCAGATGCTGGTGGTCGCGACGAACGTCTTTCTCCACCTGCATCCGACTCGGATCCATCGCACCCACGTCAAGATCACGCACACGTATTGCCTTGGTGGACTGAGTTTCTTCCTCTTTCTCGGTCTCACCGTCACTGGCGTGCTGCTGATGTTCTACTACGTCCCCTCCGTCGAACGCGCCTATACCGATATTCAAGCGCTCCAGACGGAGATACGGTTCGGTCAGTTGATGCGCAATATGCATCGATGGATGGCGCACGGCATGGTGCTCGCCGTCTTCATGCACATGATGCGCGTCTTCTATACCGGGGCCTACAAGCCGCCGCGTGAGTTCAACTGGATCGTGGGTGTGATTCTGCTCGTGCTCACGCTGCTGCTGAGCTTCACCGGCTACCTGCTGCCCTGGGACCAGCTTGCTTTCTGGGCGATCACGGTGGGCACGAACATGATCGGCTCGGCGCCGGTCTTCGGCGCGGACTCCCGCTTCCTCCTGATCGGCGGATTCGAGGTCGGTCCGAACGCGCTGATTCGGTTCTACACCCTGCATGTGATTGGGCTGCCGCTGCTGGCGGCGATCTTCATGGCTGTGCATTTCTGGCGCATCCGCCGCGACGGCGGCCTTGCCCGGCCACTCTAGTGAGTTCCACGTTTCAGGTTCCTCGTTCCACGTTGGGCGAGGAACCTGGAATATTGAACGAGGAACGTGGTACCAGGAAATCCGGAGCGAAGCGACATGGCAGCACCACCTGTTGAGCGTACCCGGCCCGCCGCGCCGCCTGAGCGCCGTGCCCGTCGCGACCGCGACGAAGAGGTCTTGGTGTGGCCTGACCTCGTCTTCGTCGAGTTCATCTGTGCCGTCCTTTTCACGGTTACGCTGACGATCCTGTCGGCGGCGATCAGCGGTCCGCTACTGGACATGGCGAACCCGGATGCGACGCCGAATCCGTCAAAGGCGCCCTGGTACTTCCTCAATCTGCAGGAGTTGCTGCTCCATATGCATCCGGCGCTGGCCGGGGTGGTGGTACCGACGATTGCGCTGATCCTGCTGGCGGCGATTCCGTTCTTCGACCGCTCCCACGAGGGTCAGGGCGTGTGGTTCGGTACCAAGGACGCGGGCCGGATCAGCATTTTCTCGACGGTCTTTGCCTTCGTCATCACCTGGGCGCTGATCTTCTACGACGAGGGCTTCCATCAGGTGCTTGGCGCCAAGCTCGGTCTCTTCGACGCGTGGCCGGAATCGCTCAAGTACTTCGCCAACACCAAAGCGCTCCAGACAGCGATTAGCTGGCCGGAATGGACGACGAGCATACCCTACCTGCCGTTCGAGTTGCAGTTGCGCGGCCAGAGTTTCCAGAATCTGAACCTACCGGCATTCATCATCGAGCAGCTTATCCCCGTGACACTTATGGTCGGTCTGCCGCTGGTGATGCTTGGCATCATTCGCATCTGGCTGGGACGGCTGACGAAGCGTGATGCGATGGTCGCCGTTTTCACGGGATTCATGACGGTCTTCTTGGTCATGACGATCGTTGGTACCGCCTTCCGTGGCGAAGGCATGGCGCTCGTTTGGCCCTGGCAGGTGCCAACGCATCCCCAATAGGCCCATCGAGATACGCGGCCCTATACGCCGGCGATGATACGATCAGCCTGGACACCTGAGTACCATCGCGCACCCCTGGAAAGGTTCAAACGCAGTGACGACAGACGACGAACGCGCACGGAAGATCGCCGAGGCGAAGGCGCGTGCCGAAGCAGCGCGGGCGGCCCGGGCGGGCGGTCCGCCGGCCGGCGGTGCGGCGTCCGCACCCGAACCACCGGCACAACCAGCAGAGGAAGCGCCTGCCGCGTCGCCGGAGCCGGTGACAGCCCAGGCGCAGGACCAGGCCGCACCTGCAGAGGCGGCTCCGGCCACGGTTGCGGCAGCGGCCGATGGCGCTGACGATCGCGCACGGAAGATCGCCGAGGCAAAGGCGCGGGCTGAGGCCGCGCGCGCCGCTCGCGATGGTGGTGCGGCTACTCCCGCCGCGGCAGAACCCGCCACTCCCGCTGCACCAGCAGCCCAGGAAGCGCCCGCGGCGGCGGCATCGGCCGCTCCTCCGAGCGCCGATGAGCGTGCCCGCCGAATCGAGGAGGCCAAGGCCCGTGCGGCGGCGGCCAGGGCAGGCGCCGGCAAAGAACCTGCCGCCGCCGCGACACCGGCACCAGCGGCCGCCGCGGCCGAACCTGCCGCGGCGGCTCCCCGTCGTGCTGCCGCGGCGGCCGCTCCCGCTGCCGCAATCGCCCCGGCCGACGGTTGGAAGGGCGAAGCCGCCGCTCCCAATCGGGTGCTCACGGCGCGGGCGGACACACGCTCGGTGATGCGACGCGAGCTGCAGGACCAGGAGGTTCGAAACTTCTATACCCGGCGCTCGATCGTGCGCACCTCGTTCTGGGCCGCGCTCGGTGTGATGACCGCCGGTTTCCTGCTCGGATTCGTCAATTTCTTCTGGCCCAGAGAGGTGACAGGATTCGGTGGCATCTTCCGAATTCCGGCGGCGCAGGTTCCGGAACCGGGGTCAGACCCGAAGCGGTTCCCGGAAGGCAAGCTGTATCTCGTCAATCTCCTGCCGGGGGAGGGCGTGCCGGAGCAGTTCCAGGCGCTCGCCGCACCCTCTGAAGAGGGCGGCATTCTGGCGCTCTGGCAGAAGTGCCCGCATCTGGGCTGCACGGTGCCGTGGCGCCCCGAATTCGACTTCGAGGGCGTCAAGGGGTGGTTCCGCTGCCCGTGCCACGGCTCGACCTACACCAAGGCCGGTGTTCGTGTGTTTGGTCCGGCCCCGAGGCCGATGGACACGTTTGCCGTCACCATCGAAGGAGACGGCGCCGTCTCCGTCGATACCAGTCAGATCACGCCAGGTGGACCCGACAACCCGCAACGGGCGGTGCTCGCTTAGATGAATACCAGCAAACAGATCAATGCGATGATCGCCCTCATGCTGCTGTTACTGCTGCTGATGGGGATCTATACCATCTGGGATCCCTTCCGTGCGGAGGCGACCGCCGAGCGCACGCAACTGGAGATCGAAGAGCGGGCGGCGCATACGTTCGCCCGGAACTGCCGTACCTGTCACGGTAACGCCGGCGAGGGCCGCATCGGTCCGGCACTCGACCCGGAAGTGCGCGCCCGTAACCCCGAGTTGCGGAACTTCGCGGACCCAGCCGCCCTCCAGGAGAATCAGCACATCATCACCAACACGCTCCAATGCGGCCGGATCGGTACGCTGATGCCGCCCTGGGCGCTCGATCAAGGCGGCTCGCTCAACGACGAGCAGATCCGGCAGTTGATGATCCTGATCACCAACCCGACGGAACATGCCTGGGAACATGTCGCCGAGCTCTCGGCCGAAGAGAACGAAACGATACCGTTGCCGGAGATTTCGGAGATCACCGCCGGCGCCGTCGCGACCGGCTCAACCGGCTTTGTCTGTGGCCAGCGTGCTCCAGAGGAAGAAGAGGAAACCGGCCCGGTCGAAGTCAGGACAACGTGGGATCTGATCGCGACCGACAACAAGTTCAACGTGACGCGCATGGGCATTCCCGCGAATACACCGGTGACGGTGAATCTCCAGAATGACGGCGCCGCGCTACACAACTGGCACGTGCAGGATGTCCAGGGCGCCAATGGTCAGCCGATCATCATCGGTCCGCCGCCGACGTTCCTGGCGGCCGGTCAGAGTGGTTCGGTGACGTTTACGATCACCACACCCGGCTCGTATCCCTTCATCTGCGACGTTCACCCGGTGGACATGAAGGGCACGCTCATCGTCGAAGAGGCCGGCGCCGCCGCCTCACCCGCGACTTCTCCCGCGGCAGGTGGGACGGCTTCCCCAGCACCGTCCCCAGCGGCATCACCGTCGCCGAATCCGTAGAGCACCATGGCAGGTCCGGCGCAGATATCTGCGCCGGACCTGCCATCTGATTTCTTGACCCACATCGGCATGCTTCCTACACTTCGGTTGCGAATCTGAACTGCCCGTCATGGCGGGCAGCAGCGAGAACGGACGGCGATCCCATGGCGAATCAGGTTGGCAAGCGCTACCAGTGCTCAGTTTGCAACTCGGAAATGATCGTCACCAAGGCGGGTGAAGGTTCGCTCCAGTGCTGTGGCAAGGACATGCAGCAGAAGTGAGCCTCCGGCCGCTGCTCGGTCACGAAGGAAATGAGCGATGCCAAACCAACTCGGCAAACGGTTCCATTGCGAGTCATGTGGTACAGAAGTCTTGTGCATCAAGGCCGGTGACGGCGCGGTCGAGTGTTGTGGCAAGGGAATGACACTGCTCCAGCCGAAGGTGCTGCCCTCCGCCGACTGACAGAGCGGCGACACCCGTAGGATCAAGGGCCGCTCGGCGTCGTCGGAGCGGCCTTCGTGCCGTCTTGTGGCGCCGCAACTCCCCCGCAGCGGGATACACTGACTGATGATGAACACGGCATTGAACGTGTCGAATCGTCCACTTCCTCCGGTCGTCGATGTCCTCGTCGTCGGCGGTGGGCACGCGGGTTGCGAGGCGGCGCTGGCCGCGGCACGAATGGGGTGCCGTACCCTGTTGCTCTCGATGAAGCTCGACAACATCGCCCTGATGCCGTGTAATCCCTCGATCGGCGGACCTGCCAAAGGACATCTTGTCCGCGAGATCGACGCTCTCGGTGGCGAGATGGGCCGCTGCATCGATCGGACGTTCATCCAGATCCGGATGCTCAACACGGGCAAAGGCCCGGCTGTCCAAGCACTCCGCGCCCAGGCCGATAAGCGACTTTACGGCGACCTGATGCGGCGCACGCTGGAGGAGCAGCCAAACCTGACCCTCGCCGAAACAATGGTGCTGTCGGTAGAGCCGGGGGGTGAGGGCCGTCCCCGTCCCCGCCTTCGCGTCCGCTGCGAAGGTGGACAGGAAATCCTGGCGACGAGCGTTGTCCTGACGACCGGCACGTCGCTGGCGGGGCGGTTGATCTGCGGGGAATCGGTGACGGAGGGTGGCCGGCGCGGCGAGCGGGCGGCGCCGGTGCTGTCGGAAAGCCTGCGGTCGCTTGGATTCCGGCTTGGCCGGCTGAAGACAGGGACGCCGCCGCGGATTCACGCCCGCTCGATCGACTATGCGCAGACACAGGTGCAGCCGGGCAGTGCGATGCCCCTCTACTTCAGCTTTGCGGGCGCTCCGCGTGATCCGGTGTTGCGTCCGGCAAACCCCGCCTTTCCGTCGGCATCGGCCGGTTGGCGGCCACAGCTTCCCTGCTATCTCGTCGCCACCAGCCCGGAGACGCATCGCATCATCCGCGACAACCTTGATCGCGCCCCGATGTTCAACGGAACGATCGAGGGCGTCGGCCCCCGCTACTGCCCTTCGATCGAGGACAAGATCGTCCGGTTTGCCGACAAGGAATCGCACTCGCTCTTTCTCGAACCAGAGGGCTGGGAAACCGACGAGGTCTATGTCCAGGGCGCCAACACCAGCCTGCCGGAGGATGTGCAGGACGCGATGCTGCGTACCATCCCGGCACTTGCCCGCTGCGAGGTGCTGCGGCCGGGGTACGCGGTCGAGTATGACTACGTCCTCACCAACCAGACCAGCGCCACACTCGAGGCGAAGACCGTCCCCGGTCTCTTCTTCGCGGGGCAGATCAATGGCACCTCGGGCTACGAGGAGGCGGCGGGACAGGGGATCATCGCCGGCATCAACGCCGCCCGCCGGGTACAGCAGCGCCCGCCGCTGGTCCTCGGCCGCGAACAAGCCTACATCGGTGTGATGATCGACGACCTCGTCACCCGTGATCTGACCGAGCCGTACCGGCTCTTCACTTCGCGTGCCGAGTTCCGGCTGCTGCTCCGGCAGGACAATGCCGACCTGCGGCTGACCGCGATTGGTCAGGAGGTCGGTTTGGTCGATGCGGCGCAGTCCGCAGCGGTCGAGCGCAAGCGTGTCGCGATCCAGCGGGAGATGGCACGGCTCGGTCGAACGTATCTGCCGCTCATTGACGCAATGCGGGAACGGATCGAGGCTGCCGGCCTCGGTGAGATCACCAGAAGTGTCAGCGCCCTCGATCTGCTCAAGCGTCCCGCCGTCGGTTATGATGCTCTAACCGCGCTCGGTGCCGGCAAACCGGACCTTGACGCTGGTGTGCGCGAGCAGGTGGAGATCGAGTCGAAGTATGCCGGCTACATCGGCAAGCAGTCCGCCGAGGTCGAGCGGTTGCGGCGCTTGGAGACATGGAGTATCCCGCGCGATGTAGACTTTGACGCAATGCAAGGACTGCGCACCGAGGCCCGCCACACGCTCGCTCGCTTTCGCCCGGCTACCGTGGGCAGCGCGGCACGGCTGGCCGGCGTCACACCGTCTGACATCAGCGTGCTGCTGGTGCATCTGGAGCGGATGCGGGCGCGGAGCGCCTGATCGTCGCCGGTTACCGATGTTTGGAGCCGTTCATGACCACCAGCCCCGCCGTCGATGCTGAAGTGCTCGCCGCCTGGCGACTGCCGTATCCAACGACCCCCTATGACATCTGGACCCGTACCAACGTGGGCGAGGTCTTTCCCAACGTCGTTACACCGCTGACCTGGTCGATCTACTACGGCGTCCTCGGCGCCCGGTTGCTCCAAGATGAGAAGCGGCTGGCGATGGTGCCGCCGGAGTTGTTTCAGGATGGTCTGCCGCCGCTGCTCTTCACGACGATCGGCGGCCGGCTCTGGTACAACGCGGGGATGACGTACCACATCGCCACCGAGCGATTCGGGCTGCCGTCATCGTTCTACAGCCTCAGCCTCGGTGGCCCGCGTGAGGGTGAACTCCTGCACCTTGCCGAGCGCAATCTGCGTCCCTTGCAGCTGATCCGTTCCGCGCCGGGATTGCTCCGCGAGCAGCGGCGTGTTCAAGAGGTGGTCGAGCAGTTCGAACGCGACGCTCCGGCGATGCGCGCCGAGGCTCGGCGCCTGCGCGACGAAAACCTGACCGGCCTCGACCGGCCGGCTCTCGTCGCTCGGTTGGACCGCGTCGCCGACAGCGCGTTTGCCCTGTACATGCAACTGCTCGATGGTTCGGCCGCCGCGCTGAACGCCTATGGCACGCTCACCTGGTTGTGTGACCGCTGGTGCAACGATCGCTCGCTTGCCAACGATCTTGTCACCGGTCTTGCCAATCTGCTCACGGCGCAGGCATCGGTCGGATTGTGGAACGTGGCCCGGATGGCGGCGGCCAATCCGGCGGCCCGGCAGATCATCGAATCCGTGCCGCCGGCTGACGTGCCGGCGCGCCTGCATGCCGATCCGAACGCGGCGGCGGTTGCCGCGGCGCTGGACCACTTCTTCAGGGACTATGGGCATCGTGCCGCCGACGAGTTCGAGCTTTCGGTGCCTCGCTGGTCGGAAGATCCGACCTTCATCATCTCGACGCTGCGCGCCTATCTGAACGCGCCGCTGGAGATGGACCCTACCCATCATCTCCGGCGCCAGCGCGCGCACCGCCACGCCGCCGAGGAGCGGGCACGCCGCCGGCTGCTGGCGAAGCCGGTCGATAAAGTGGCTCCCTGGCGATGGGCCGTCTTCCGGTCGGTCGTGCGTCAGGCACGCCGCTATCTGCCGATGCGTGAGAATCCCAAACACCACTTCCTGCTCTTTGCCGCCGAGCTGCGCCGCACGGCGCTGGCGCTGGGGCAGGATCTGCAGCGTGCCGGATTGATTGATGCGTCGGAGGACGTGTTTTTCTTGATGCGGCCCGATCTCGAACGCGCGGCGGGTGGGGACGAAGCCGGCCTGCATGCGAGAGCGGCCGCGCAGCGGAGAGTCTATCAGCGGTTCCTTGCGTGGGATCCGCCGGATGTCATCCTCGGCAGCGAGCGGGAGGGTCTGGAGGAGCGGCTGGTGAACGAAGCCGTGCGGGAGCCGGCGCCGAAGCCGAAGCCGGACGGCGCAACCGCACCCGCGGCCGGGCGATTGACCGGCATCGCCGCCTCCGCCGGAACCGTCACCGCCCGCGTTCGCGTGGCGCTCACGCCCGAAGAGGGAGCGGAGATCGAACCCGGTGAGGTACTGGTTGCGCCGTTCACCGACCCAGGATGGACACCACTGTTCACCGTCGCCGGCGCGATCGTGATGGATCTCGGCGGTCTGCTCTCCCACGGCGCGATCGTCGCCCGCGAGTACGGCATCCCCGCTGTCGTCAACACGCGGTCGGCGACCTCGACCCTGCGCACCGGCCAGGTCGTCACCGTCGATGGCGCGTCGGGTGTCGTCACCTGGGAGGAACAGCCTGTGATCGCGGCCGGTTGAGGGATCCCGATGGACATCGAGCGCCTGCGGGCAGAGACGCCGGGCTGCGTCAACGTGATTCACCTGAACAACGCCGGCGCCGGCCTGATGCCGCGGCCGGTTCTGGACGCGGTCACCGGCCATCTGCAACGTGAAGCCGAGATCGGCGGCTACGAGGCGCGGATCGAAGCCGCCACCCGGCTGGAAGCCGTCTATGACTCGCTCGCGTCCCTCTTGAATGCGCATCGTGACGAGATCGCGATCGTCGACAACGCCACCCGCGCCTTTGACCTTGCGTTCCAGGCGCTCCCCCTCCGTGACGGCGACGTGATCCTCACGACCTCCGTCGATTATCCCAGTAACTACCTCGCATACCTCTGCCGCCGGCGGGAGGTCGAGATTGAAATCCGCGTCGTCCCCGAAGCGACGACCGGCGAAGTGTCGCTCGACGCGCTGGCAGAAATGCTCCGTGAACCGCGCGTCCGGGCCTTGTCGCTCACGCATGTGCCGACACAGTCCGGGCTGCTTCAGCCGGCGGAGGCAGCCGGCAGGCTTGCCCGCGCGGCAGGTTGCTGGTTCCTCCTCGACGCGACCCAAACCGCCGGCCAGTTGCCGATCGACGTGCAGGCGCTCGGTTGCGACGTGCTCGCCGCCACCGGCCGCAAGTTTCTGCGCGGACCCCGTGCCACCGGCTTTCTCTATGTTCGTCAGGATCGCCTGCCCGAGATGCTGCCGGCGGTAGTCGATGTTCACAGCGCAACCTGGACCGGACCGGACAGCTACGAGATCGTGCCAACGGCTCGCCGCTTCGAGATCTGGGAGCAATACTTCGCCGGCAACCTGGGCCTCGGCGCCGCCACCGACTACGCGCTCGCGATCGGCATCGACCAGATCTGGCAGCGGGTTCGTCCGATAGCCGCCAAACTGCGCGAGCGCCTCTCAACCATTCCCGGGCTCACGCTCCACGATCGCGGCGCGGAGCAGTGCGCCATTGTCAGCTTCACGCTCGACGGCCACGACCCGCCGGACATCCGCGACTGCCTCGCCGCCCACAACCCCCGGATCAACGTCAGCACATCGAGCATCAACTCCGCCCGGCTCGACTTCCCTCGCCGCGGCCTTACCCAGACCGTTCGAGCATCGGTACATTACTACAACACCGAGGCTGAACTTGATGCGTTCGTCGATGCAGTTGCGGGGTTGAGTTTCGAGTACCCCTCCCCCGGCCCCTCCCCCCGCTGACGCGCGGAGAGGGGCCGGGGGAGGGGTTCGCCTCGTGTGACATAGCCCACTCGTCTGGCCCGCCGTTCATCTTCCATACTTGGAACGTGACATCATCCATCGATACAACCCGTGTTCACGCGCTGCTCGATGCGTATCTCACCCGGCTCCGGGTTGAGCGCAATTTGTCGGCATACACGTTGCGCAACTATCGGGCAGACTTATTCCACTTCGTGCACTGGTGGGAGCAGGTGCACGGGACGGACCCGCTCACGGTGACGCGGCAGTCCTTTCGGCAGTACCTCGCCGCGCTCGACGCGGACGGCATTGCCCGCGCCAGCGTCGCACGCCGCGTGAGCACGATCCACACGTTTTACCGCCATCTCGCGCAGGAGGGTGTGCTCGATCATGACCCGCTGCACGAACTTCGGCCACCGAAGAAGCCGAAGACGCTGCCGCGGATTCTCGGCGAGGATGCGATCGAGTCGCTCCTTGCTGCGCCGAGCCAGGGGAGCGACACCAGCATCCGCGACCGGGCGATCCTGGAACTGCTCTACGCGGCCGGCGTCCGCGTGCGCGAGCTGACCGGCCTCGCGCTCGATGATCTCGACCTACACGAGCGCTCGCTGCGGGTCACCGGCAAGGGCAACAAGCAGCGGATCGTCCTCTTCGGTGAGCCGGCCGAGCGCGCGCTTCGCATCTATCTGAAGTCGGTACGTGCGCGACTCGCCCGCAAGTCAGGTGCGAAGGCGCTCTTCCTCAATCGAGACGGCGGCCGGCTGTCGCCGCGGGCGATCGAGCTGCTCGTGCGGAAGTATGCCGTCGCCGCCGGCATTGACGAGCGCGCCTATCCGCACCTGCTGCGACATAGCTTCGCCACGCATCTGCTCGATGGCGGCGCCGATGTCCGGATCGTGCAGGAGTTGCTCGGCCACAGCAGCGCCAGCACGACGCAGATCTACACGCATGTGACCGAGCAGCGCCAGCGGCAGACCTATACCGACGCCTTCTACAATCAATGGCAGCCGCGGTCGCGCGGCGGCAGGCGACGAGAGGAAGAAGACCGTGACCGGCGACGCGAATGATCAGCCGATCGTCAACATCGCGGGCGAGCGGGTGGCGCTGGGTCCGATGCATCGGCAGCATGTGCCGCTCTTTGAACGATGGATGAACGACTTCGCGACGCAGCGGCTTTCCGGCTTTCCGGAGCCGGCGGAACCGTGGGCGGCCGAGCGCGTCGCTCAGTTCATGGAACGGATTCTCATCAACCCGGACCGCGCCTGGTTTCTCATCTATGAGACCGTGAGCTGGCGGCCGATCGGTCATGCCAACCTGCGCGACATCGACCACCGGCATCGAACGGCCGAGTTCGGCATCACGATCAGCGATCCCGCCGACCGTGGCAAGGGCTACGGCACCGAGGCGACGCGGTTGATCCTCGACTATGCCTTCACCGCGCTCGGCCTGCACAACGTGCTGCTCGACACGAACGAATACAACGAGGCGGCGATCCGCGCTTATCACAAGGCCGGCTTCAAGGAGATCGGCCGCCGGCGGCAGGCGTACTCGATAGGTGGCCGTCTCTGGGACGTCATCTTTATGGACTGCCTCGCATCGGAGTTCACCAGCCCCGTGCTGTCACGTGTCCTGCGTGGGGAGGAACGGCACTGATGCGGATCCTGCTGATCAACGGACCCAACCTCAACGCCCTCGGTACCCGTCAACCGGAGATCTATGGGTCACAGACGCTGGCCGGCATCGAGGCCGCCGTGGCCGAGCGGGCGGCGGCGCTCGGCGCGGAGGTGCGTGCCTTCCAATCGAACTATGAAGGCGCGCTGATCGACTTTCTCCAGGCGGAGGCGGCATCGGCGGATGCGGTCATCATCAACGCCGGCGCCTTCGGCCACTACAGCATCGCCCTGCGCGACGCGCTCGTTGCCACCCGCCTCCCGGTGGTGGATATTCACATCTCCAACGTGTACGCCCGCGAGCCGTTCCGCCATCACAGCGTGATCGCCGATATCGCGGCCGGCCAGGTCAGCGGCCTCGGCTGGCGCGGCTACGTTGTGGCAGCCGAGGCGCTGATTCAGAACCTCCGCGAGGCGCGTGAGCCATCCGACTGATCGAGGGACCGCGCCTCGACCGTCATCAGCAGAACCGTGCTACGGAGCGCGCTTCTCGGCGACCAGGCACATCGCCGTGACGAACAGAAACCGCCGCATCTTCGAGCGGATGCCCGTGAATCCCGCCGCCCGCAGCGCCGCAACCGTCTGCGCCACCGGCTCGTCTGCGATGCCGTCGCGGGTGACGCGCACGGTCGGCCGGCGCCCAGCGCGGTGCTTGACCCGGAACGTCAGGTAACAGCGCCCACCTGGTTGGAGGACACGGTGCACCTCGCGAAGGTCGGACGCGGGGTCGGGCCAGAAGTAGATCGTGTTGACGGAGCAGACTTTGGTGAAGCCGGCATCCGGATAGGGAAGCGATGAGATCGTGCCCGTCTGGAGCTGGACCCGGCCATCATCGATCGCCGCCGCGTTTCGCTTCGAAGCCTGCGCGAGCATCACGTCCGACGGGTCGACGCCGGCGACCGTCGCGCATGACGTACCTTCGGCCAGGCGTCGAATCAAGTTACCCGGACCGAACCCAATTTCAAGAATGCGGTCGTCCGGCTGAACCTCCATCAGCTGCACGGTAAACCGGTTCATACCGGCATTGGCAGCCGCCATCAGATACCCGGCGAACCGACCAATGCGGCCGTGCGGCTGACGAAACTGATCGCGAAACCGAGCCATGCCCCACATCATACCGTCCTTCGCTCCGCTCCATCGTGACCTGAACCGCAAAGATGCAGAGGACGCAAAGGGCGCAGAGGTACGATGTGTCATGCTGAGCGAAGCGAAGCATCTCACGGTGGAGCGCTCGCATCGCGAGATGCTTCGTCGCTCCACTCCTCAGCATGACAAACAGTCCTTTGTGACCTTTGCCTCCTTTGCCCCTTTGCGTTTCAATCCGTGGTCAGGCGGCGGCGCTGGTCAGCCAGTGCGGGTTTCGGTTGGTGCCGTCGTGGACATCGGTCGTCTTGTATTGCTCGAATCGTCCCTGCGCGGCATGGGAAGCGGTGCGGTGGAGCAGATCGCTGCGCTCGGCTTCGCTCATCGGCGTGAACGAATCGCCGACCCTCAACGCCTGCTGCACGATATCGAGCGTCTCACAACCGGTGATCACGACGGATGTAGGCAGGCTGAGCGCGTAGCGAAGACACTCCTCGGCGGATACCGTGCCGGTTTCCAGGAGTTTGCCGCAGGCCAACGGCTTCATCCCGAGCACGCCGATGCGGCGCTCGGTCAGGACCGGCAGCACCTTCGCCTCAAAGCTGTCGAAATGGGCATCCAGACAGTTGAGCGGCATCTGCACCGTGTCCCAGGCGAAGTCCTCATGGTTGAGCATCTTCAGGTGGATATCCGGTGATTTGTGACCAGTGAAGCCGATGAAGCGAATCAGTCCGGCCTCGCGTGCCTCCAGCAGCGCCTCGATCGCGCCCTCCCGCGCGAAGATCTGATTCGGGTCTTCGGGCCGGATGATCTCGTGCATCTGCACCAGGTCGATCACGTCGGTGTTCAGCCGGCGCAGGCTCTGGCGAAGCTGTTCAGCGGCGGACTGCTTCGTCTGGCCGTCCAGCTTGGTCATGAGGAAAACGCGCTGTCGGTATCCATCGCCGAGGGCCGCCCCCATCCAGCTCTCGCTCTTGCCGCCGTGGTAGTCCCATGAGTTGTCCATGAATGTGATGCCGCCATCGATCGCCGTGCGGATCATGCGGATCGCCGTTTCCATGTCGGCGGCCCTGCCGAGATGATGTCCGCCAAGACCAATCGCGCTGACACTCACGCCCGTGTTACCCAATTGTCGCATCTGCATCGAAACGAGCCCCTTGATTGGTTTGACCACAGGATAGCCACGAGACGCCGGTCGGTCATTGACCAAGGGGACTACGACAAGGGGAGGGGCCTTCGGCGTGCATGTTCACAGACTTTGTACCTGTCCGTTACACGACGGAAACGTCGCTCGAGGACGATGAGGTTACGAACGGTGGACCTGAGCACAGCCGGACAGCCGGAAGGAGCGATGGGATGTCGATGGAGAAGGTACTCGTGATCGACCGCGCGACCGGTGCGATGGCGCGCTTGAGAGACGACGAGCCGATCAAACTGCGCGTCTGCCGCGAATGTGGCCGGGTCCATCCCGCGCCGGCGACTGCCGCTCACGCCGCGTAGGCATCGCTCGAACGGTAGCCCATCACCCAGGGGCGGCGTATCGCAGCGGTGGTACGCCGCCCCTTGCGCTTCACCGGTCGATTGCCGACGCTTACCCTGGGGTGGCCCGTTGGTATTCGGTCATCGACGCGAGGCGTGGGTCTTTCTGCGAGGCCACGATGCGACCAGCGCCTATGGTGCAACGGTCGAGTTGATCGAGCGTCGCGAGCGGCGGGTCGCCGGACCGAGGGGTGTCGGTGGTCCCTATGTCTGGGTGACGTTCCCGGAGACGCCGTACGGCGCCTATACGGTCCGCGTTATCTACCCATCCGGTCAGGAGCAGCAGGGCCGGCTGGTGGTCGATGGGACGGCACACGCCATCACCCTGGAGCAACCGGCGTCGCGCTGACGCGGCATCCGCCCGATCCTGGTGCATCATCAACCCGAACGGTTTTCCGCGCCCTCCTCTCCGCCAGCGGCGCCCTGCTGACGCTCGTGCTCATAGGCAAGGGCGCGATCGACGGTGGCAAAGCGGCGCCGGCCGCTCTCTCCGTCCTTGAGTTCCTTCGCACCGGACTCGCTCATCACGACATACGTTTGCAGCGCCGAACGGATGAAGGTGCTGTAGCCCATCAAGTCCTGAGCCTGGTTCACGCTGAGTTTGGCGAGCCGCAGCGCAAACGGCTCGTTCTGCGCCACGCGGTGGGCCAGCGCCTGCGTCTCCTCCATCAACCGCGCGCGCGGCACGACACGGTTCACCAGGCCCGCGGTCAGCGCCTCGTCGGCGTGCATGAAGCGAAACTCGAAGAGGAGTTCCTTCGCCTTGCGCGGACCGACATCGTAGGGGATGGAGAAGTATTGGAAGTGACTACCAAGGAATTTCGCATCGTCGGCGGCCACGATCAGGTCCATCGCCGTGGCGATCATCCAGCCGCCAAAGATGCAATATCCCTGCACGGCGGCGATCGTCGGCTTGGGCAGATCCCGCCAGCGCAGGCCCATCTCAACGTAGAGATCCCACACCCGCTCATAGCGCCCGATCAGCCCTGGATTCAGCTTCGCCCGCTCTGCCTGGGCTGCCCCCGACAGATCATGGCCGGCGGAGAACGTATCTCCCGCTCCCGTGAGGACGATCACGCGGA
Source organism: Dehalococcoidia bacterium (assembly GCA_050184225.1). Lineage (GTDB taxonomy): Bacteria > Chloroflexota > Dehalococcoidia > CAUJGQ01 > CAUJGQ01 > JBFXAN01. Next base: position 9,527 of record JBFXAN010000084.1, on the reverse strand, counting down.
CCGCATCGTCGTCGACCGCCTGTGAAAACGCGGCGTCCATCTCGTGCAGCAACTGGCTGCTCTGTGCATTCTTCCGCTCTGGCCGGTTCAGTGTCACGGTGGCTACCGGCCCATCCACGTCATAGAGGATCGTCGAAAAGTCCATTGCGGCCTCCTATCAGCCGCAAGTCTCGCGCCTGCGAGGAGAACAGGCAAACGGAGCGTCGCACCCCTCCCCCGGCCCCTCCCCCCGCTGCCGCGCGGAGAGGGGGGCACTGGTCTGACGGCGGTGCCAACACAGGCGATCCCACAGTCAGACGCTCACGAAGGCGCCGCTGGTATTCTCGCCCAGACCAGTGCCCCCTCTCCGCGCGGCAGCGGGGGGAGGGGTCGCTGGCTCACCTCCCCGCCGGCACGATCGTCGGCGGGATGAAGATCGGTTGTGGCACATCCGGCACGGCGGTCGCCCCGACCGCCGGCGGCACAAAGACCGGTGCGGGTGGCGCGGTCGCGACTGGCGCCGCCGTGGCCACGGGCGCCGGCTCAGGCTGTGGCGCCGGCGTTGCGGCTCGCTCGGGGACGGCGGGCGGGACGAAGACCGGTTGTCGTGATGCGGGGATCGTTGGCGCCGGCGGCAGTGTCGGCGGTACGGTGCCAGTCACTGGTTGCCGCTGTGGCGTGGTGATGCTCACGCCTCCCGCGGTCGGCGTTGCCGCCGGCGCCGTGGATGGCCCGCCGTTGTTCGAGTCTGACCGGTCGTTATTCGTTCCCGGCGTCGCCGACGGGCAGATGATCCGGCTGGCATCGCGCGAGCGATCGGCCGCATCACTGCTCGTGCGGCACACGGGATTGCTGCCGCCGGCGCACTCCGGGTTGATCGCTCGACCGCCGTGGGTCGGCGTGATCGCGTTACCGTCTTCGCGCCATTGCTTCAGATCCTCGGCACAGATCAACGTCTGCTGACTCTTGACGATCGGCTCCCGCTTGCCGTTGACCAGCCGCCATTCGATATCGGGCGGCACGGCGAAGTCCTTCGGCGGGATGTTATACAGCTTGATCGCCTCGATCATCAGATCCTTCCAGATCAGGGCCGAGGAGGAGGCGCTGGTCAGGTTGGAGTTGACCGGCTTGTTGTCAGCATTGCCGACCCAGACACCGGCGGTCAGGTCCGGGATATAGCCGAAGTTCCAGGTGTAGAGGACCTCGGAGAGCTTCTCCAACCCCTGTTGCGTGCCCGTCTTCGCGGCGACGGGCCGATTATCGCCGACGTTGAAGAGGGCGTCGGGATACGAGTAGGTCAGCCGCTTCGCGTCGTTGTCCTTGAGAATGTCGGTGATCTGGTAGGCGAAGCCCGCGGGAACGACCTGCTCGTGGGCACGCTCCTGTTCGATATCGTATAGCACGTTGCCGTTCACGTCCTCAACGCGGAGGATGGCGACCGGATCGATCGCACGAAGCTCAGGGTCGGGGGCAATGCCGGGCCGCGGTCCAATCGCCGGTGTCCCACGCATGTCGCCGTTGGTGGAGAGGACCGAATACGCGTAGGTCAGGTCCAGCAGGGTCAGGTTGGCACCGCCCGTCGAGATCGAGACGCCGTATGCCTCCCGGTCGGTTAACGACGTAATGCCGACATCGTGTGCGACATCGATCACATAGTTGACGTTGGCAAATCCGGCCGCCTTGTTTGCCGCTGTGTTCATCGAGTTGCCGAGCGATTGTCGTGCGGAAAGCGCCCCCTGCCAGGAGATCGGGCCGACCGGCGTGAAGTACTCTTTCTGGCCACGGTCATTGAACTTCGAGAAGAACTTCGTCGGCTGGTCGTAAATGATCGTCCCGGGATTCCATCCCTTCATGAACGCGGAGAGGTAGACAATCGGCTTGAAGGCGGAGCCGGGCTGTTTGATCGCGATCGCGTTGTTGTTTTCGCCCTCGATATCGGTACGGTAATAGTCACGCGAGCCGACCATCGCCAGGATCTCGCCCGTCTTGTTATCGATCACGACCACCGAGCCGTTGTGGCACTGGCAGTTATACGGCGGCGCTTCGTACTCGCTGATCTTGTCCTTCAAGATCTGCTGCGCGCGGTCGTTCAGGTTCAGGTCGAGGGTGGTCGTCACCCGCAGGCCACCCGACTTGAAGGTCTCTTCGCCATACCGCGCGATCAATCGGTCGCGGACATAAAAGACCCAGTGGGGCGCCAGCAGGGGCACCGTGTTGTCCTTATAGAGCAGCGGCTCCGCCTTCGCTGCCAGGGCTTCGGCCTCGGTGATGTGGCCGTGGTGCACCATCAGGTCCAGCACTTCATGCTGGCGGAAGGTGGCGGCTTCCGGATAGCGGAACGGGTCATAGGCCGCCGGCTGCTGTGGCAGCCCGGCCAGGAGCGCCGCTTGTGCCAGCGTCAGCTCGCTGGCATGAACGCCGAAATAGCGACGTGCCGCCGCCTCGATACCCTTGGTCCGGTTTCCGTACTCAATCTGGTTGAGATACCACTCGAGAATCTGATCCTTGTCATAGAGACGGGTCAGCTCCAGTGCAATCGCCGCCTCTTTCATCTTGCGTTCCGGCGACCGCTCGTAGCGCTGCTCCTCCGGGATAAAGACGTTCTTCACCAGCTGCTGGGTGATGCTGGAACCGCCCGAACCTTGGAACAGCGTATCCTGATCGGTGAAGTTTTCGACGGCGGCGCGTGCCAGACCGCGCACATTCACACCCGGATTGTCGTAGAAGCTGTTGTCCTCCGTGGCGATCGTCGCCTTGATCGCCCACTGCGAGATATCGTGGAGCGACACCGGGTTGCGCAGACCTTCGTTCTCGTCCTCGAACGTATACAGCGGCGTGCCGTGGCGGTCGAAGATCTGGGCTGGTCCGAGCACCTCCCTGGCGAAGGCCTGGGTCGGGTCCGACGGAAGTTCGTCAACGTAGCCGTTATAGACGCTGAAGGCCAGACCGACGGCCGACGCCATCAAGACGACGGCGACCAACAACAGAAAGGTAGCGGCGCCGGCGGCGGACTTGCCCGCCGTGCCACTTTGCAGTTCCCGCAACCGGCGGAGCCGTTGCCGGCGCGTCTGCAGCGCACGTTGCATACCGGTGATCCTCGTCTGATATCTTCCCTAGTGTAACGGCCCGTGACCGCTGTGCGTATCACTTCTGCAAGGTGAGATTCGATGCAGCGAATGACGCGCAGCCGAGCTTGCACCGGACGAATAGCGCGTCGCACTGCACTTCGCATTCGAAGGTAGTGGCCGCCTGTGATGTGGCTGTTATACTACCCGGCAGGACAGTGAGGAGCGGCCCATGGATCTTGCCGACTGGCGAAACATCTCCCTGTATGTGATCGCGATCCTCTATAGTCTGATCACACTGGTCGTGGCGGTGGTCGCGTTTGCCGTCTGGTGGTTTGGGCGAAAGGGCTTCATTGCCCTGGACCGGGTGATCGACCAGAAGGTCCGGCCCGCGCTCGATACGGTCGAGATGCAATTACTGACCGTGCGCGACCAAACCGCCCGCCTGCCGGGCAACCAGGCGCTCGGTCTCGGCGAGGCGCCCGTGCAAAAGAAGGGCGGCTTCTCACTCCCCTTCCGGCGAAAGAAGCGCCGATTCCCGCTCCTTCCCTCATGATTTCACCCCGCCCCGATGTGGCTCGGGGTCGCATTCTTTCGCACTGGAGGTTGAGTGCATGCGTTATGTGCTGTCCGCGACTGCCGTTCTCGCGGTCGCAATCGCCGGCATCATGCAGTTTGCCGGCGTCACGCAGGGTCAAGTCCCCACCCGATTCTTCGGAACGCTCACGATTGATGGAGCCGTCGCCCCGCTCGGGACGCAGGTAACGTCCGAGAGCAACGGTACGGCGTGCGGCACGGGCGCCGTGGAAAGCCGACAGGGTGCGAGCGGGCAACAGCAGCTCTACGTGGTTGATGTGGCGTTCGATTGCGGCGGCGCCACGCCGACCGTGGTCTTCTTTAAGGTTGGAAGCCGTTACGCGGCAGAGATCGGCTGTTTCAGGATCGGTGAATTTCTGGAGTTGAATCTCACGGTGAGCGGCGCCGCCACACAACCGGTGCCCACCGCGAATCAATGTGGACAAACCGCCCCGACGGCGACGCCGACACCGACGCCGACGACATCGCCATCGCCGACTCCCACTCCTGCCGGAACCCAGTACTCGCTGTCGATCCTCGACATGAACAGCCCGTGTATTCCGTCCGGCAGCAATCTCTTCTGCGACGACGCCCGGCTGGCGCTGTGGGACGGCGATCAGGCCGCCTGGCGCGCACGCTACGAGTCACAGGGACAACCGGCACCGACGGGCGACCAGGTCTTTGAGGCGACGCTCGGCTTCCGAATTGAGGCGGGCGACCCGGCCACGATCGGCGCTATCGCCGAACGGCTCGGCTGGCCGCACGTCCGCATCTTTGCCTCTCGCTTCCGCGGTCAGACCGCGAACGAACAGGACGAGTGGGTGGAGGTCAAGAACATCGGCGGCGCCGAACAGGATATGACCCAGTGGTCGGTGCGGGTCGAAGGCACCGACATCCGCTGGACCTTCGAGGAGGGTTTCGTCCTGCAGCCCGGCCAGGCCTGTAAGTTCTACACCGGCACACCGGGGGCCGACCCGTGCCCGGGCACACGCAACGTTGGCCAGAGTGGCGTGCTCCCCAACACGAGCGGCACGCTCTCGCTCTGGGTAGACTTCCTCGACCTGTTGGCGGCCGAGGCGCGCTACAATGCCGACTCGAACAACCAGCCGCCGCCGCCGAACCTGCAAGGGTTCAGCTAGGGAGGGAACGGACCCCTCTCCGCGCGTCAGCGGGGGGAGGGGTCCGTCGCCCCACGGATCGCCACCATGACGATCCACACGACACTCACCACCATCGCTCCGCTCACAACCAGCGACAGCCACACCGGATCGCCCTGTGGCCAGCGCCGATCGAGCGGCAGAGCGATGATCAAGTTGCCAAACAGCGCGGTCGAATAGATCAGCAGCGGCCACCGCAGCCATGTCGCCAGCGGCACGATCGCCAGGAGGAACGCGAGCGCCGGCAGCGCGTAGCGCTCGTGTGATCCCGCCGCCACAAGGTAGTAGGCGGCCAGCCACGCGCCGGCCGCAACCATCGCCTGCACCACACCGCCGCGCCGTGCCGCGTACACCGAAGCCGCCAGCAGGACAACGACCAGGGCGGTTGCCAGTGTGCCGAAGGTGAGTGTTGCCGCCCCCACTAAGAGGACGGCGGTGTCCGGCCGGGCGCCGGCAAAGTGCTCGAACGGCCACCAGAGGTTGTACGCGCCAAAGGACAGATGCTCTGTTTGCGTGATCTGAAAGGTATAGATCTCGAAGATCCGCTCGCCGCTGCCGGTCAGCACGAAGTAGAAGTGCCCTACCACGAGCATGACCGCGCCGGCCAATCCGCCGCGCAGCAGTCCCGGCCAGGACGAACGCCGCCAGACGATCCAGGCGAGCAACGGGCCAAGGACCAGCGGCTGCGGCTTGACGATTGTCCCGATCGCCAGCGCAACCCCGGCCCAACCGGGCCGCTGCTGCCACGCCAGCCAATACGAGAGCAGCATGAAGAATGTGACGAGCGAGTCCTGCTGTCCCCAATAGCTGCCCGCATAGATCACAGCCGGATGCAGGAGAAACAGCGCCCCCGCCGCGAGAGCGATCGCATCGGCCGGAAGCAGCCGCAGCCGAGCGGCGATCCGATCGATTCGCCCGCCGGCGATGTTCAGGCCGCCTGCCTTCGATCGGACAGCGATGAGAGAGCGGGTGATGAAGATGATGGTTGAAGCGGTGAGCAGGTCGCCGAGCAGACCCGGAACTTTCAACCAGATTCTCAGCCCCTTGTCGCGCGCCGTCGCTTGAGACGCGTCCTCACCGGATGCGATGCCGAGCGCCCAGAGGATGTAGTGGTAGCCGACGTAATCCGTGTTCGTCCGATCGAAGACCTCTGCCAAACTGTAGTCTTGGATCGCACCCATCCACACGAGATAGGATTCCTGATCGTAGGCGTGACCGAGTCGTGGGAGGAAGGGCAGCCGAACCAGGAGACCGGCCACCAGGAGCAGCGCGAAGGCAAGGAGAAACCTTCGTCGTGCAGATGTCATTGCGCGCGGATCGGCAGCCGCGCGAGCCGGTTGGTCGATGTGCGGAAGTACAGCGGCTTCTCCGAAGGGGTGTCTACATCGTCGGTACGATGCGGTCCCGTGGTCAATCAGCCGTTGGAAGGATGGTCAGGGCCAGACACGCCACCGTCAAGGCGCCGGGCCGCCGAGAATCCAGCAGACGTGGCGGCCTCCCGCCCTGGTGGTGCAAGCCTCGTCAGAGCGCGACCAGCCGTCCCGTCCGTGCCGATTCGTACAGCGCCGTTGCGATTTCGACCATCCGTAGCCCATCTTCGCCCGAGGCATCCGGCTCGTCGCCGCGCTCGACCGCATCCGCGAACGCCCGCGCTTGCAGCGCGTACATGTCCGACCCGGCCGGTACGCCGGAGAGCGGTGACTCCGCCCCGGAGACCTCAAGCCTGCCGCGCGTCAGTTCGTCGATCGTCCGGTGCGCGGTCAGCGATCCGGTCATCCCCTGGATCAGCAGGTCGTTCTGCGGCGCGTGAACCCCCCGCGCGCAGCGCACCAGCGCCTGCGTCCCCCGCCGAAAGCGGAGCAGCACCTGCGCCCGTGTCTCCAGCGGCCGGATCGGTGAGGTGGCCGCGTCGGTCATCGCCGTCAGCTCGTCCACCTCGTCGTCGAGCACGTAGCGGAGCAGGTCGATCGCGTGGATGCCGGTACCCGTGACGATGCCGCCGCCGGAGATGTCGGGGTCGCGCCGCCAGGGAGCGCTCGCGTTCGGCGGCCCCGGCAGCAACGACCATTCGGCCTGCGCCATCGCGATCTCACCCAACGCACCCTCCGCCACCAACCGCCGCGCCTCGCGATGGAGCGGATGATGGCGCAGATGATAACCGGTGCCGAGCATCACACCCGCGTTTCGGCAGGCCCGGACGATCGCCTTCGCGTCCTCGACCGTCGTCGCCAGCGGTTTCTCACAGAGCACCTGCCGCCGCGCCGCCGCCGCCTGCTCGACGTGCCCGCGATGGAGCGCGTGCGGCGTCGCCACCCAGACCGCCTGTACTTCCGGATCGTTGAGCGCCGCGCCGAGGTCGTCGTAGGCCCGCGCGGCGCCATGCTCCTCCGCGAACGCCTCGGCCCGTCCCCGGTCGCGGCTGACCACCGCCACCAGTTTGCAATTGCCGGCGCGATGCAGCGCCGGCGCGATGCGTCCCTCCGCAAATCGACCGGGTCCAACGATGGCGAATCCAAGCATGCGAACGAGATCCTTGATGCGACTTGCCCGCACGCCGCCGGATGACTCCTGCTGCGATCCAGCGTGCGCGGACTCTGGTCGAAGTATAGCCCGACCGAACGCGGCGGCTCACGGCCGGGCGCTAGCACTTTCACCCGGAGAGTGCTAAGATCGGCTCAGTCTGACTCGAAATCCACACACTGACCTGGGAGGTTATCCCGGCATGCCGGCCAAAGAGCTGTTTTTTGAGGAAGAAGCGCGCAACGCGCTCATGATCGGCGTCGATGTCGTCGCCAATACCGTCAAGGTCACGCTCGGTCCCAAGGGCCGCAACGTCGCCCTCGGCAAAAAGTTCGGCGCGCCGACGATCACCCACGACGGCGTCACCGTCGCCAAGGATATTTTCCTCCGCGACCGCTACTTCGACCTCGGCGCCCAGATCGTCAAGCAGGCGGCGAGCAAGACGAACGATGTCGCCGGCGATGGCACGACGACCTCGACCGTTCTCGCCCAGTCGATCGTGCGCGAGGGCATGCGCAACATCGCCGCCGGCGCCAGCCCGATGCAGATCAAGCGCGGTATCGAGCAGGCGCTCCAGGCGGTGCTCGACCAGCTTCAGCAGGATGCGACGCCCGTCCAGGGCCGCGACGACATTCAGCGGGTGGCGACGATCGCCTCCGGCGACGAGATCGTCGGGGAGTTGATCGCCGATGCGATCGAGCGCGTTGGTCACGAGGGCGTGGTCACGATCCAGGACGGTCGCGGCCTCGGCTACGAGACCGACTACGTCGAGGGTATGAGCTTCGATCGCGGCTGGGTGTCGCCCTACCTCGTCACGAATACCGACCGCCAGGAGGCGGAGATCGACAACCCGTTGATCATGATCACCGACAAGCGGGTGAGCACGCTCAATGACCTGGTTCCCGTGCTCGAGCTCGTCCTCGGCAGCGGCGAGCGCAACTTCGTCCTGATCGCCGACGACTGCGACTTCGACGCACTCGCCGCTCTCGTGATCAACAAACTGCGGGGCACGCTTAACGCCCTCGCGGTGAAGGCCCCTGGCTACGGCGACCGGCAGAAAGAGATGCTCGAGGATATCGCGATCCTCACCGGCGCCACCGTCATCTCCGAGTCCACCGGCCGCAAGGTCGAGAACGTGACGATAGCTGACCTCGGCCGCGCCGACCGGGTCGTCGCCAAGAAGGAAGAGACGACGATCGTCGGCGGCAAGGGCAGCCAGGCGGCGCTCGACGCCCGCGTCCGCCTGATCAAGGCCCAGATCGACGACGCCTCCAGCGACTTCGACAAGGAGAAGCTGAACGAGCGGCTGGCGAAGATCGTCGGCGGCGTCGCCGTGATCAGCGTCGGCGGCGCGACCGAGTCCGAACAGCAGGAGCGCAAGTTCCGCGTCGAGGATGCCCTCAACGCCGCCCGCGCCGCCGCCCAGGAGGGGATCATCGCCGGCGGTGGTGTGGCCCTGCTCAACGCCGCCCGCGCGCTCGACAACCTCACGCTCGAAGGTGACGAAGCGATCGGCGCGCAGATCCTCCGCCGCGCGCTGGAGGAGCCTGCCCGTCAGATCGCGGAGAACGCCGGCCTCGAAGGCGCCGTCGCCGTCTCCCAGATCCGCCGTCGCTCGCGGGAGGCGAACAACCCGAACATCGGCTTCGAGGTAATCAGCGAGGAGTACGTCGATCTGGTGAAGGAAGGCGTCACTGACCCGGTCAAGGTGACACGCTCCGCCCTGGAGAACGCCGTTTCCGTCGCCGGTATGATCCTCACCACCGAGGCGCTCGTCACCGAGATCCCGACCTCTGAGCCACCGATGCCGGCCATGCCCGACATGGACGACTACTAGATCGCTCAAACCACCAAGAGCGCCACAACACCCAGTCTCTTGGGTGTTGTGGCGCTTTCGTGCATCTTCCGACTGATCGCGAGCGTCACCGTACTGAGCCCTGCACGGCCCGGTGGGTCGCAACCCTCTGGGAGCGCGGACATCCTGTCCGCCGGTCATCCCGCGCCCATGCGAACAGGATGTCCGCGCTCCCAGGATCGCGATGCAGCGTTCAGAATCTCAGAGCGTGAGCCGTCCGGATGCGGGACCGAAGGCGGTTGCCTCACCATGTGGTGGCGAACGCTGGTTGCACGAAGCACCCCCTCTCCCGCCAGGCGGGAGAGGGGGCAGGGGGTGAGGGCCAGCCTCGCCGAAGCCCGAGTTAGTCCCCCGCAACCAATAGCGGAGCTATCG
>JBFXAN010000083.1:0-26534 GCA_050184225.1 Dehalococcoidia bacterium | reverse complement strand
TGCTGGCAGCACCGCCGGTCGGCTCGTCACCGCTACAGGCGGCCAGCACCGCGTTGAGACTGCTGGAACCGGCGAGCGCGAGCAGCGTCCCCGCCCGGATCACCGTGCGGCGTGCCGATGCTTTCCGTGCCATCCCGCGATAGAAGCCCTGCCACGCGCGTGCGCCGTCCCGCAGCTCATTCAGCCCTGGTGATCGCATGCTTCTCCCCCTCGCCAACAGACGTGCCCCTATCTTCCCCATGAAGGGTCAGCCTGATAAGGGTCGTCGGGATCGACATGGGCGTCGAAAGGGTCAGCTGAGCTAGCGCGGACGGCCGGTACTCACGGCTACAGCGCCGCGCAGCTACGCCTCAGCGGGCTGGTAGCGAAGCAGCGTGACGTCTATGCCGGCGATGTCGTCGAACACGGGTTGGACACGCATTCCGATCCTGATCTCCTCCGGTTCGACATTGACCAGCGTGGTCGTCAGATGCGGTCCCTCATCCAGCTTCACGACGGCAATCTTCTGCGGCACCTCGTCAGCAAATGGCGGCGCCGTTGGGCGGCGGGCGATCGTGAAGGTGTAGATCGTGCCAGTTCCGGCTACTTTCTGCCAGGTGAGATCTGCGGAAAGACACGAGGGACAGTTCGAACGCGGGTAGAAGATGAACGCGTCGCATGACGTGCACTGCTGTATCCGCACTTCGTGTGCGCGCAAGGCGTCCCAGAAAGGTTGTGATGTCGGCGTCGGTGCAGGCAGGGGCTTGGATGGCGTCGCTGTTGTGGTCATGGTTCAGTCCCCCTGAAAGATGAGCGCGACCTGCTCACTCATGATGCCGCCGTTGCCGGTAACGTAGACGGTATTACAGCCCTGAACCTGATTCGCTCCGGCACGCCGCATGATCTGACGCGCGCCCTCGGTGACAAGAGACATGCCGCCGGCGAGGCCCGGCTGCCCGAACGATAGCTGGCCACCGTGGGTATTCAGCGGGAAGTCACCCTTGTAGGTCAGATCGTGCTCGTTGACAAACGCCGCGCCCTCACCCTTGCCACAGAATCCGCTGTCCTCCAGGGTCAGTAGTACGGTGATCGTGTAGCAGTCATAGGGCGCTACCATATCAACGTCCGCGCGGGAGATCCCCGCCATCTGGAACGCCGTCTCCGCTGCCGGTCGAATTGGAGTTTCCGTAAGGCTTGGGGCATACGTCGGCGTCTTGAAAGACAGGTGCTCACCGAATCCGGTCACCCACACGGGGCGGTTTCGCGTCCTGCGCGCACGCTCGCGCCCAGCCACGACGACCGCTGCTCCACCTGCCGCGGGCATCACGATCTCGAGGAGGTGCAGCGGATCTGCGATCAAGGGTGAGTTGAGCACATCCTCGATTGTGATCGGCGTTCCGTAGAATATCGCTTCCGGGTTCGCGCAAGCGTTGGTGCGTTGGTCGACCGCGATCTTGGCGAGTGCGCGCTCGTCATAGCCGTATTCGTACGCATAGCGCTGGGCGATCATCGCATAGCCGCAGTTCTGGGCGAGGTTGCCGTATGGGATATCGAACTCCGCCTGTGGCGAGCCCCAGTCGCCGCTGGAAGCCCCCAGCATGGCGCGTGCCATAGGCCCATTCGGCTGGTCCGGGATGGGACTGGACGGCGCCGCAATCACGACCACATCACAAATACCCAACTCGATCGCGGCGGCGGCCCGCCAGATCATACCGGCGGAGCCAGCACCGCCGAGGTCGACTCGTTCGGCGAAGTTGACCCGTACGCCGAGATACTCCGCCACGGTCGAAGGGACGAACGACGCCGACTCCCGGATCGCTGGCGTGACCAGACCATCAACCTCGGATGAGGCGATCCCGGCATCCGCCAGTGCCAGCCGAGCGAGTTCCGCCCACTGCTCGATGGACAGGGAGCGGCGGGCTGGATGGCGCTCCGGTTTCAGTTCGGCATACCCGACGATACCTGCATCACCTCTCAGGCCCATATCCGGCTTCCTTTCTCGCTCCCGTCCTTGATGCGATGCACCTTCTCCACCCAGCGCGGGCATTCGCGATTCCTCCGCCGGTTATTAATTTGGCCGCAGAGGTAGCTGAACGGTCGCGCTGCCGGGCATGATCACCCGGCCATCCTCCTTCTGCTCCCACACCTCGCATTCGACGATGCCGCCGTCCTCCTCCTGCCGGACGCTCGTCACGCGCCCGGTGAAGATCAGGTCTTCGTCGGGATAGGCGCTCGCGCGATTCTGTGTGTTCAGGCGTAGCAACCGCCCTCGCGGGCCGGCCCAGTCCCGCAGGGTCTTGGCCATGAGCGCGCTCTGTAAGGGGCCGTGGACGAGCAGGGTGGGATGGCCCTCGGACTGGGCGTAGGGCAGGTCGTAATGGATGCGGTGACCGTTGTACGTGGCCGCGCTGAAGAAGAACAGTTGCGTCGTGTTCACCCGCTCGGTCACCGGCGGAATCTCGTCCCCCACCGAAACGTCCTCAAAGTGACGCTGGGCCATTCCTCACCTCGCGATGCCGAACGTTCGGCCTTTGGCGACAATGTCGCCGTCCTGGTTGGTGTAGGTCGTCTCGGTCGTTGTCAGGACGAAGGGTCCTTTCGAGCCCTCCTTCACTTCGATCGCCGCTACCCGCGTCTCCGCCTCGATCACGTCGCCCGGATAGATCGGTAGGAAGAACTCTGTCTCCTCGCCGCCGAACATCGTGCGGCTCACCCGGAGGGGAACGCTCGACCCTTTGACCACCTGGATGCCGTCGACGCGGAGGCGGGCGAGATCGACGACGCGGTGCAGCGCATGTGGCAGGAAGAGCGGCGGCGTGACGATACCGCGATAGCCGGCATTCCGCGCGGCCTCGTCGTCGAAGTAGATCGGGTTGCGGTCGCCGACGGCCGCCGCCCAGCGCTGCGCCTCCAGCAGCGATACGACGCCCTGCTGCCGGCGGGTGATGGCACCGATCATCGCGCGCGCTTCATCGGTGATCAGCGACTCGCGGACCATGAACTCTCTCCTTCCTCAATAGCGTCCCGGGCGGAGATAGAAGCTGGCCGGGTCGAGCCGCCGCAGGAGGGACAACTCCTCGACGGTTGGCGGCTCGATCTCGCGCACATCATCGGCGAGGCGCAGGCTCCAGCCGGTTTCCACCTGCACCACATCAGAGGTGATGTTCGGGAACACCGCTTCTAGCACCATCTCGCAGCTACCACTGTCGCCGCCATTGGGAGTGTCGAAGCCGTATACGCCCATCGTCGAGACGACGCGGTTCGGCCCCTGCACCGTCAGGCCGTGGCGCCGCCGCCCGCCGGGTCCATCAATGTAGCCGGGGCTGGTGTTGAAATCGACCCGCTCGACGAAACGACGCCGCTCTTGCGGCATGATCGTCAGCACGCCGGCGGCGAGGCAGGCGATCTCGGTGTTGCCGCCCGTCCCGCCCAGCCGTCGCTCCGGCGACCGGTAGTCGCCCATTACCAGCGTGTTAAGGTTGCCGAAGCGGTCCACCTGCGCGGCTGAGAGGACGCCGAGCGTCACATTGCCCCCCATCACCAGCGCGCCGAGAGCATCGACCATGTCGCTGACCATCGCCGAGCCGTCATTCAGGATCAGGTCGGCGATGCCGATCGGCGCCCGCGGCGCCTCAGGATCGGGACGCCAGTCGAAGGCGCCGACTTCGGTGCAGATTGCGACATCGGGAGCGTGCAGCAGCTTGGCCAGCGTCCCAGCGAGCACCGGCAATCCCATGCCGAGCATGATCACGCCGTCTTGAGGAAACGCACGCGCGGCGGCGATGCACATCATCTCGGCCAGCGAATAATCCTCGGCGCCGCCGTTCGCCATGGTCGACCTCCGGTCATGTGGTTACGAGCCGAACCGAAGTTCGTTTGCGTGGCTATAGCGGACCTCAGCCCGCGGGGTAACTCCGGTCCGCGCGGCGATCCGCTCCAGCGCGGCGACGCCGAGTCGATCTCGGTAGTGCCGCATATACGCGGCGCGGTCCGGAACACCGACGATCCACTCCGCCGCGAACGCCTCGTACGCAGCGCGGTTCTGGCCGACACCCGCCATCACCCGCGCCTGGAATGCATAGTCCGAGTCGTAGTAGCCGGTGAGGCTTGACGGATGTGCTCCGTATGGCATGTGGACGACGGCGGACACTCGAAAGCCTGGAACGACGGTGCGGCTCGGATCGCTGCGGACCGTCTCGGCCGGCACGATCTCTTCGACGGACACGATCACCTTCCGCGCCGCCCAGAACGCCCAGCGCGCGTCCCCCAGATGTCCCCACATCTGGACGTTGCCCTCCTCGTCGGCCCGCTGTGCCTGCAGCACGGCGACATCCGGCCGCAGCGCCGGCAGCAGCACCACCGGCTGCCCGTCGAAAGGCGACTCGGTGACGGCCCACTTCTGCTGACCGAGGAACCCGCCGGGGTGGTCGGCATACTCCGGCCGCAGGTAGTCGCTGCCAAGGAACGAACGCGTGGGGATGAACGGGATCCCCAGCGCGCCGGCCATGAGCATCAGCGCGATTGCCTGGTTGCTGTAGTCCTCAAACCGCAACGTCCCCTCGTCCATCATCTCCTGGATCGCACCGGGACGGAGCGCGCCGCCGATGTAGCCGGTCCGCGTCCGATCGGCGCAGCCGGAGAGAAACAGGAGCGAGCCTTGACCACCGACCGATCCGCCGACGATCTCCAGTCCTCGCTTGCGCTGGCGGATGATCTCGTGGCATAGCCCAAATGCGATCGTCGTGTATCCGGCATAGACAACATCACCGTTTTCGACGAAGCGGCGCACCGCTTCCTCTTCTGACATAAGCTTCGAACGCGCCATCGACCAAGACCTCGCATCTCAGTGGGCGGGCACGTCCCGCCGTAAGGACCCCGACGGAGAACCGTCACGGCTCCGGAATTATGCATATTACGCGGCCCGGATGGATCAGCGTCAACTACACCGGCCTGCCGCCGCGGCCATCGGGTGCGGAGCCGTCGATCCAAACGTACTTGTAGTTGCCCAGACCGATCCCGTTGGGCTGGTTGTGGGTGGACATCACCATGCCGTGCAGCCAGGGCTGATCCACCTCAATCCCACCGATCCAGCCGAACCACAGGTGGTCGACCTGGTCAACGATCCGATCGGTCATCTGCCGGGCCAGCTTCACCCCCTCATCCGGGCTGGTCGTCACCGACCACTGGTTGAGCATATTCTCCAGATCCGCGTCGGCGACGCTGCCGAAGTTGCGCGGAGCGTCCTTGAGGAAGACTGGCGCGACCAGCGAGTCAAGCGTATAGCCGAGGGCCAGTCCACCGATCGAGAAGAAGGTGTCCGGGAACGATTTGTTCACCTGATCCTGGGTGAGCACCTGCGAGTCCCGCACCACCAACGACGCATCGGCCACCCCCGCCTGCTTCCAGTTGAAGACGACCGTGTCCAGCGCGCCCTGCCAGGCGGTCGGCTGGTTCGGTCCCTGGTAGATCTGGAACTTGATCGGTTCCCGATAGCCGGCCGCCTCCAGCAGCTGCTTCGCCTTCTTCGGGTCGTACTGCGCGTTCGCACCGTAGTCCGACAGCGCGGGCGGCAGGTCATAGCCGGCGAAGTCGGGCGGGATTGGCGTCGCACCGATGAGACCGCCCTTGTCCATGCCACCGCTCCAGACCTGCTCGCGATTGATTGACATCGAGAGCGCCTGGCGGACCCTCGGGTCCTGGAACAGCGGGTTCCTGTACTGGAAGAAGATCCCGAGCGGACAGCAGGACCAGTAGGCGTTGGTCATCACGATCGCGTTGGGTACCTGCTGGAGTTGCTCCCGCACCAGCGCCGTGTCCAGGCCGCCGCCCGGTGCCAGTTGATCGACCTTGCCGGCGAAGAAGGCCTCCTTGGCGGCGACGTTGTTGGCGAAGTACTGGCGGGTGTACTTGTCCACCAGCGGCAGCGGGCTTTGGCCATACTTCTCCGGCTTGTAGGGCGGTAGCTGCCAGGACTCCGGATGCCGGACGAAGTCGGCCCGGTTCTGGTACTCGCTGAACTCCAGCTGAAATGCGCCCGTCCCCACCGGCTTCTGCTTGAACTGGTCCTGGTTGGCGAACGCCTCCGGAGCGAACACAACCAGATGTGGTGAGGCGAGCGTGCCGGGGAAGGTCAGTTGCGGTTGCTTCAGGTCAAAGCGCACCGTCGTCTTATCCGGGGCGGTGACCCGCTCGACATTGCGGAGCACGGAGCGATTGACGCTGGTGTCCATATGCCGCTCGAAGGAGAAGACGACATCGTCGGCGGTGAGCAGCCGGCCGTTGACCGGCGGCAGGTTGTGGAACGTGGCGTTTTCGGGAATCTTGAAGGTCCAGCTCGTGTAATCGGCGCTGTGCTCTTCGCCGATGACGAGGTCCGGTTCGATGGCGGCGGTGAGCAGATCGAGTCCCTCCCGCAGCCCGGCGTTGTACAGCTTGTTGTACACCGGCTGCGCCAATATGCCGCTGATCATTACATTATAGTCGGCGGCCGGCCCTTGCGGGACGATCACATGTCCGCCGCGGGTGACGGGGATATCCCAGTTGTAGCGCCACGGACCATACTTATAGACCCACGGTGATTGTTTCCACTGCTCCGGGACCTGGGCGACTTCGTCAGACAGTCCATTCTTGTAGGGCGGCGTGCCGGTGCTATCCCAGTCGCCGGTGATGCCCGATCCGCCGGAGACGCTGGTCCCCCCGGCGGTGCTAGCCGCACCGCCGGTCGGCTCGTCACCACTACAGGCCGCCAGGAAGGCATTGAGGCTGCCGGAGCCGGCCAACGCCAGCAACGTTCCTGCACGAAGCACGGTGCGGCGTGCCGATGCTTTCCGTGCCATGCCACGATAGAAGCCCTGCCACGCCCGTGCTCCGTCCCGCAGCTCATTCAGCCCTGGTGATCGCATTGACGTCCATCCTTCCTATTAACCTCCGGTTACCTCCGGTCGTCGGCCGGTTGCTCTTAGCGCGACCCGCGGAGCCGGGGATCGAGCACATCGCGCAGTCCGTCGCCGAGCAGGTTGAAGCTGAGCACCGACAGGGTGATCGCCGCACCGGGGAAGATCGCCATCCAGGGGGCGACGACGAGATACTGCTGCCCAGCGATGTTGAGCATCGACCCCCAGTCGGGTGTCGATGGCTCGATCACGCCGAGGAAGGCGAGCGAAGTGAGGATCAGCATGTTGCCGCCGATCGCGACGGTGAAGACGATGATGATCAGCGGCACCAGGTTCGGGAGAACATGCTGGAGCACGATGCGCGGGTGGGATGCGCCGATCACCCGCGCCGCCTCGACATACGGCTGGTTGCGCAGGACCAGTGTCTGCGATCGCAAGACGCGCCCGCTGGTCGGTGCGGCAAGCACCATCAACGCGCCCACGACCGCCCATCGACTCTGCTCAAAGACGGCAGCAACCACCATCAGGATTACCAGACCTGGCAGCGCCTGAATGCCATCTGAAATGCGCTGAAACACAAGATCATACATGCCGAGCACATAGCCCGAGACCACGCCAAGGAACGCCGCCAAGGTGATGGCGCCGATCGTGGCGGCGAAGCTGGTCATGAGAGTGATCCGGCCACCGTACAGCACCCGGCTGAAGATGTCCCGACCGGTTTGATCTGTACCGAACCAGTGCGATCCTTCACGGGTGGGGCCGCTTAATTTCTCGCCAGTGAAGAGTTCGTCCCAGCCATAGGGAGCGATCACCGGCGCCAGAAGACAGGCGACACCGATCGCGACGAGCACGACAAGGGCGATGGAAGCGAGTGGCTTTCTCGCTGCCAACCGTAACAGTTGTGACGCGCGGCCCCTTCGTGGTGCCCGCCCCGCGAACTCACCTAAGTCAATCGCTGGTGCACCAATCGAATTCTGTGCCATGACCTACCCCTTCTCGGCCGCGTGCCTGTACTTATTAGCTGTATCGAATTCGTGGATCCAGGAATCCGTACGAAAGATCTGTAACAAGGTTGCCGAATACTAACACTAATGAAAACAGAAAGACGTTTGTCTGGAGCTGTACATAGTCTCGCTGAAGAACACTAGTAAGTGTCAAGGATCCAACGCCACGAAGATTGAAGAGTTGTTCCACTACTACAGAGCCGCCGATGATGAACGCGAGCTGCGTCCCGACCACCGTGATCACGGGGATCATGGCGTTTCGTAGCGCATGACGGATGATCACCAATCGACTGGAGAGTCCTTTGGCGTGCGCAGTGCGGATATAGTCCTGCCGTAATACCTCGAGCATCGAGGTACGTGTCAGGCGCATCGTCACTCCCGCTGAAGCAAAAGCAAGGACAAACGCTGGTATCACAAACTGCTGCAAGTTGAGCCATGGATTGTCCCAAAACTCGTTAACACCTGTGGGAAACGTATAGTTAAACACCCGCGAGCAGAGCAGGATCATCAGTACGCCCAGGAAGAAGTTCGGTACCGATAGCCCGAGGACCGCAATCAGCCGTCCAATGTAGTCAGGTGCGGAGTCCTGCCACAGCGCGGACACGACGCCAATCGGCACGCCAATCAGCACGGAAAGCATGATCGCCATGATCCCAAGCTGGATGGTTACCCGTGCGCGCTCGCCGAATTGCGCGAGCGTATCCTGGTGCGTCAGCCAACTGTCGCCAAAATCCCCACGAACGACGCCGCCGGACCAGCGAAGGAACTGTGCTGGTACGCTGCCCTCAAGCCCCAGTTCTTTCTTAATCTGATTGATCCGTTCCTGATCAAGTTCGGACGGTCCTCCCGTTGCGCCTCCGCCGCCTGCGGACACCTGCGCCAGAATCACGTCGCCTGGTACCAGCCGCATCAACATGAAGGAAAGAAAGGCAACAAGAATGATCGTCGGCACGATCATGATTAGCCTGCGGACGACATAGCCGCTCATGATCGGTCCCTCCTCGGCGGTTTGAGTTCACTGGACTCCGCCGGTGCAAGTCAGGCAGCGGAGTCGTCTGGTGGCGGAACGGCTCATGAGGTCGATCGTCGCGGTCCCACCGGCTCCCAGAATGGAGTTGCATCCTGGCCGGCTCATCGTGGCACGACAAACCGATGCTAGGTATGGGACGGCCGGATCATTTGCGGGTCCAAGAGGGACATGCTCCCCCTACCGCGATCGAGACTGGCCCTTTCGATACCGCCATCGGTCCGACCGGCCCGTTGTCGAGGATCAGCTCTCGCCCAATAATCGGTGCGTCGGATCGCACGACGCCGCTGCCAAGCGTGCGGTTCTGCCGGCGTTGTGCACAACCAACACACGCCGGCCGCGACATGCGCTGTGCACCCTCCCTCTCCTCGCAGCGCATGTCGCGGATCAGTACACAGTTGCATAGTTGAAACGCTGCTCGGCGCGCCTGCACGGTGAGCGCCGGACTGGTGGAGGTAGCATCGTGAAGTTCGGCCTAATGTATGACTTCCGGAATCCGCCGCCGTGGCAAGTGCCATTTCCTCAGCTCTATGCAGAAACTCTCGAACAGATCAAAGCCGTCGAGGCCCTCGGCTTCGACTCCGTTTGGGTGACAGAGCACCACTTCACCGATGATGGCTATCTACCTTCGGTTCTCACGGCCGCCGCCGCGATCGCCGCGGTCACCGAGCGCGTGCAGATCGGCACATCCGTCCTGCTGCTGCCGCTCTTCCATCCATTGCACGTCGCCGAGGACGGGGCGCTGGTCGATATCATCTCCAACGGCCGCTTCATCTTTGGTCCGGGTCTCGGCTATAAGCTCGACGAGTTCGACGCCTTCGGCGTCGATCGCCGGCATCGCCCGTCGTTGATGGACGAGAGCCTGGAGATCATCACCCGCGCCTGGACGGAGGACCGCTTCTCCTTCGACGGCCGGCACTTTCACCTGAAGGATCTGAGCGTTACACCGAGGCCGATGCAGCAGCCGCGCCCGCCGATCTGGCTGGCGGGCCGCGCCGAGGCGCCGCTACGCCGCGCCGCCCGCCTCGGCGACGGCGTGATCGCCGTCGCCTCGAACGACTTGATCCGCCGCTACCGGGAGTTCGTCGCCGAGGAAGGCAAGGACCCGAAGGCAGCGACCGTCGCCGTGCTCCGCTCGGTGATCATCAGCGACGACCCGGAGAAGACCTGGGACGAGATCAAGGACCACGTCGCTTGGCGATCGGGCCGGTATGGTCAGTGGTACGGCGAGGCTGGCGACCTGCCCCAGGACGTGGACCGGCTGCAACGGCTGCAATCAGGCGAGGTCGATCTGACCGGCGGGATGCAGGCGCTGATCAAGGACCCGGATACGGTCGCCCGCGAAATGGCCGAGCTCGAGCAACTCGGCGTCGATCACGTGATCTTCTTCGCCACGTTCCCCGGTTATCCGCTGAGCAAGACGATGCAGACCTGGGAGGCGTTCGCCGCCAAGGTGATGCCGCGTCTGCGCACGCAGACGGTTCCCGCATGACGAAGTGCGCTGCCGTGCCGGTCACGCAGCGCAGCGAACAGGATGTGCGTGATGATCAAGCGTGTGCTCCTCTTCAAGATTAAGGTAGGCACGCCACAAACCGAGGTCGAGGAACTGCTGAGGGTTCTCGGTACGTATCCCACCGAACTGCCCGGCGTACAGAACTGGAGTCTCGGCCAGAACCTGAGTGGGGATCAATCGTTCGACTACGCGCTCGTTTGCGACTTCGACAGCCGTCCTGACCTGGACGGCTACATGATGCATCCGTATCACCGCGAGACCGCCGGGGAATATTACCGGCCGATCGTCGAGCGGTCGGCGTCGATCTACTACGAGTTCTGAGCGGACGTGTGTGGCGGCCGCGGAGGGTGAGATGCGATGAAGTTCGGCGCGTTCTTTCGGATGGCGAATCCGCCGCCCTGGCAGCGGGATTCGCACCAATTGTATTCGGAGACGCTGGAGGAGGTGGAGGAGGCCGAGCGCCTCGGCTTCGACTCGGTGACGACCACCGAGCATCACTTCTCGCCGGACGGTTATATCCCCTCTCCTCTGCCGATTGAAGCGGCGATGGCGGCGCGGACGAAACGGGTGGAGATCTGTTCCTACCTGATCCTTCTGCCGCTCCATCACCCGCTCCGGCTGGCGGAGGATGCGGCCGAAGTGGACATCATCTCCGGCGGGCGGCTGACGCTAGGATTGGGCCTCGGCTATCGCTGGGAGGAGTATGAGGGCTTCGGCGTACCACGCGAGCACTCGGGCAAGATCATGGACGAGTCCGTCGAGATCCTTGTCCGCGCCTTCACCGAGGACCGCTTTAGCTTTGACGGCCGGTTCTTCACGCTGCGCGACGTGGCGATGGTGCCCAAACCCTACCGCAAGCCGCGACCGGTGATGTGGGTCGGTGGTCCCACCAACCCGGCGGGCGTGCGCCGCGTCGCCCGGTGGGGACTGGAGGGGTTCTGCGGACGGCCATCCCCCGCGATGTATCAGCGCTATTTGCAGTACTGCCAGGAGTTCGGGACGGAACCGAAGGCGGAGTCGCAGGCGCTGTTCTTCGGTCACTGCGCCGAAGACCCGGAGCAGGCGTTTGCCGAGGCCGAACGGTATGCGAAGTGGCAGTGGGCCTATTACCGCGACTGGTGGTGGACGTACGGCCGCACGAACGTGATGGGCGGCACGCTGCGCGAGGACTACATCTTCGGCGATCCGGACACCTGGATCCGCGAGATCGAGCGGCGGATCCAGGGCGACCCGCCCGTCAGCCACATCTTCGTCGGATTGCAGCTACCGGGTATGCCGCACGAGATGGTGATGCGCTCGATGCAACTGTTCGCCACCAGGGTACTGCCGCACTTCCAGCGGAGCACAGTGACGGTATAGCCGCAGACCGCGAACAGGGGAGGCGCCATGCAGGGCCGATTCGCAAAAGGGATGCTGTTCGTCCAGATGAACTGCGCCGACCCGGCGCACGACGACGACTTCAACCGCTGGTACAACGAGGTCCATGTGCCCGATGTGATCGCCACCGGCTGGGTCGAGAACGGCCGGCGCTATCGCAACCTGGCGGCAGACCTGCGCGAGGGCGAGTCGCGCTACCTCGCGCTCTACGAAACCGATCGCTGGGACATGGAGGACATGATCGACAGCTTCCGCACGGTGGACGGCCCCCGCTGGCGCGAGCAGGGACACACGACAACCTACTCCCAGTTGGTGCGGATGAGCGTCGTTCGCCGGTGCGGTCCGCCCTTCCGGCCGGAGTCGTCCGGCTTTACGACGGCGCGCACCGGTACGGCGCCGGTGTCGGGCTTGCTGCTGATGCTCGACATCTGTACCGAACCGGCGCAGGAGGGGAACTTCAACGACTGGTTCAACCGGCATGCGATACCGGAACTGATCGCCACCGGACCGTTCCACACGGCGTACCGCTTCGCCTGCGCCGTCAGAGAGCCGGATGGCTCGCGGCTGTTCGCGACGCTCTGTGAAACCGAAGCCGCCGATCCCAGAGCGGAGGTGGCGCGGTTCCTGGAGCAGTGGCAGCCGTCGAGCGCGCGGCCCGCCTTCGCCCAGCACCAGAGCACGAGCGTGTTCGCGCCAATCTTCGCGCAGGTTGCCGAGCCGGCGGAGGAGGTTGCCGCGCGGGTCAGCTAGGCCGCGCGATCCTTCACCGCGATCGGGAGGGCACACCATGGACTTTCGTCTGAAACCCGAGGAAGAGACGTTCCGGCAGGAGGTACAGACCTGGCTCGCCGAGAACCTGCCCGCCGGCTGGGACGGAGCCGACCTGGAAGGCGGTGACGGCGAGCAGTGGGCCTCCAACCGCGACTTTGCAAAGCGATTGGCGGCGAAGGGCTGGATCGCACCCGCCTGGCCGGTGGAGTACGGCGGCGCCGGCATGTCCGTGATGCAGCAATTCGTCTTCAACCAGGAGATGGCGTATCAGCGCGCGCCGCAGATCAATGGGAACGCCGTCAGCATGCTCGGCCCGACGCTGATCGTGCACGGCACCGACGAGCAGCGGCGACGACATCTGCCCGGCATTACCTCGGCCGAAGTGATCTGGTGTCAGGGCTACTCTGAGCCGGAGGCTGGCTCCGACCTCGCCTCCCTGCAATGCCGTGCCGTGCGCGACGGCGACGATTACGTGATCAACGGGCAGAAGATTTGGACCTCGAACGCGCATCGCTCGGACTGGATCTTCATGCTCGCCCGCACTGACCCGGATGCGCCCAAGCACCGCGGCATCAGCTTCTTCATGCTGGACATGAAGACGCCGGGGATCACCGTGCAGCCGATCATCAACATGCTCGGCAAGCATTCCTTTAATCAAGTCTTCTTCGAAGATGTGCGCGTGCCCGCCGAAAACCGGGTAGGCGAAGAGAACCGCGGCTGGTACATCGGCGCGACGCTGCTCGACTTCGAGCGCTCCAGCATCGGAAGCGGCATCCGCGCCTACCGTACCTGGGAAGACCTCTACGCCTTCTGCAAGGAGAGCCGCACGAACGGCCACACGCTGGTCGATGAACCGGCGGTGCGGAACAAGCTGGCGAACATGCGCATCGAGATTGAAGCCGGCCGCCTGATCTCCTATCGCGTGGTCTCGATGCAGGCGCGGGGCATGATCCCCAACTACGAGGCGTCGGTCGCCAAGCTCTACCACACCGAACTCGATGTGCGGTTGGCGACCACCGGCATGGAGATCCTGGGGCTGCACGGACAACTCAAATCCGGCGACCCGCGGGTGCGGCTGCGCGGCCGGTTCGAGGAGGCGTATCAGTTCAGCCGGGCGATGACCGTCGGCGGTGGCGCCAGCGAGATCCAGCGCAACATCATCGCCACCCGCGGCCTGGGTCTGCCCAGAGGTTAGGGTGCAGGTCGATGACGGACATACTCGAAGGCGTTCGCATTCTCGATTTCAGCCAGGAGATCCAAGGGCCGTGGGGGACCGGCATCCTCGCCGACATGGGCGCGGACGTGATCAAGGTCGAGCGGCGGGAGACGGGCGAGCTGGCGCGCGGCGGCGGTCTGCGTGGGCATCCGGAGCTGCAAGGCGTCAGCCCCTACTTCACCGTCTTTAACCGGGGCAAGAAGAGCATCACTCTCGATCTCAAGCAACCGAGCGCCAGGGAGATCATCTATCGCCTCGCCCCGACCTGCGACGTGGTCGTCAATAACTGGCGGATCGGCGTGCTCGACCGGCTCGGCCTCGGCTACGAGGATCTGAAGCGGCATCGATCGGACATCATCTTCGTCAACGCGACCACGTACGGTCCGCGCGGACCGTGGGCAGAACGGCCAGGGCGGGACACGCTCGGCCAGGCGGCGGGCGGGCTGATGTACGTCAACGGCCCGGCGGATGGCACGCCGCTTGCGGTGGGCGCGCTGGTGGCGGATCAGACCGCCGGTATGGTCGAGGCGCTGGCGATCCTCGCTGCCCTCCAGTATCGCACCCGCACCGGACGCGGCCAGATCGTGAATACCTCCCTCTACGGGACCGTAATCGCGATGCAGGCCTGGGAGATCACCCAGCGGTCGATGGCGAAGGAGACGATCGGGCGGCACCGCGCCCACTGCTTTGCCCTGCGCGGACCGTGGGGTGCGTTCAAGACGGCCGACGGCTACATCTGCCTCGCCGGCGTACAGCCGCGGCTCTTTCCCACGTTCTGCCGGGCGCTCGGTATCGAGGAGCACGCCGCCTATGACACAGTCGATGCGATGTACCGGCGGGCGGATGAATTAGAGGCATTGCTCGATCGTGTTTTCCCCACCCGGACCACCGCCGCTTGGCTGGCGATGCTGGAACCGCTCGACATCCTCGTGTCGCCGGTGCAAAGTTACGACGAGATCATCGCGAGCGAACAGGCCCGCGCGAACGGCTACATCGTGCCGCTGGAGCATCCGGCACTGGGCACGCTCCAGGTGGTGGGTGTGCCGGTGTCGATGTCGGAGGCGGAGATCAAACCGCGTGGGGCGCCGCCGGAGGTCGGCCAGCACACCGAAGAGGTGCTGCTGTCGCTGGGGTACACCTGGGAGGAGTTGGAAGAACTACGGACCGGTGCGGTCATCTAGGGCCGTGCCGTGAGTCACCGGAGCGCCATGGTTGTGGCGGCCGTCCCGCACGATGAAGGAGGAGACGCGATGTCCCTTGAAAATGCCGATCTGGTGGCGATGCTCCGCACGATGGTCATGATCCGCGAGTTCGATCAACTCGCGATCGAGTTGCGGACGGCGGGTCAGATCACCGGCGCGGTGCATCCGTACGTCGGCGAAGAGGCCGTAGCGACCGGCATCTGCGCTGCCCTGCGGACCACCGACCGCGTGACGAGCACACATCGCGGACACGGGCATTGCATCGCCAAGGGCGCCGATGTGAAGCGGATGATGGCGGAGTTATTCGGTCGTGAGGACGGCTACTGCAAGGGCCGGGGCGGCTCGATGCACATCGCCGACTTTTCCGTGGGGATGCTCGGCGCCAACGGCATCGTCGGCGGTGGCATGCCGATCGCCACCGGGGCGGCGCTTGCGGCGCAGTTAGAGGGTAACGGCGGTGTCGCCGTCTGCTTCTTCGGTGACGGTGCCACCGGCGAGGGCGAGTTCCATGAGGCGCTCAACATCAGTTCGGCCTGGAAGTTGCCGTTGATCTTCGTCTGCGAGAACAACCTCTACGGCGCCGGCAACTCAATCGATGACGTGCGGGTGGTACCGGATATTGCTCTGCACGCCTCCGCCTACGGCATGCCCGGTATCGCCGTGGACGGCAACGACGTGCTCGCCGTCGACGAAACCGCCCGCGAGGCGGTCGGGCGGGCGCGACGTGGCGAGGGGCCGACGCTGATCGAGTGCAAGACCTTCCGCTGGCTGTTCCATGCGATGCGTGACGCTCCGCCGCCGGAGATTCGCCCGGCGGAGCAACTCGCCTACTGGCAGGGCCGCGACCCGATCGCCGCCTTCGAGACGCACCTGAAGGGAACCGGCGTGACCATCGACGCCGAGATTGTGGCGCTGCGTGAGCAGGTTCAGCGTGACCTGGCGGAGGCGGTCGCCTTTGCCGAGGCCAGCCCGTACCCAGACACGCGGGATCTTGTGATCGATATGTTCGCGGCGTAAGGAGCAGACAATGCGTGAAATCACCTTCGCTCAGGCGCTTGACGAGGCGGTCGCCGAAGAGATGCGGCGCGACGAGCGCGTCATCTACCTGGCGACGACGATCCCGGCGGCGGCAAAGGAGTTCGGCCCGGCCCGCGCCCGCGCCACCCCGATCTCGGAGTCGGTGTTCACCGGTATGGGACTCGGCGCGGCCGGCTGCGGCTTCCGGCCGATCGTCCACTGGGGTATGGTCACCTTCTCCTTCGTCGCGATGGACCAGGTCGTCAACCAGGCGAGCAAAATCCGCTATATGTTCGGCGGCCAGGCGGACTTCCCCGTCACCTATCGGTGTTCGACCGGCGGCGGGATGGGGATGGCCGCCCAGCACTCGCAGAGCCCCTACTCGATGTTCATGCACCTGGCCGGACTGAAGGTGATCCTGCCGGCCACGCCCGCCGATGCCAAGGGGTTGCTGAAGAGCGCGATCCGCGATAACAACCCGGTGATCTCGTTTGAGTGCAGCCGGTTGTCCGCGATCAAGGGGCCGGTGCCGGATGGCGACTACACGGTACCGCTCGGCGTCGCCGAGGTGAAACGGGCGGGGACCGATGTGACCATCGTCGCGCTCGCCTACTACGTCCACGAGGCGCTGGCCGTGGCGGAGGAGTTCGCGGCACAGGGGATCTCGCTGGAAGTGATCGACCCGCGGACGCTGGTGCCGTTGGACGCGGAGACGATCCGCGCTTCCGTGCGAAAGACGGGACGGCTGGTGATCGTGGATGAAGCGCCGCCCACCTGCTCGGCAGCGTCGGAGATCGCCGCACTTGTCACCGAGGATACGGAGACGTTCCGCGCTCTGCGCGCGCCGGTGCAGCGGGTCTGCGCCGTTCCTGTGCCGGTGCCGTACAGCCCGCCGCTGGAGGATGCGGCGCTGCCGGACCGTGAACGGATCCGAGCAGCGATCCGGCAGGTGGTCGAGGCGTCCGCCGTCGCCGTCTGAGGCGGCTCCGACGCGGTCTTGTCACCACGAAGGCTCGGAGGACGGTGATGGCTCACGGACCGTATGAATGTGTGCTCGAAGTCGGGCCGGCCCGGATCTACGTCGGGGACTCCGTCACCTACTTCACGGACCTCGCCGCGGACGACGTGATCGTCTGCGGGTCGCACGGCGGCGACACGGCCGCGCTGTTTGGGGCGGCGTGCGGTGCCAAGGCCGTGATCCTCAACGATGCGGGCGGCGGCAAGGATGGCGCCGGGTTCAGCGGCCTGGCCGCTGTCGAGCAGTACGGCATTGCCGCCGCCACAGTGAGCTACTTGAGCGCGCGAATCGGCAGCGGAACGGACACCTGGGAGTCGGGCCTGATCTCCCGCTGCAACCGCTGGGCGGCCGAGGCCGGTGTCAGCACCGACCTGTCCGCCGCCGACGCGGCCCGCCTGCTGGCGGCGTGGCCCGCGCGCACCGGGACAGACCGGCCCGCCACCCCCGCCGACCGGCCGCCCCGGCTTGTCAGCGCCGGGCCGTCCCGCGTCATCGTGCTCGACTCGGCGTCGATGGTCGATGACTCCTGCATCGGCGCGATCGTCGTCACCGGCTCGCACGGCGGCGCCACGGGCGGCCGGGCGGTGCGCGCCGCTGTCGCTGCCGCCTTCTTCAACGACGCGGGCGGCGGCAAGGACGACGCCGGCATCTCCCGCCTGCCGCTGCTCGACCGCGACGGCATTCCCGGCGGCACCGCCGGCTGTGAGACTACCTGGATCGGCGATGGCTGGGACACCTATGAGTCCGGCGTGCTCTCCCACGTGAACGACACCGCCGCCCGTCTCGGACTGGCTGCCGGCATGGCGGTGCGCGATGCGGTCGCGATCCTAGCGCAGGTGACGGTGTAGAGGCACGCCCGCGCCGGCCCTGCTGCCGATCGGACACGGTCCACGCGGCGGGAGAACGGATCAGGATCAATCAATGCGTCGAAGCACAGAGCGAATCCTCACGACCCACACCGGCAGCCTCGCCCGGCCGCCGGACCTGTTGGCGATGCTCCAGGCACGGGCCACGGGACAAGCCTTCGACGATCAGACGTTCGCCGAGCAGACACGGGCGGCGGTCGCCCGGATCGTGCGCGAGCAGCACGACGACGGCATCGATATCGTCAGCGACGGCGAATTGAGCAAACCCCAGTTCGCCGACTACATCGCCGACCGGGTGAACGGCTTCGAGGGCCACAACCCGAACCCGGGGTTCGTGCGGCCGTCGCAGCGGCCTGAACCGTTCCCCGAATTCACCGCCTGGCGCAACCAGCACAACCCCGCACCGGCGATCAGCGCTCGGCCGATGTGTGTCGGTCCACTCAGTTGGAAGGACCGCGCCTACGAGCGCGATATCGAGAACCTCAAACGGGCGATCGCGGATCCGCGCGTCGAAGAGGCGTTCATGCCCGCGCCATCGCCCGGCATCATCAGCATGCGCATCCCCAACGAGTATTACCCATCCCAGGAGGCGTTTCTCTTCGCGCTGGCCGAGGTGCTCGCGGAGGAGTATCGGGCGATCACGGACGCCGGCCTCGTCCTCCAGATCGATGCCCCCGATGTGGCGATGGCCTGGGACCGGCAGGACTGGGAGAGCATGGCCGAGTTCCGGTCGGCGGTGGCGCTGCGGATCGAGGCACTCAATCACGCGCTCGCCGGTATCCCCGAAGAGCGGGTGAGGTTCCACGTCTGCTGGGGGAACGCGGAGACGCCGCATACCGGCGACGTGCCCTTGAGCGAGATCGTCGATCTGGTGATGCAGGTCAAAGCGGGCGCCTACTCGATCGAGGCGGCAAACCCCCGCCACGCCCACGAGTGGCGCGTGTGGGAGGAGACGAAGCTGCCCGAGGGCAAGGCCCTGATCCCCGGCGTGATCGACTCGCTCACCAACTTCGTCGAGCACCCGGACCTGGTCGCTCAGCGCATCACCCAGTACGCCCGGCTGGTGGGCCGCGAAAATGTGATTGCGGGCACCGATTGCGGCTTCGGCACGATCGCCAGTGTCAGCCCGCGCATCCACCCCGAGATCGTGCGCGCCAAGTTCCGCGCCATGGCCGACGGCGCCGCTCTCGCCACCCGCACCCTCTGGGCGTAGAGCGCACAAAACAGACGCGTTTTGACCATGGAGACACAGAAGTCACAGAGCCTTCTCGTTCCTCTGTGACCTCTGTGTCTCCGTGGTGAAGAGCCGGCCCTCCACTGGCGAAGACTATGTGCGTCCGGCGGCCGCGAGGGCGCGGGCGTCGATACCGGGGAGCATGTGGGCGGCGTCGGTGGTGACCATAACATCGATCACCGCGGTTTCACCGCTGGCGATCGCCTCCCGCAATACTGGATATAGCTGGTCGGGGTCTTCGACCCGCGCGCCGAAGCAGCCGAACTGGCGGCCGACGGCGCCGTAATCGACATCGAGGAAATCGACGGAGATGAAGCGGTCGGCGTACATGCTGTGCTGGAGTGCCTTTACGTAGCCAAGCGTCTTGTTGTTGATCACGATCGCGATCACCGGCGCCTTCATCCGCCGCGAGGTCTCCAGTTCGGCCAGCGCCATCGCGAAGCCGTTGTCGCCACAGAGCGCCACCACCACGTTGTCCGGTGCGGCCAACTTCGCCCCGATCGCGCCGGAGAGGCCGTAGCCGATCGCCGCGTGGCCGCGGTTGGCGATGTAGGTGCGACCGGGCGTACGCACGTCGAAGAGCAGGCCGGACCAGTGCGCGGCGAAGCCGCCGTCTGCCACCAGGATCGTGTCGTCCGGCAGCGCGGCGCGGAGTTCGTGCAGCAGCCGGGCGTTGTGGATCGGTTGCTCGCCGGAGTGGTAGCGCGGCGCAGCGTCTGCCGCCCATACCTGGCGGCGCTGCTCGACCTCGGCCGCCTGATTGCGTGCCCGCTCCGCCATCGCGCCGCGGTCACCATCGAGCGCAGCGGCGAGGTCCGCGAGCCCGAGCCTGGCGTCGCCCCACAGCCCGTGGTCGGTGCGGTAGACCTTGCCCAACTCGGTCGGGTCGATGTCGATCTGGACGATCGTGGCGCCGGGTGGCAGCAGCGTCCAGCGGCTGGTAGCGATCTCGCCCAGCTTACAGCCGACGACGAGCAGCAGGTCGGACTCCTTGATCAGGTCGTTGGCGAAGCGTGAGTAGCGGCCGAAGACGCCCGCGCTGAGCGGATGCCGCTCGTCGATCGCGCCTTTGCCGCTCATCGTCGTCGCCACCGGCATCCCCGTCAGTTCGGCGAGGGCACGGACCTCCTCCCACCCCTGGGAGAGGTGGATGCCGCCGCCGACCAGCATCACCGGCCGCTCGGCCCGGCGGACCGCCCCCGCCGCCCGCTCGATCAGCGCAGCGTCGGGGCGCACCCGTCGCCGGCCCGCCGCCGTCGCCTCCGGCGTGGCATAGAGGTCGCTGTCGGGGAAGTCGAAGCGGCCGTGCATCACGTCTTCGCGGACGTTGAGATGGACGGGACCGGGCCGGCCACCGGTGGCGGTGGTGAAGGCCCGCCGGATTAACTCCGGCACCCGTTCGATCCGGTCGAGGGCGATGCTCATCTTGGCGGTCGGCTTGATCATGCCGAACTGGTCGCTCTCCTGCGTCGCCGCCCGGCCGCCGATCAGGCTGTTCACCTCGCCGGTGAGGGCGATCAGCGGGATCGACCCGCCGAAGGACTCGGCCAGACCGCTGATCAAGTTGGTGGCGCCGGGACCGAGCGTGGCGTCGGCGACGGCAGGGCGGTTCTTGATCCGCGCGTAGCCGTCGGCCATGAAAGCGCCGTGCTTCTCGTCACGGATCAGCACGTGCCGCACCTGATCCTGGCGGGCGAGCGCGTCATAGTACGGCAGCGGCTGGAAGCCGCCCATACCGAAGGCGAACTCTACGCCGTGCAGTTGGAGCATACGGACGACTGCTTCTCCACCGGTCAGTTCCGGCATGGCCTGCCTCCCCGTCCTTCACAGTGACGGCTTCAGACGTCCTCGCCGGATCACGGCTGAAGCCGTCACTGTGAAGGGTCACTTGACTCGTTTCAACTGCTCACGATCACGCGGCGCCGACGGCGCTGGTCGCCATCCGGGCGGCGGCCTCGAAGGTGGCCTGCACGGAGCGGCGCAGCATCGCGTCGATCTGGTCTTCGGTGGCGCCGTGCTCGCGCAGCCACGGCACCTCGAAGTTCGGCACCTGTAGCCAGCAGTCGGGGTTCGGCTCCATCGCCCCCAGGCGCATGTAGGGCGAGCCGTCGTGGCCGAGGCAGATCTGTTCGGCATACCCCGCCTGCGCCAGCGCCAGTGCGACTTCGGCGCGACGGATGCGCTCCTCCTCTGGGTAGAGTGAGCTATAGCGATCGAGACCGACGGTGGCGCCACGCGCCGCCAGACCCTTCAGGTACTCGAGGTCGGCGCTGTCGTTGGAGTGACCGATCGTCACCGCGCGCAGATCCAGCCCTTCATCGGCAAAGATGTCGAGCAGCGGTGTGCCCAGTTCGTCGGTGGCCAGCGTGTGACAGGAGATCGGCACGCCCGCTGCCTTCGCCGCCCGCGCCGCCGCCCGTGCCGTCCGCTCCAGGCCGTCGCGCGGCGTGAAGCCGGGCCGACCTTCGTTCATGCGGTATTCGAGGTCCCAGGCGAGTTTGATGATGCCGGGGCGGATACCCGTCCCCTCAATGCCGTCGCGCAGTTCGCGGAGGAAGTGATCGGCGATCTCGTCGATCTCGCGACGGAGGAAGTACATTGGCACCCACCGGTAGACACCGGTGGCGCAAACGATGTTGACGCCGGTGTCCGCGTCCGCGACCCGTTGGAACAGCGAGATCTGGCGGCCCAGGTCGAGCGGCGTGAGGTCGATCAGGCTGTCGATGCCGGCGGCCTTCACCCGGCGGAGCGCATCGAGATTGCCGGCGACCGCCTCGGACTCGTCGTAGATCCAGGGCAAACGCTCCATGCCGGCGCCGCCCGCCGTCAGGTGCTCATGCGACAGGGCGCGGCCGAGTTGATCGGACGCGATCGGACCGCGGATTGTCTGTACAGTAGCCACAGCCTACCTCCAGGGTGTTGTTCGGGATGCAGCGTCGTCCATCCTCGCCGGTGTCGCAACTCCGGCGAGTGCCGGGCGCGAATCAGCGAAGGATATGCCGATCGTTGCCGCCGGACGGCCGGGCGGCAAGGACCATCGGGATCAATGCGCGGTCCCACCGTGCCATCGACGGATCGTCGCGGCTCATGCGGCGGCGGGAACGCCGAGCAGCGGGAAGACCCTGGTAGCGAAGTCGGTCAGCACCTTCGGCGCGTGTTCTGTCGGCGGCAGCAGGAGTACCTGCGTCAGGCCAGCGGCCTCCAACTCGCGGAGGTGGGCGACAATCTCTTCCGGGGTGCCGGCCAACCCGGCGGCGCGGATGCCGTTCGGCGTGACAAAGCGCGCCTCCTCCTCGACGAGGAAGCTGCAATGGCCGAGGTGGATCTGCTGGTAGCGCCGTTCCGGCGGCGTCTCCATCGCGTCGACAAAGTCGCAGTAGGCTTCCCACACGTCGTGCACATGGGCGGGAACGTTGGCCAGGTCGCGCTTCGGCTCGGGGACGCGCTCCCAGAGTCCGTGGAGCATCGCCATCACCTGCGAGCCGGTCTCGCGCACCGCCCGCTCGCTGGCGAGACTCTCCCCTTCATCAAGCACGATCCCCGCCGAGAGCGTCGAGACGCTGAAGTCCGCCGGTAGCTGCCGGCCCGCTTTCTCTGCACCCTCGCGCACGTTGTCGACGTACGCACGGCAGACCTCCGGCCGGGTGGCGCCGCCGGTGACGAGGCCGTCGGCGAAGCTACCGGCGAAGCGCTGCGTGCCCGGACCGCTGCCGGCGATCACCATCGGGATGCGTGGCTGGAGCTCAATGTAGCCCTGGGTCTGGTGGATGAAGCGGATATCGTGTGTGCGC
Organism: Dehalococcoidia bacterium; assembly: GCA_050184225.1. Lineage (GTDB taxonomy): Bacteria > Chloroflexota > Dehalococcoidia > CAUJGQ01 > CAUJGQ01 > JBFXAN01. The sequence continues at coordinate 3,626 of JBFXAN010000083.1, read as the reverse complement.
TCGGCGTAGGTGTAGGGGGTGTTGTCGCCGTCGAGCAGAGCGCGCACCGTGCGCGCGTACCGGCGGAAGTCCCCCAGTTTCATCGGTTGCTGGCCCATCACCCGCATCGCCGTGTGGCCGGTGCCGAGTGCGAGGAAGGCGCGACCGGGGGCGAGCCGGTTGATCGTCGCGATCGAGTGCGCCGTCACCGGCGCGATCCGCGTTCCGGCGATGGCAACACCGGTGCCGAGTTGGATGCGGCTGGTCCGTTCCGCCGCCAGCGCCAGCGCGGCGTAGCAGTCGGACCAGATCATCTGCGAGTCCGCTACCCACGCACTTTGATAGCCGAGCCGATCGGCCAGGGCAATGTAGTCGATGTCATCTATCTTCGCACCGACGCAGATCCCGAACTTCATGATCCTGTCCCTCCAACCGTACCTGCACGACACTCCATCACTATCCACGCTGAACCGCTAATGTGAATCCACTGCGCCGCGTGGAACGATGGGAGGCGTATATGTCAGCAGTGTGGAGGAACTGGTGAACGTCGGCAATGGCAGAAGGGATCATGATGTAGAGCCAGAAGGGTCACCATTGAGTGCGTCTCGCGCGGCGGCGAAAGGGTGATCACTGACGACGTGATCCCGCGGGAATGCAGTCGAGCGATAGAGTGACGTGCTTGGAGAGACCCAGAACAAAGTCGGACCTTGGCGTTCCTTGCGAACAGTTTGACCAAGGTTGGGAGCCGTCGGGACTGCGCACCTTGTGCCGACAGGGAGGTGATGGTGTTCAGCATCAAGTGCTGACCCATGTTCCCCCGTGCCTCCTGTCGGCGCTCGAGCACCACCGGGGTCGCTCTGAATCGTGCTTCTCGCTTCAGATTGGGTGTCTCCTCTGGAGTCTCGTCCCACCTATCCTGTTCGCTTCGCACGCCCTGGTGTGCTACGCGATCGTGTCATTGTGGTGCGTATACCGGAACCAAAGTGCCGATCGAAGCTCGTGATGACCGTCTCAGCTTGTCTTTTACCTCCGGGTGCCGTGCGGGCGGATGGATGAGCCAGTGGGCGCCGGTCTGGTAGGCTCGCGCGGTTGTGGCTGTACCTGCTGTTCCGCTAGCCACCTTCCAAGCCTTCTGTGCCGACTTCTACAGGTGCGATCGTTGCCTGTGTGATGCGCACTTCGATCTCGCTGACGCGCTCGGCGCTGCTGGCCCGGTCTGGTCGCCCGTCCACCTGAACCTGGATGGCATCCTCCGGCGTGGCTGGGGCGGTCGGCACGCGTCCCAGGCGCAGGAGACGCTCGATGCGGTGGCGCTCCGCGTGATGCTTGCGCATCAACCCAATGACTCCAACCCACCGATCTACGCGGTCGATGTCAGCGTCTGGCCGCGCTGCGATGCCGAAACCAGCCCGGACTGCAGCTATTGCTATCACCCCTCCCGGCACTCGGCCGGCCAGCCGATCGTCGTCGCATTAGCCTTTCAATGGGTCGCCCAACTCTCCCTCACGCAGGATTGCTGAACCGCGCTCATGGACGTGCTGAACGTGCATCCGCTGGAGAATGCCAATCGCGTTTTGGCCGCCGAAACTACGGGACTGGTGGCCCGCCTGTGTACCGCTGGCGCCCGGCCATGCTTCGTCTTTGATGCCGGCTAGGATCTCCACAATCCCACCTTGGACCTGGCCGACACACCCGCTATGGTCCTGTTCCGGCTGCGAAGTGGCCGCTGCTTCTCTGCCGACCCGCCACCATACCCGGGCACCGGGCGGCCGCGACGCCATGGTCGGAAGGTTGTCTGCGACGACCCGAATACCTGGCTGACCCCGACCGATGAACTGGTCGAGGGAGAAGAGTAGCACGACCGCGTGCGTGTCCGTGCCTTGGCAGGCTTGCACGCCAAACCAAGACAGGATGTGCGCCGACCACTCCGGAGGTATAGGCCGGTGGTGCCGGGGACACTCATTCTGGTCGACGTCAAACGCTTGCCTGCCCACACGCGCGAGGCCCAAGTGTTGGGACCCTGGTGGCATGGTCCCGGTCAGCCGGACCTCGCGATTATCTGGCGGGCGTAACGTCCGTCGCTTCTACTTGGAGCATAGGTTCCACTTTCTAACACAGACCTTGAATTGGACGGTGCCGCGCGTGCACTTTTCCAAAGCAGGCCGATCGCTGGATCTGGCTGACAGTCGTTGCCTACACCCAACTGCGGCCGACGCGGTCCGATGTATGAGATCGGCGCCTGCCGAGGGAACGGCCGATGCCGGATCCATCGCTGATGCCCTATGCGGTCCGCCAAACGTTTCCGACACTTTGTGCAGTGCTGGGCACGCCTGCCGGCCCGCCGAAACCCGGCGGCCACCCGCCCCGGTCGACTCAGGGGCCGACGAACGCGCACTGCACCGCGCGCTTCGGTCCTCAAGAGCACCTGAAACCCATCGTCCGCCTGCCCCTCGCAATTGCTCGGCAGTCGTCGCGCTGCCGGCTCGGGCGCCATCGTCACAAGACAAGCTTAGCAGCCCTCACGGGCGGCGTGGTGGCAACGTGCGCCGGCTGCACGGCAGCCCATCCAACGCGGGGCTCGCGTTCCGCACGAGATGCAAGCGCTCGGCGACATGCACAGCTACCCGCACGTATGCGCAGTGCTCAGCCGCCGCAGGATCGATGACGAGGTCGGCGCCCGACGGACCAGCCACCGCGCCAGATACATCCTGGGTTCGGGCTCGATACAACCCGCGCCATCCCTGGTCACTCGGTGCTCAATCGAAGCAGCAACTCAACATCATTAGCGACCAACATGAGTAGGGTTACGGCCGGATTGGCGCAGGAACCGGGTCGATCGTCGTCCAACTAGGACGAGACTGGCAGTCGGCGTCTCTGAGAAAGGCGTGTATCCCACATACAAGGAAACGTATACGTGTTCGCGTGCGACGCGCAGATTGGCCTGCTGTGCATGTCGTCCGCCGTAGTCGCCCACTCCCTCGCTCGGCTATCCAATCTCCGCAAGGGGATCCAGGTGGTCGTCATGGATGAGACGAGGGCCACATTCTTCGAAGGGATGATGATCTAGTCCGCACACCGGCAGACAGCCTCCTCCATGAGGACCACGTCTGTATGATCGCCGCTAACTGATGCCCCACATGCTGCAAATGCCGGCGTGGTGAGATTACTCTGTGGTTAGAATGGTCTGGTCAGTCATGCGGAAGGGACTGGTGGCATTAGCCCTGGTCACCATATTCACTCCTGTATGAACTCACAGACTGGTGAAGGTGAGGCAGGGGGCATCGTCCCTACCGCACTGGCGTGGATCTTGGACGATGGGATCACTGGGCCGAGTGTCAGTGATGCAATAGGTGCTGTTAGCAACAAGAGCGTACGGTCGGCGGTGGCCTACATAGCCTCTCCGCCCGAGCATTGGGGGGCAGATCTGGAGCACGAACCCACTGGAAAGGCTGAACAAGGAGGTGAAACGGCGTTCGGACGTGGTGGACATCTCCCCCAATGACGGGGCGGTCAGCCCCTTAGGCGACTGATGTGGGTTAGTGAGATGAGTTGGCAGAGTGAATCCTCGGTCGGATGGTGGTTGTTGCGAGGCAACGACCATGACGACCGAGGACTTGCTCATTGTACTGTTCTGCGCGATCGACGAT
>JBFXAN010000082.1:0-27452 GCA_050184225.1 Dehalococcoidia bacterium | reverse complement strand
CGTATCCTATAGCGCATGAGATGACTCCGGCGGCGGGGACTCGTCACTGGCTCGCACCGTGACCATGCCACCGGCGACCGCTGGAGTCATCTCTGCTTATCTATGTGGTATTGGGCATCCCGCCCGCCCGTCATCCTGCTTCCAATCATCGCGATGCGGGCTGGAAGCCCGCGCTCCCAGGGGGCACCGCTCAGGAATATGGTTAGGTGATTGCTGGGGCCAGCAGGGCGTAACCGATCATCATGGGGATTGCGTTCGAGCCAACCAGCACGACGCCAATGCCCCAGAGCGCCCCTGTAACCAGCAAAAGCCGAGGTGGACGCTGGCCCTGCCACTGCACAAATCCGGCGAGGCTCCAGAGGACCAACGCCGGCACGAAGAGCGGCCCGAAGGACAGTATCCCGAGGAGCACTGCCGTAGCCGTACCGGCAGCGACGGCGGCGAGCGCAACGAGTCGACCGACACGTGTGGTTGACCGGGTGATGCCTACGAGCGCGGCGAGGGTACCGGTGCCGTAGAGGATGGCCGTGGCGGTAGATCGCGCGGAGAAGTCGCCGATGAAGGCTAATCCTACCGCCGCGAGTGTTCCAGCGATCGACGCAGCACCGACGAGTACCGGAAGCAGAGCGCGCGATCGTCGTGGGTGACCTGTGTCGTGTGTGCGGATCATACCTGCAGATGCAGTGGGGTGGATATCGTGCAGCAGATCCATGCTGTTGATATCCACCCCACTGCTCGAAGCTCACGTGTCAAACATGGTCCACAATCGAGCGTGCGGTTCCTGAAGAGTGTCCGTGTCGGTCCGAATCAGCGGCGCCGCCGGGCATAGGCGAACGTGCCGCCCATCCCGATGATCATGACGGCGATTAACGTGAGCAGCAGCGGCAGGGTCAGGCCCCCATCTGCCGTCAGCGGACCGCCCGTGCCGACGCGCGCCAACGCGGCCGGCGTCTGCGCTCCGCCCGCCTGAGGACCACCCGTTCCCGCCGGGGCCACGGTGAAGGTCACGCGGTCCTGCACGTTCGGGCTCAGCGGTACATGGTCGGTGCGGGTGAGCACGACGACCACCGAATGCTCTCCCGGCGCCAGGTCGTTCAACGCCAGCGCCGCGTCGGCCGTGTGAATGATGTTCCCCTGGCCGGTCGGGATCGGCTGACCCGGCTGTAGGATCGTGCTGGGATCGACATCGACGAGCGCGTGATAGTGGAACGCCTGAGGGTCGCCCTCGGCCGCCGGCTTCACCGTGACGCCCTCGATGTTGACGTTGAGCATCACCGGACCGCTCACCGTCGCACCCTCGGCCGGCGCCGAAATGTTGATCGTGCCCGCCTGCTGCGCCTGGACCGTGGCGCCAAAGAGCATCGCGCCGCCGAGCAGCGCGCCGAGCATCCCTACCGCGTAGCGCTTCATCATCAACTACCTCCTATCCGGCTCCCGGCCGGTTGTCGTTTGTCACCATCAGGGAAGCACCAAACGGCGTCACCGATCTGTCGCCGATGATACACCCTTGGACTGAAATGTCTGTCATACTAACAGTGGAGATCAGTGAGTTTACGCACCAAAGGACGGGTTGACGGCCTGACGAGCGCCCCTCTAGCCTGAGAGTGCGGACACCACGCCCCAGGGAGGCGGTGACGTTGTGGGGCCGGACGTGGTTGCGCTTGGCAGCATCCTCTCGAACCGGTACTTGTTGCAGGATGAGCTCGGCACCGGTGGCATGTCCACCGTCTACCGAGCGGTCGATCTGCGCACGGGCGGCTACGTCGCCGTCAAGATTCCCCACGCCTTCCTCATTCGCGACCCGCAGTTCCTCCAGCGGTTGAAGCGAGAGGCGCAGATCGCCGCGACGATCCAATCGACCCGCATCGCCCACGTCACCGACGTCTCCGAGCACGAGAACACACACTACATCGTCATGGAATGTGTCGAGGGCGACTCGCTCTCTGACATCTTGACGCGGCTCGGTGCGTTGCCGCCGGTGCGGGCGCTGCAGATCGCCCTTGAGATCGCCCGCGCGATCGATGCCGCCCACGCCCGCGGCGTCGTCCACCGCGACCTCAAGCCGCAGAACATCAAAATGGTGCAGGACGGCGATGTCAAGGTGCTCGACTTCGGTATCGCCCGGATGGAGGGCAAGGCGGCTCTCACCACGGCCAGCCTCTTCCTCGGCACGCCGGATTACGCCGCGCCGGAGCGGAGCGAGGGCACCGGCGACATCCGCTCCGATATCTACTCCCTCGGCGTCGTCCTCTACGAGATGCTCTGCGGCAAGCTGCCGTTCAGCGGCTCCACGCCCTGGACGGTGATGCGGATGCACACCGCCGACCCGCCGCCGCCACTGCCGGACGATATCCCACCGGTCGCGCGTGAGATCGTCGAGCGATGCCTGCAGAAAGCGCCGGAGGATCGCTATCAGACGCCGCGCGAACTGGTCGATGCGCTGCAATCAGCGATCCGCACGCTGGACATCGAGGAGCTTTCCTCGACGATGACCGCACCCATGCCGGCGGCGCTGCTTGAGACTGAGATGCGGCCGGCCGGCGAGGCTGAGCCTGGCTCCCAGCAGTCACTCGCTCAGCCGGTCGCCGCCGCGCCACCGTCCGCGACCACCCCGCCGACGACAACAGCCGCGCCGGGCCGGCGGCTGCCACTGCTCCCGATTATCGGCGGGGTAGCGGCGCTGATCGTGATCGCGGCGCTCGCCATCATGCTGGTCAACCAGAACCGCGACTCAGACGACGGCACAGTAACCGAGGAGCAGGCCGGCGGCAGCCAGGCAACCGTGGTCAGCGGTCCCTCGCTGGCGATCCTCCAACCCGCCGACGGCGGTCAGGTCTCCGGCCCGGTCGCGGTGCAACTCGACGTCAGCGGAGTGAACCTCAAAGCCCCGGTGGAGGCAGACCCCGAGGGCCGCCACATTCACTACTTCCTCGATGTCGACCCGGCGACGGTGATGGTTCCCGGTCAGCCGATCCCGACCGGTCAGGCGAACATCGTCCACACGGCGAACGCCAATCACACCTTCGTCGACCTCCCCGCCGGTCAGCATTCAGTCTGGGCGGTGCTCACCGGCAACGACCATGTGCCGCTCACGCCGAACGTGCAGGGCAAGGTAACGTTCACCGCCGTGCCCGACCCACTGGTCGGCGCCCGCTCCGGCGACGACGCGCCGATCGTCTACCAGTCGCTGATCGACGGCAAGTGGCGGATCGCCGTGAAGGACGGCCTCGACGGCGAGGCACGCCGGCTCACCGGCGGTGACGCCAATGACTTCAACCCGGCGTTCTCGCCGGACGGCTCCCGCATCGCCTTCAACTCCGACCGCGATTCCGGGCCGAACGGCGCCCACAGCATCTACACGATGAACCTCGACGGCTCCGACATCAAACGGATCACCGAGGGCACAGGCCGCAGCCCTGCCTACGCGCCGGACGGCTCAATGATCGTCTTCCAGTCGGACCGCGATGGCGGCCGCGAGCACCTCTGGATCGTGCCGGTGAACGGCGGCGAGGCGCGCCAACTGACGAGTGGGACGCAGAACGACACCGCCCCCAACTGGTCGCGCGATGGCACCCGCATCGCCTACCAGTCCGACGCGGGCGGCGGTGTCACCCACATCTTCACGGTCGATGCCAAGGGCGGCACGCCTCGCCAGTTGACCGATGGCCCGACGCGTGACAATCGACCGATGTGGTCGCCCGACGGCAAGCAGATCGCCTTCGCCCGGTTCGAGAATAACCAGTGGAACATCTACGTGATGAACGCCGACGGCTCCGACATCCGCAAGCTGACGGACGGCAGCTTCAATATCAACCCCTCGTGGTCGCCCGACGGCAAGCAGATCATCTTCCAATCCGACCGTGAGAACGGCCAGCAACAGGTGTTCGTCATGCCGGCGGAAGGTGGCCCCGCCCGCCGCGTCACCCAACTGACCGCGATCAACGCCTCGCCCTCCTGGCCGATGAAGTAATCACGGCCGCCCTTCGCTCACGACGCGACCTGTGTGACCTTCCCTTGACAGCCGTCGCTCGCCGCAGTATTACTTAGGAGTCCTCAGTAACAGATAGGACTCCTCATGATGAACCCGATCGAGGGAGACAGCGAGCCAGTGGGGCAGCGGGTCGCCGTCGGCCTGATGAAGATCGGGCTGGCGCTCCGGCATCGTGCCTGGCTCGAGGCCGGGCCGCGGGGCATCACGCCGACCCAGGGCCAGATCCTCGCGATGTTGCAACGCCATCCGGAGGGGCTATCGCTCTCAACGATCGCCGGCCAACTCGCCGTCACTGCCCCGACCGCCAGCGATGCGGTCCGCGTCCTCAGCGAGAAAGGCCTGGTCCGCAAATCGCCGGCCGCTACCGACCGCCGCGCGATCCGGGTGACGCTCACCGATTCGGGACAGATCGAGGCGGAGCAGACGGCCGACTGGCCCGAGTTTCTGGCCGAGGCTGCCGAGACGCTGTCCGAGCAGGAGCAGGCGGTCTTCCTCCGTGCGCTGGTCAAGATGATCCGGACGCTACAGGAGCGCGGGGAGATTCCCATCGCCCGGATGTGCGCCGGCTGCCACTACTTCCGTCCGAACGTCCACGCCGATCCGGTGCGTCCGCATCATTGCGCCTTCGTCGACGCTCCGTTCGGCGATCGGTCATTACGGCTCGACTGCCCCGACTTCGACGCCGCCCCGCCGGCGGTACAAGAAGAGATCTGGAAAGCATTTGTCGGAGCGGCGCCGGCAGGACCGGCGTCGCCGTAGCCGCGGCACAGGAGGCATGACCATGACGCAGATGGCAATCCCCGGTTACACCCTCGGGACGGATGCGGTCCCCCGGTCGCCGCTCACACCGGCAGACCTGGACCTGCTCAAGCAGACGGTCCTGCTGACGGATGACGACATCGCCGCCCTGCGCCTATCCCGCGCCGTGCTGGAAGATCAGGTCGATGCGATCCTCGACGTCTGGTACGGCTTTGTCGGCTCGCACCCGCACCTGCTGTACTTCTTCACGGGCCGCACGGACAGCCAGCCGATCGGGGAATATCTGAGCCGGGTCCGCACCCGCTTCGGCCAGTGGATCCTCGACACCGCTGCGGCGAACTATGATCAGACCTGGCTGGACTACCAGGACGAGATCGGACGCCGCCACCAGGACAAGAAGAACGTCACCGACGCCGTCGATTCCGTCCCGATCATCAACTTCCGCTACCTGACGACGTTGATCGTGCCGATCGTGACCACGCTCAAGCCGTTCCTCGCTGCCAAAGGGCACAGCCCCGAGGACGTGGACAAGATGCACCAGGCCTGGCTCAAGTCCGTGATCCTCCAGATCACCCTCTGGAGCCGCCCGTATATCAAGGATGGTCAATTCTGACGCACATTGCATTCGCGGACTGACGTCGATCGATACTTGTGATCGGGATCGAGTTCGTTAGCGAAGGGGAAGGTGCAGTATCTGGCCTTCCCACTCTCCGTCGAGGCTGCGCTCCACCAGGAAGAGAAGACCCTCTATCATCTGCCCTATGGGCATTGCTTGTGGCACTACAAGGACGCCGGGCATAGGTAGACCTGCTCGGACGCGCCCGAATGCGTATCCGGGTAGTGTATTCACGTCCTGGGTGACCACGATCCGCTGGTTGGTTGCTGCCCAATCGAGCACCGCTGGATCGCTCGCACCAATGAGACCTACATCCTGTGCGCGGACCAGATCAATATCAGCTTTGCGGCGCCGCAGTCCTGAAACAATCCTTCGGTTCACGCTTTCATCGGCGAGCAGCCGAATCACTGGTCATGACCTGACCGTGGGCGGCGGGCGAGCAGGCGTGCCTTGATACCATCTTGCGGAAATCGAGCTTCCATCTCGCGGCGGATGATGTCGGCCTCGCGTTCGCGCTCTCGCAGATACGCCTCCACCTCACCCTGGTTGCGGAGAAAGTAGCTGATGACAGCGTAGACATCGGCGAGTTGGAGGACATCGTATTGTTGTACGATCTCCTCGGCGGTATCCCCGTGTGTATATGCGTAGATAACCATGTCGATCGGGATGCGCGTTCCAGCCACGCGCACAACACCGTCTGCGTCGATCGCCAAGGGCAGCGGCGGCGGGTGTAGCGTGAGCGTCTTCATGACCTCAGCCTCCGGGCGCGGAACCCTCTCTGGTTCCGCGCCCTCAAATCGTATCAAAGTCGCTGGTGGCCCTACCCGACATACAACGATATAGTTTCAGTTCAGCGCGATGCGGCAAATCGCTCCGGTCGGAACGGCGCCAGCCGTGGGTCCATCGGGCCGCCGGTCATCTCCTCGGCGATCAGCCGGCCGAGGAGCGGCCCCATCGTGATGCCGCTGTGGGTGACGATCACCCAGGCGTTGCCCACGCCGGGCACCGGACCGGCGACCGTCAGGCCGTCTTCCGGCACCGGCCGCACGCCGATGTGCACACGGACGATCCGCGCGTCGCGGGCCGGAGGATAGACCGCCTGCGCGCGCTCCAGAAGCGGCTGCGCGAAGTCCGGTACCGGCTCCGCGGGCGTGATCTCGCTCGTCAGGTCGTCGATATCGTCCGCGCCGAACCGCAGGCCGCCGTCCACATCTGGTCGAAGATGCACGCCCGGCGCGTAGACGACCCGGCCAAGCTGCTCCGCGACCGGCGATGTCACGGCCAGCAGGCCGGGCACCGACCGCACCGGCAGCTGCACACCGAGCGGCGCCAGCAGCGCCGGCGTACCCGTACCGGCACAGAGCAGCACCTGCCCGGCCCGCACCTCGCCTCGATCCGTGTCGACCCCGGTCACCCGGCCGTCGTCTAAGCGCAACGCACGAACGCGGGCACCCCGCCAGAGGTCCGCGCCCTCGGCCAGCGTTCGATTGACAAAGGCCCGCGCCAGCCGCGGCGCATCCACCCAGCCATCGCCGGGATGGTAGGCGACGCCCTCGACTGCTTCCCCGATCGCCAGCCCCGGCTCGAGCCGCAGCGCCTCCGCTCGGCTGATCCACGCCGCCGGATAGCCGCGCGCCGCCAGCCTGCCGGTCCGGTCGCGCATCCGCGCCTGACTGTCATCGGAACCGCCCCACTGCAACGAGCCGCCGCCGCGCAGCCCGATCTCGACGCCCAGCTCCTCGGCGAGCCCCGCGTACTCGGCCAACCCATCGGCGTTGAGCCGGTGATACGCCTCCGGTTCCTTGCTGACGGCATTCAGCCACGAGAAAGAGTTGCCACTCGCGCCCGACGCCGGTTCGTGCGCCTCGATCAGCAGCACGCGCCACCCCGCGTCCGCGAGCCGGTACGCTGCCGCCGCCCCCACCATCCCCGCGCCGATCACGATCACGTCGTATGCGTCGTTCATGCGATCGAGCGTATCGAGAACGCGATCGAGGCGCGAGCCGTCGCGGCGTTAGAACGGCGGTATCGCCAGCGTCATCGCATCATGCCGGCGTCAACGGGCCTGGTATACTAAGACAACGATGCGCGCGACGCCCCCTCAAGCCGAAGACACGCCAGAACAGCCCGGCGAAGAAGAGGGCCGGCGGGCAGTATGTCCGCCGCGATCGCGCCGACCGATTCATTTCTCACAGGCGGGCGGTCGTTCTCGAAGATGGCGTGACGATCTCCGGCTCCCCAGCAGCGATTGAGGACTATCTCGACGCGCGGGAGATTGATCGCCGCCTGGTTGATCCGAGCAATCAGCGTCACCTCTCACTCGCGGAACTCCGAGCCAAGCGAGGGCTGTAGTCCGTGCCGCCGGACTACACCGGTGGGGCTCTTCCGGCAGTCGATAAGGATCTCGATCGTCTCTCACGTCAGACGTAAACGCATATCCTTGACCGCATAGAAGCCCTTGTCGCGAATCCCCACCCGGCCGGAGTCGAGCCGATCAAAGGCTACCCAGGCTATTACCGCATTCGTGTCGGTGACTATCGCGTGGTCTATGGCGTTGATGATGACACACGGGTCGTCACGGTCGTGATCGTAGCGCACCGCCGCGACGTCCACGGTCGAATGGAACGCCGACTGTAGGAAGTGTATGGAGAACGAGTGTGTTGTGGTCACCGGCGCAGCTGCGCCGCGGGAAAGCGCCAGGTGCCGTCGAGCACCTCGGGGCGTGGCCGATAGAGCCGCACCATGTAGTTCCAACCCGGTGCGATCGGCAGGCAGTTCGGCGTGCGGCCGTCGCAGCCGCCGAACTGCACCGTCACCGACCCGTCGGTGGCTTTGGTCGCCGTCAGGCTGTTGCGCGTGTATGCGTCGAGCTCGTTCTTGACGAAGTGGCCGTCCGCGTCGTAGACGCTGATCGACCAGAAGCTGTCCACCGGCACCGCGCCCGGTACGCTGAGCGTATAGACCTGGATACCGTCATTCTCAAGCGGCGTGACGCTGAGATAGATGGCATCCTTGTCGGGATTGAGGCCCCAGCCCGACGCCGTGGCGATCAGGTGCCGCACCGGATCGACCTCATCCCGGCTCCCACCCCCCTTTCTCAGGTCAGGGAGCGTTGCGCTGAGCGTCAGGAGCGCATTGCGGACCTTCTTCTGGCTCACCTGATCCCAGTTCGGCACCTCGAAGCTGCCGGTCTTCGGCTGGCTCGCGGTGAGCGCATCCTGCAGTGCATGGACTGCTTCGATGTCCTCAGGATTATTCGGATCGACGAGGATGCGAACCGCGGCGAAAACGTAGCGCGTGTCGGCATGCTCTTTGGTTAGGATGTGACGTCCCCCGCCGTAGACGACCATAACGGCGAAATGGTCCTCGTCGATGACCAGCATCGACAAGAACCGGTCGCCCGGGTCGGGCACGGTGATCACCACCGGTCCCGCGTCAAGGTCAAAGACCGCTTCCGAGTAGAGCGTGTCGCGGTTGGGGCGCACACCGGTGTCTTCGAGTGGCAGCTCGCGCCAGTGGTAAAACCGGCCAAAGGCGCCGCGCTTCGCGAACATGGCAAAGTACATGTCGCTCTCGGCGCGGCAGAAGTTGTCGGCGGTGACGGGGGTGGGTTCAGTAGTGGGCAGGTTGGCCATGTCTGCTCCTCATCGTACCTCTACATCTCGACAGCCGAGCAGCCGGCGCCTATTGCTTGGTCATCGCGATCTTCAGGCGTTCCTCGGGTGAGATCAGGTGGTCGTGGTCGTCCTTGCCGAGGTCGATCTGCACCCAGGTGACGGTTCCGCTGAACCGGCTCTCCTCGGGGGTGTAGGCATCGCTCACCGGTGAGGCGCTGTCCACGCCGATGTCCAGTGTCTCGTCGGTCGAGAAGATCATCGGCACCGTGCCCTCGACCCGCCCCTCGCCGGCCTTGGCGCCGTCGATGTAGAGCGTCACCGTGCCGCCCTTCCCCAACCCGCCACCGTCGTAGGCGAACTCCATCCGCACCTGATGCGTCCCGGCGGGCACGGCTGCGGCGCCCTCCACGGTGAAGCGCTGGAGGCCGAAGAGGTTGTACTGGTATGCCGGCTTGCTCTCGTTTACGTAGAGGCTCCAACCACCGAACGCCCCGCCCTGGGCGACGATCACGCCGGACAGGCCTGACGCGGCGCCGTCGGGTACGACCACCTCAGCGGTCACGCTGTGTGATTTGTTCTTCACGTTCAGGACGGAGTTCTCGGAGAGCCGGCCCATACCGCCAAACAGGAGCTGCGAGTCACCCCTGACCAGCGTCGGGCGGCCTGCCAGATCCGAGTTGAATTTCTCCACCGTGCGATCGTCCAGCGGCAGGACGTTGTGCTTCGTCGCCTCCAGCAGGAACATCCGCTGCAACTCGTGCAGCTTCTCCGGCATCTCCCCAGAGAGGTCATGCGCCTGCGTCCAATCCTTGCTGCCGTCGTAGAGCTCCCAGATGTCGTCGTCAAAGGCGGGCAGCTTGGTCCCCGCCGCCAATACCCACGGCACGCGATGTATGGTCACGGCCGACCAGCCCTGGTGATAGATGCCACGGGTGCCGCCCAGCTCGAAGTACTGCGTGGTGTGCCGCTCGGCGGCTGTGGCGTCATCGAACGTGTACGCCATGCTGACGCCTTCCAGTGGCGCCTGCTGGACACCGTTGACGAAGGCAGGCGCGGGAAGGCCCGCCGCCTCCAGCACGGTCGGCGCCACGTCGATCACGTGGTGGAACTGGTTGCGCACCTCGCCCCTGGACTTGATGCTGTTCGGCCAGTGGACGATCGTGCCATTGCGCGTGCCGCCCCAATGTGAGGCGACCTGCTTCGTCCACTGGTAAGGCGTACACATCGCGTGCGCCCAGCCCACCGCGTAGTGGTTGTACGCCTTCGGCGTGCCGAAGTCGTCGATACGCGCTGCCATGAACTCGGTCGTCTGCAGGGCGGCAGCCCCGTTGAGGTTGATGAGTTCGTTGAACGAACCGTGCAGATCGCCCTCGGCGCTCGCTCCATTGTCGCCGATGATGTAGTAGACGAGTGTGTCATCGAGGATGCCGAGGTCGGCAAGCGTATCGATCAGCCGACCGACGTGATGGTCGGTGTGCTCCAAGAAGCCGGCGTAGATCTCCATCTGGCGGGCCAGCACCGGCTTGAGGTCGTCCGGTATCTCCTCCCAGGCGGGGATCTCCTTGTGACGCTCGGTGAGGACCGCGTCGGGGGGAATGACGCCCAGTTCCTTCTGGCGGGCGAAGGTCTGCTCACGCTGGGCGTCCCAACCGTGGTCGAACTTCCCCTTGTATTTCGCGGACCACTCGGCCGGGACGTGGTGTGGGGCGTGGGTGGCGCCGGGGGCGAAGTACATGAAGAAGGGCTTGTCCGGCATCAGCGACTTCTGTTGCCGTACCCAGGTGATCGCTTTGTTCGCCAGGTCTTCGGTGAGGTGGTAACCCTCCTCCGGCGTTGCGGGCGGCTCGACGGGCTTGTTGAACTCGTAGAGCGCCGGGTAGTACTGGTTGGTCTCGCCGCCGATGAAGCCGTAGAAGTATTCGAAGCCGCCGCCGGGATGTGGCCAGTGGTCGAACGGCCCCATCGGGCTCGTCTCCCAGACCGGCACCTCGTGGCACTTGCCCAGCTGGGCGGTCGAGTAGCCATTGAGCTTCAGCACCTCCGGCAGCGGCGCCATCGTGTTCGGCCGGAGCGAGGTGTAGCCGGGCGCCCCGGTGGCGATCTCGGTAATGCCGCCCATCCCCACCGAGTGGTGATTCCGCCCGGAGAGCAGTGCCGCCCGTGTCGGCGAGCAGAGCGCCGTCGTGTGGAAGCGCGTGTACTTCAGCCCCTCCGCCGCCAGCCGCTCCGCCGTCGGCGTCTGACACGGCCCGCCGAACGCGCTCGACGCGCCGAAGCCGGTGTCGTCAATCAGCACGATCAGCACGTTCGGCGCCCCTGCCGGTGGCCGCAGCGGCTCGATCTTGGGAAAGCTGGTCTCCGGGTCCTTGGCGTCGTAGGTGACGAAGCCCGCATATGCCCGGTCGGGGATCGGCAGGTTCTCGCGCTGAAGCAGGTCATGCTGGTTGGTCACGGCTGGCTCCTCCTCGTTCTTGCTTGCGAACGTCGCTATCAGCCCGCGGGCCGCGCCGCGGCGAACCCCCATGTGACGTTCAGAATCTCGGCACGCGGCCCACACCAGCGGACCGTGTCGTTCCAACCCTTCACGATCGGGTAGATGTGCGCTGATCGCGAGCATCAGCGTCCGGACGCCGCCGCGCTATCGGGGAAAGGCTGGAGATTGGGCGGGGGACGGCCTGTAGGCGCTGGCTTGGCCGCGGGCGATCGAGGCGGGCGCGACCACGTGCCGCTTCCATCGATCCCGTGCATTGCTCTCGACACGGAATCGGCCGGGATGCTACAGTAATAGATGCGCCGATGATGGCGCATTGCCTTTGTTCGGGCATCGGGGTGTGGCGCAGCCCGGCAGCGCGCTTCGTTCGGGACGAAGAGGTCGCAGGTTCAAATCCTGCCACCCCGACCACCAAAGACGCTTCTCAGGTCCGGTTGGCATTTCGTCGGGACGGGTTTCAGACCCGTCCCGGCCTCGTTTTCTCCGCGCCGTTCGGCACCCACGGGCACGCCAACGTTGACCGCCCATTAACCCAACGATCACCGGCGACAACCGGATGTTAACCGCTTCCTCGTCCCCTGTCTTTGACTGCACCTGCAGACGAGGAGAGGGTATGGGAGCCAACGACCCCGCCAGTAATTCGAACGTCATCCCGCTGTATCACGCCGATGGCTGCGCCCGCTACGGCGCCGGTGCGCAGACCTGCCGCTGGAAGTGCGGCAACCAGTGCGCCCATCCGGCGCCCAACCAGACGCCGAGCGATACGTTCGAAAACGTCATGCGCCGCTTCGTCAGCCGACGCTCGCTCATTCGCGGCGCGGCGGCGGCGGGTGTCACGCTGGCCGTCGCTGCGCCGCTTGGTGAGAGCACAGCCGCGACCCAGTCCGCCGAAGGCGCGCTGACCTTTCAAGAGATCGCCCTCGGAACCAAGGACTTCATCGTCGTCCCTCCCGGCTACGCCAGCGATGTGTTGATCCGCTGGGGCGACCCCCTCTTCGATGACTCACCGCCGTTTGATCCCGGCAATCCGTCTGCCGCCGCGGCCGCCCGCCAGTTCGGCTACAACAACGACTGGATTGGCTTCTTCCCCTTGCCCGGTGGGAACGCCGACCAGGCGCTGCTGGCGGTGAACCATGAGTACACCAACCCGGAGATCATGTTCCCTGGTTACGATAGCGACGGCCCGACGAAGGCCCAGGTCGACCACGAGCTGGCGGCGCACGGCCTCACCGTGGTGGAGATCGAACGCGCCGGCGGCGCTTGGTCCTACGTCGTCGGCGCACCGCTGAACCGCCGCGTGACCGGCGAAACCGAGATCCAAATCACCGGCCCGGCGGCCGGACACGCCTGGCTGCAAACGTCGGACGATCCCAGTGGCACGCGCGTGCGTGGCATGCTCAACAACTGCTCCGGTGGTCAAACCCCCTGGGGCACGATCCTTACCGCCGAGGAAAACTTCAATCAATACTTCGCCAACAACGACCGGCTGGACGATGGCGACCCGCGCAAGGCGACGCACAAGCGTTACGGCCTGACCGCCGCCGACAGCGAGCGGAAGTGGGAAACCTTCTACCGCCGCTTCGACCTCGCCCAGGAGCCGAACGAGCCGTTTCGTTTCGGCTGGATGGTCGAGATCGATCCCACCGACCCGACTTCCACACCGAAGAAACGGACGGCGCTCGGCCGCTTCAAGCACGAGGGCGCGACCTTCATCACCGGCACCGATGGCCGGGTCGGTGTCTACATGGGCGACGACGAGCGCTTCGACTACATGTACAAGTTCGTCACCGCCGGCGCGATCAGCGCGTCCAACCGCGCCGCCAACGCTGATCTGCTCGACCGCGGCACACTGTACGCCGCCAAGTTCAACGACGACGGCACCGGCGAGTGGATCCCGCTCGTCCAGGGTCAGGGCACGTTGACCGAGGCGAACGGGTTCTTGTCCCAAGCGGACGTGCTGATCCGTGCCCGTGAGGCGGGCGACGCCGCCGGCGCCACGAAGATGGACCGGCCCGAGGATATCGAGTTCAACCCAGTCAACAAGAAGCTGTACGCGGCGATGACGAACAATACCAACCGGACGGCGGCGCAGGTGGACAAGGCCAACCCTCGCGCCCGCAACACCTTTGGGCACATCATCGAGCTGCGCGAGAACGGCGACAATCCGACGGCAACCCGATTCACCTGGTCAATCTTCATGCTCTGCGGCCGGCCGCAGACCGATGCCGACATCTACTTCGCCGGCTACCCAACGCGCGATCTGGCGCCGATCTCCTCACCGGATAATCTCGTCGTCGACCGCGCCGGCAATCTCTGGATCTTGACCGACGGTCAGCCGGGCACGATCAATGTCAACGATACGGTCTATGCAGTGCCGACCGAAGGACCAGAGCGCGGCCGTCTCAAGCCCTTCCTCAGCGGCGTTCTCGGGGCGGAGACGGCCTCCGGCATCCTCTCCGCTGACAACGAGACGCTGTTCGTCTCGATTCAGCACCCCGGCGAGGGCGGCACGCTGGACGAGCCGGTCAGCACCTGGCCTGATGGCACCAATATGCCGCGGCCGAGCGTCGTGATGGCGTGGAAAGCCGCGGCATCTGGAGAGAGGCGGATCGGCTCCTGAGAGTCGGGTGGGGCGGCGCTGGCGTGTCGGCTACGCCGCGCCCTTCGCGCGCCGGGACTTTATGCTTGCGCCGTTCTGCGTCGGTTCGCCATCGGTCGATTGGGCCATCTGTTGCATCCGCTTCTCGTCGAGGCCAAGCAGCAGGCCGGCACGGTCGCGCATCGGCCCCAGGATTCGCGTTAACGTCTCCCGATCGCGCTCGTTGATATCGCGAAAGAGGTGCTCGCCACCTTCGGCCAGCGCCGGTTGTAGCCGCTCGTACAGCTGCTTTCCGTCCGGTGTCAGTTCCAGCAGCACGAGCCGGCGATCGCGTGGGTCGCGGATGCGGCGCACGAGACCACGCCGCTCCAGCCGGTCGGCCAGCTCAGTCGTGCTCTGCGCCTCCTGGGTCAACGCCCGCGCCAGGTGTGAGAGGGGGAGTGACCGTTCCGCGCCACTCAAGACCCCCAACGCGGCGGCCTGTGAGTAGGACAGACCCTCCCGATTGGTGATCTGTTCGAGATGCCGGAACGAGAGGAGGTAGGTCTGCTGGAACAGATTCCACACCCGCAGCGCATCGGCTGCATGTTGTGTCGCGGTCACGAGAATCTCCAGGTTGATGATCTCCCGCCAGTGTACCAACTCGTGGAAGTATTGTCAGCCATAGATGAAAAATTACAGCGCGTCCCTAATCTGTGTTAGCATTCCTTTCGGTTTCAGATTTCTCGACGATAAGATCAAGCACGGCCTGCCGCCGGGGGAGCGATGGCTCTGCGCCGAGCACAGTCACGGCACAGGCGCCCGCCGCGTTCGCCCAGCCCAGCGCCGTGATCACGTCCTCCGTCTCGGTGAGGCCAACGGCGAGCGCCGCGCAGAACGCATCGCCGGCCCCGGTCGTATCCTGCACAACGACGGCATGTGCCGGCGCATGATGCCGCAGCGCCGGTCCGACCGCCACCGCGCCGAGCGGCCCGAGTGTGATCACCGCTACCTGCGTCGATCGGACGCGGAGATGTTCCGCTGCCGCGAACGCCTCCGCCACCGTCGCCACGGTCAGACCGGTGAGCGTTTCCGCCTCGCTCTCGTTGGCGATCAGAACGTCGGCTGCCTCGAGCAGCGCGCGGGGCACATCTCCGGCGGGTGCTGTGTTCAGGAGGATGCGCGCGCCGCAGCGTTGCCCGGCCCGCGCCGCCGCCAGCGACGCCTCAACCGGCACTTCCATCTGCAAGAGCACTGCCTCTGCCGGCGCGAAGGTCGCCCCCGCTCGCCCGACATCCGCCGACGTTAGCCGCATGTTCGCGCGGGGGACGCTGATGATGCTGTTGTCGCCGCTCGGATCGATGATCGGGATCGCCACACCGGTGCCTGTGTCGGGATCGACGGTCAGTCCAGTGGTGTCGATCCCCTCGCGGACCAGCGCATCCCGCAGATCGCGGCCGAACTGGTCGTCGCCCACCCGGCCGATCATTGCCACCACCGCGCCGAGGCGACCGGCGGCGACGGCCTGGTTGAATCCCTTGCCGCCGAGGAACATGCCGAAGTCGGTCCCGAAGACCGTCTCGCCGCGGGCCGGGCGACGTGGGGTACGGACGACGAGGTCCATCATCAGGCTGCCGGCGACGACGATGCGCGGCGGCTTGGCCGGCGTCCGGCGGTCCCACTCGCTCATCCGCCGGCCGTCGTCCGGACGGAGAAGATCGTCGTATGCACCACCCGATAGACGATCCGGTCCTGATCGTCGCGGGTTTCGGCGTCCATCACCAGATAGTGGTTGCCGTTGCGCTCGAACGTTTCACCGATGATCCCGGCGGTCGTATACGCCCGTCCGGCAAACGCGGGTGCGCAATGGCGGATCACGCTGCGGACGTGAATGCTCGGCCCGAACTGAAAGTTCTGCCGGATCAGCGGCGCCTGGCGGGCCGCCAGCCAACCGGGCGGCACCAACGCACCGCCAAACGGCGAGTCCCCTCGATACCAGGGATTCGGGTCGTCGGTGTCATCTGCGTACCGCGCCGCATCTTCAAGGGTGAGCACACTATGCAGCGGCGCCAGCGGCACGCCGATCGGCACATGCCCCGGACGCAACTCCGGCAACGGACCCGCCACCGATCCGCCCAACGGTACGACCGGTTCGACCGATTCCCGTTCTCCACCAGCGGCAGCCCGGCCGGCGGCGCAGACGGTCCCATCGCGGAGCACGCGCAGGTCGAGCGCGGCACCCTCGACGATCTCACCCTCACAACGGATGCGTTCGCCCTCATACACGGGACGGCGGAAGCCACACTCAGCCGTGCCGCCTTCGAGCCAGGCCGCGCCGTACGTTTCGACCGCCAACCGGGTCAGATAGGCGTACAGCGTCACGCCCGGAACCAACCCACCGGCGTAGCCATAGCGCCGTGCTTCGGCATCGTCATGAATCTTGTTGTCAGAGTCCGACGCGGTGTTGCGCGCGATCAACTCCAGCGCTGGTGGCGCGCTCAGATTGGGGACGGTCATCGCTCGCCTCCCGGCTCAGGACTGTGTCCGATCCTATCGAAGTCTTTGCGCGGCGGCTAGCGGCCACTCCCCAAAGGAGCGGCGCCACAGACCTCGAGCGCCTGGGCCAGTTCGTCCGTTGCCGGCGGATGCTCGACGAACCGCCGGAGCGGCGACGCCTCGCCCTCGGGTTGCATGCCTGGTTGAGACATAACCAGCACGGCGGTATGGTCGCGTGCCTTCTCGAGCTGGGTGAGCGACGATGCAGATGCGCCCGCGATCATCGCCATATTGACGACGACGGCATCGAGGCACATCGCGCTGATGATGTCGGCGGCATCCTCCATGCAGGTCGCCTTGATCGGGTAGTACCCCAGCTCGGCGAGAACATCGTCAACGTAATAGAGCGCGTCGAGATCGCAATCGACGACTAAGACACGCGCTCGATGAGACATGGTGAGCCTCCGAGTCCGGTTCTCTGTACCGTATGCTTGCTACCCCTTTCCCTCTACGCCCAACTCAGCGAAGGACCGGTACCCAACCGGGTGATTTCCAGTTGGGAGGGGGCAACCCGGTCCATCCTGTACCGTACCGCATCTGACACCCGTCGTGCGCCGCTGCTATGCTGACCACGACAATTTCCCCCGTCCGGAGTCCGCCATGACCGATACACTGCCTCTCGTCCTTGAAGAGCGTCACGGACCAACCCTCCTGCTTACGCTGAACCGGCCCGAACGTCACCACGCGCTCAATCGCGCGCTCAGCGAGCAACTGGACGCGGCCGTCGTCCGCGCGGAAGCCGATCCCGAGGTCCGAGTGATCGTCCTCACCGGCGGCGGCGACCGCGCCTTCTGTGCCGGAGCCGATATGGTCGAGACGAGCGGCGCCGACGGCGCTCGTACCGCCGCCAACGCCGGCAACGGCCAACCGGCCCGTGCCGCTGGCGCGGGTGGCGCCATCGCCCGGATAACCATGACACCGCTGCCGGTGATCGCCGCCGTCAACGGCTACTGCTACGGTGGCGGTGCGGCGCTGGCGATCGCCTGCGATATCCGCCTCGCGTCGGACACCGCCACTTTTCGTCTGCCGGGCGTCGAATACGGCCTCGTCGTCGCGGCGGCGTCGCTCCCGCGGTTGGTTGGCGCGGCGAAGGCCAAAGAACTGATCTACACCGCCCGTCGGTTCGACGCCGCCGAGGCGTTCGCCTGCGGCCTGGTCAACGCCGTCTATGAACAGACGGCGCTCCTGCCCGCCGCGCTGGCGATGGCTGAGACGATTGCCGCGAACTCCGTCGCCGCCGTCCGCGCATCAAAACAGGTGATCGACGCGGCCACCCTCTCCGACGCCGCCCGCACGCTCGAGGCAGAGGTCAACCGCACCCTCCGCGGCAGCCCCGAGCAGATCGCCCGCTTTCGCGACGCCACCCAGCGCGTCACCGGCCGCACCGTGCCGCAGGCATAATTCGACTGGGAGCGCGGGCTTCCAGCCCGCCGGTGTATCTTGTGATCTGGCGCGACGGCGGGCTGGAAGCCCGCGCTCCCAGGTGCGTCGCGAACACATCAACACTTGGTCTGAATCAAGCGATGCCGACGATGAAGCGTGCGAACTGCAAGACGATTGAAGGGAAACAGGTGGTGCACCTCATTCCGGAATCGGACGAAGACCTTGCCGAGATTCACCGGTTGGACGAGGCGGGATTGATCGACGCGCGGACGAACTTCGCCGACGATCCCGACATGTGGAACAGACAGTCTACCCAAACGGCTGCAGACTCCCGCAAGCGTCGGGCGGCAGGCCAGTGAAACGACCGTGCTGTGGATGCTGACCAGTGCCGTCGGGTTCTTGCCGCCGCGATCCGGGCGCTCGAGATTGAGGATGTCTGCTACCTCGCCGAGGGATGGGACAGCACCGTCTTTCTGGTCAATGAATCCCTGCTGTTTCGCTTCCCCAAGCGGGCGGAGGTGGCAGCGGCGCTCGAGTGTGAGCTGCGGCTGTTGCCTGAGCTTGGCCCAACGCTCGCCCCGCCAATTCCTCAATTCCGCTACGTCGTGCGCGACCATCCCGCCTATCCCTGGACCTTCGCGGGCTACCCCCTGATCGATGGTGTCCCCGCCGATCAGACCGCGCTCGACGAAACCGCGACGCTCGCCCTCGCCCAGCAGGCCGGTCGGTTCCTGCGGCAGCTTCACACCTTTCCCGTGGCGCGTGCCCTGGCGCTCGGCGTTCAGCCCGCCTATGTCGCCGGTGGGCCGGATCAGTTGCGGACGTTCGCCGCCGCCACACGGGAGCGGCTTGCACCGTTGCTTACGCAGGACGAGCAACGGCACCTCGCGGACTGGTTTGTCCAGGCCGAGGCGCGGGGGTTGCTCGACTTCGCCCCGACGCTGGTCCATAACGACCTCGGCATCGAACACCTGCTCGTCGATCCGGCGAGCAGCGCCCTCACCGGCGTGATCGACTTCGGCGATGCCGGCATTGGCGACCCAGCGATCGACTTCGTCGGGATCCTCGGCGGTCTAGGCGAGGCGGCCACCCGCGTCGCGCTGGTCACCTACGGCCGGCCGGACGATGCCGCGCTGCTGGCCCGTGCCCGCCTCTATCGAGCGATGATTCCGCTGCATGAGGTGCTCTTCGGACTCTCCACCGACGATGGCGAGCACATCGAGCGCGGCCTGAGTGCGCTTCGCGCTTGTCTGCTCGCCGGCGTTCGACCGGCCGGTTGACCGCCGCTCCGTTGCCGCCGATGATCGATCCACACACGCTCGCAGCACGGGGTCAACACGACGATGCCGGCTGCCGGTTCCCGCGGGCGGAGCGACGACGATGAAGTTCGGACTGCTCTACGAGCTACAGTTCGCCAGGCCGTGGTCCGATGGCTGGGAGTCCCGCATCTACCACGAGGCGCTCGAACAGATCGCCCTCGCCGATCGGATGGGCTTCCACTGCATCTGGGCGGTGGAGCACCACTTCCTCACCGAGTACAGTCACTCCTCCGCGCCCGAGGTCTTCCTCTCCGCCGTCAGCCAGCGGACCGAGCGGATCCGGATCGGTCACGGTGTCGTGCTCTTGCCGCCCGCCTACAACAATCCGATCCGCGTGGCTGAGCGGGTGGCGGCGCTCGACATTCTCTCGAACGGCCGGGTGGAGTTCGGCACGGGCCGCTCCGGTACGCCGGCCGAGGTGCTCGGCTTCAGTCTCGACCCAGCTCAGACTCGGGCGATGTGGGACGAAGCGCTGCACATCATCCCCCGTATGTGGGCCGAAGATCCCTTCTGTTACGAGGGCGAGTTCTTCTCGATGCCGTCGCGGTCGATCTGGCCGAAGCCGGTGCAGAAGCCGCATCCGCCGATCTGGGTCGCCGCGACCAGCGAGCAGACCTACACCGACGCCGGCGAACGCGGCCTCGGTGTCCTCTGCTTTATCATCGGTCGCCCCGATGTGCTCGAAGACCGGATCGCCGCGTATCGCGCCGCCATCGCCAACGCCAAACCGGCCGGCGCCTTCATCAACAATCAGGCGGCGGGCTTCACCGTCACCCTCTGCCTCGACGACGATGAGGAGGCCCGCCGGATCGGCGGTCCCGCCGCGCTCTGGTACACGGCGATGCTCGGCCAGGTCCTCGGCGAATGGCGCGGTCAGATGGTGCCCGGCTATGAATACTATGGCAACGTCAACCGGGACGCCGCGCAGACGGCGGCGCGGGAAGCCGGGAGCCTGATCGACAGCGGCGCCTTCTGCATCGGCGACCCCGATACCTGTATCCGCATCGCCGAGCGCTATCAGGCCGCCGGCGTCGACCAGTTGCTCTGCCTGATGCAGGCGGGACGCATCCCGCACGAGAAAATCATGCGTTCGATCGAATTGTTCGGCGAGAAAGTCATCCCGCACTTTACCTGAGTTTCAGGTGCCAGGGTTCAGCGCTCGGGTTTCAGGCAATCGGTCGCATCTGAACCCTGAACCGTGAACCCTGAACCTGGAGCCGGAGCGCAGCGACCATGGTTACCGTTGAAGAACTTCGACAATCCCTCCCCTATCCCCAGACCTACACGCCGAAGGTGGCGCTCAAAGCGGCGCTCAGCATGGAACGTCAGCCCGGCGCCGGCATCGACCTTGTGCTCAAGCCGTACATCCTCTGCCAGGACTGGGACAAGCGCGTCTTCATCCACTGGAAGGACAGCCGCGGCGTCCGCACGCTGGAGATCACGCGCATCCTCGAAGACTCCCCGGAGCGGTTTCAGTTCCACGTCAACGAAGAGATCCCCGTCACCTACACGCTCTCGCCGCTGACGTTGGCCTGCTTCAACAACACCCTCCGCGAAGCCTACGAGCGCCAGGGCAACGTCCCCGACTTCCCCGACGACGCCGCCCTCCACGCCTGGCTCCTGCGGAGGTAATCAACCGCTTTTGAAACACAAAGGACACAAAGGGGTCAAAGGTCACAAAGTCTTAAAGAATCTCTTTGTGACCTTTGCCTTCTCTGTGTCCTTTGTGTTTCAAAAGCGGTTAGGGTGCCCAGCCGAAGTCGGTGAATGGGTAGTACAGCAGCCAGGCTTTGCCGACGATCTGGCCTTCGTCGACCGGACCCCACAGGCGGGAGTCGCTGCTGTTGGCGCGGTTGTCGCCCATCACGTAGTATTCGTCCGGCCCGAGCACCACATCACACCAGCGGCCCGCGCACAGCGTTTGCGTACCTTCGGCGATATGCGTCTCGTTCACCGCCTCACCGTTGACGTAGACGGTGCCGCCGCGAACGAGGACATGGTCGCCGGGAACACCGATCACCCGCTTGATGTAGTCGTCATCGGCCGACGACGACGGATGAAAGACGATCACATCGCCGCGCGAGGGGTCATCGAAGAGGTAGCGGGTGACGAACAGACGCTGACCGGTGTGGTAGGTCGGCAGCATGCTCGGGCCGCGGATCTCGCGTCCCTGGACGATCGTCCGGGTGCCGGCGAAGAGGAGCAGCGCCACCACCAGGACCTGCACAACTTCGCGCACGGTCCGCAGCGTCGAGCCGCGCTTCGCCGGCCGCCGTTCGGCCGCCGCGAAGATGTCCCACGCCTGTACATACGGCGTTGAATCTGCTGGAGCGAAGGGCTGACCGGGCGATGGATCACGATCGGATGCGAACGAGCGGGTTTCCCCCTCAGCATCGTCAGGGAAACGTTGCACCAAATGTACCTCGTAGCCGAGAGGTTTCGCACATCTATCGTAACACGGCAGATTGCGGAAGTGGACCCGCGTCGCACAGACCGCGCGGACAAACGACGTGTACAGGCCACATATCCCGTATGATCAGGACATGCTCCGCCGCCCGCTTGTCGTTGTCCCGCTCCTATTCCTCGCCGCCTGCATCATCCCACCCGGCGATCGAGAGCAGATCGAAGACCTGATCGACGACCGGACGCGGGCGATCGCCCGCGACGATGCCGCCGCGCTCTACCTGCTGCATGACCTGGACTTCCGCATGGTTTGCTCTCTGGCTCAGTTTCGGCGCCTCCCGCGGGGCGAGGCCCCTGCCGAGCCGATGCAGTCCATCGAAATCCGTGGCGCCCGCGCCTGGGCGATGATCGACACAGGTGCCGGCAGCGACGGCGGAGGGCATCTGGAGTTCGTCAAAGATTCCGGCCGCTGGTATCTCTACGAGGATGCGGAACCGTGTCTTCGGAGCACGGCGGTGAGGGATGGATGACCTGCTGTTGCTGGTGGTCGGCGTCGTGGTCGGCACGATCGGGACGCTGGTCGGCGCCGGTGGCGGTTTCCTCCTGGTGCCGGTGTTGCTCTTCCTCTATCCCGATGACCCACCCGGCGTGATCACCAGCACCTCGCTCGCCATCGTCTTCATCAATTCCGTCTCCGGTTCGATTGCCTACGGTCTGCAGCGGCGGATCGACTTCAAAGTCGGCATCATCCTGGCGCTGGCGGCGGTGCCCGG
This sequence comes from Dehalococcoidia bacterium, assembly GCA_050184225.1. Taxonomy (GTDB): domain Bacteria; phylum Chloroflexota; class Dehalococcoidia; order CAUJGQ01; family CAUJGQ01; genus JBFXAN01. The sequence goes on along the minus strand of JBFXAN010000082.1, from coordinate 4,966 downwards.
TGCGGTGGTCGGCGCGCTGCTTGCCACCAAGATCAACCGCGGCCCATTCTCGATCGTCTTCGGCCTGACCCTGCTCGCCATCGCCCTCCTGCTCTTCCGCCGGCCGACGGCGCGGGAGCGATCCGGCGAGGACGCGGCGCGAGGCTGGCGCCGGACCCTGGTCGACCGCGGCGGCCATGTCTATCACTACTCCGTGCCGCTGGCCCTCGCGCTGCCGCTGGCGGCCGCCGTCGGGTTGTTCTCGAGTCTCCTGGGCATCGGCGGCGGCTTCATTCAGGTGCCCATGTTCATTCTGCTCTTCAACTTCCCCACCTACGTCGCCACGGCAACCTCAAGTTTCATGCTCGCGATCATGTCCCTCTCCGGTACGACCACGCACCTCCTCGCCGGAGACTTCGCCGACGCCGCCCGCCGCACGATCGTGCTCGCACCCGGCGTGATCGTTGGGTCGCAGTTCGGCGCCTGGCTCTCCCGCCGGCTGCGGCCGGCTGCCATCTCTCGGTTACTCGCCGTGTTGCTCGCCATCGTCGCCGCCCGCATGCTCGCCGGCCAGATCTTTTGACGAGCAGCCATGGCCGGGAGTAGTCTCTGGAGCATGTGATACCGGCGGGTTTCTGCCCGAACTCTGGTGTACTTGCCACTCCCGACGCGCCGACGCCTCTGCTATTCTGGTTCTCACGCCGTCACGCCGAGACATGAAACAAGGGGCAGCATATTGCAGGTTCGTGAAGGCAATAAAGTGCTATTCGTGCGCAACGGCCGTGCTCTCGAAGGCCGCGTGTTTGCTGTGCATGAGGGTGCGTTCTCGGTGGAATCATCGGGCAACCGCGCCTATTACCTGGACTGGTGGGAGATCCTGCTCGTCCTCGATTTCGATGCATCCTACGCCGACTGGCTGAGCAACCCACTCGTCGCCGACGCCTAGCTGCATCATCATCGCCCCCGCCGCGCCGGACGTTCGTTCGATGAGACGCACCCCAGCGGGCCAGGCATCACTGCGCCACGCCCAATATCGACCGGTAGAGTGCGGCCAGCCGGCGTCCCTCCGGCGCCCAGGTGTAGCGGCTGCGCACGGCCTCCCGGCCGGCGTCACCCATCCGTCGTGCCCGCTCCGGGTCTTCGATCAATGTGGCCAGCGCGTTCACATGTGCCCACGCATCATCCGGCGGTACAAGCAACCCGCAGCCGCTCTCCCGCACGATCGCCGCAATGTAACCGATATCGGACGCCACCACCGGCTTCCCGGCAGCCATGTATTCGAGCAACTTCAGCGGAATGGTGCGGCGGTTGTTCGCCGTATCCTGAAACGGAATCCAGCCGATATCGATCCCCGCCAACGCCCCCGGCACATCCGCCGCCGGAATCGTCCCGGCGAGGTCGAGGCCACACGCCGCCCATTCGGCACGGTCGCGGGAAGTGCCCTCCGAAACCCCGGACCAATCCACCCGCCCGATTACCCGCACCCGCACGGCGGCAATCCGTCCGCGCAGCAACTCGGTCGCCGCAAGCACCATCTGCAACCCCCGGTCCCGCGACAGCAACCCAACATACCCGACAACCGGTGAGTCTCCGCCCGCGCGGACCGGAGCGCCACCGTCGCGCTCATCCGCCGCATCCAGCCCGAAGTACTCCGCCGGCGGAAAGTTGTGTACCGCGATCGCTCGCGCCCCCCGCCGCCGAAACCGGGCCGCCATGTGCTCGTTCACCGCGACGACCGCATCGATCCGCCGCGCGACAAACCCCTCGACCGCATCGGTCACCTGCGCCGCCGGACGGCGCAGCGGGCGCGGAATCCACTCCCGCCGCGCCACCTCCTCGCCGTAGTACTCGTGCGCATCATAGACCGCCGCCGCGCCGGTCAGCCGTTTCAGCACCAGCACCAGCGGCAGCAACTCCGGGTCGTGAATATGGATCACATCCGGCCGCAACCGCACCGTCGCCCGCGCCAGTCGGAGCCACTGCCACGGCCGCGCCCACCGAGCACGCGGTTGCGGCAGCGCGTGAATCCGCACCCCATCCCGCACCTCCCGCCGCTCAGCACGCGCAAGTAGATGCACCTCAAACCCCGCTGCCGCCAGCGTCCGCGCCTGCTTATGAAAGATGCGCGGATCCAGCGCCTCATGCACCGACGACAGCACCGCCACCCGCGGCGGCTTTCTCACGTTCAAACGTCACCTTTGTCGCATAGGGACTTGATCTACTTCGAGTTGCTCACCTGACATCTGCGGCCACAAGGATTAAAGTTTAGCCACTCAAACTTTAATCGAGAAGGTAGGTTATCTATATTTCTTTAATGTGCTCAAGAAGTTGTGCATTTTCGGAGCATTGTTCATTATGAAGGGCCACGGCTCCTTCTTTACCGCAGCACATCCCGCAGCGGCAGCATGAAGCCGGGGAGCACATCCTCGCCATCGAGCGCGCCGTCCGCGTCCACGAACCGGACCGGTGCCTCCGGGCGGAAGACCGCGGTGATCGGCGCCTTCGGGTCCAGCACCCACACGAGCGGCGTGCCCGCGTCGAGGTAATCGCGGACCTTCGTGGCGACCTGATGGAATCGATCCGACGGCGAGAGTACTTCGACCGCGAGGTCCGGCGGACCCTCGTAGAAGCCCTCCGGGTTGTACCCCGCCGGAATGCGGTCCTTCCGCACGAACCAAACATCGGGCGCGCGGACGGTGTCCGGGTCGGAGGCGAGCTTGAACCCACCCTCTGCCGATCCGTAGTCGCCGAGATCGCGCTCTTCGATGTAGGGAAACAGACGCGCCATGACGCGGCCCGCGATCCGGCTCGGTCCATAGGACGACGGACTCATGCAAACGAGCATACCCCGGCTCAACTCGTAGAGCATGCCGTCGTCGGGCATCTCCATCAGTTCATCAGCCGTTATCAGCCGTTCAGACGCGTCGATTGCCACGGGCACTACGTCTCGTCAGGTGTACAGGCTCAGTATACCGCCCACCCCGACGGTGTATCGTGTGCAGGAGGTAATGGTAATGCTCTGCCGTCTCGTGTTTCGCGGCCATCAGCGGTCGCGAGCGGTCACAGCGGTCGTTGACCTTCGGCCCACAGCGCAGGCGGCCGCCACACCCGCCAACGGCCAGAACAAGCCCATCAGCTGCAGATGCAGGAAACTGCCGGCCACAAGGTTGAAGACCAGGAATCCCGCGATTGTCGTCAGCACCGTCAGGCATAACGCCGTCGCCGCACCACCCGCCGTTCGCCGCACGCCCCGCCACGCGGTCGCCGCGACGGCTCCCCAGAGCGTCAGGTAGAGTGCCAACCCGAGCAGGCCGTACCGCCCGGCGATCGTCAGATACTCATTGTCGAGCGTGCCCGTTGTCTCCGCCTTCGCCGGCCCCCCGCCGAACACCGGCGACTCCTGCAATATCGCACCCGTATCCTGGGCCCCGACGCTCGGCGGTGCCACCGACAGCGTCGCGAAGTCTGCCGGCGCATCGCCGTTCACCAACTGAAACCCATCGACCAGCGCCTCGCCGCGGAAGTTCTCTCCCATCAGATAGACGCCGACGAACGTGACCGTGCGATCGGGGTCCGGTCGGATCGACGCCACAAGCTGCTGCCACTCACCGATCCGGCTCGTATCGACCAGCGGCCGGGAATGCGGGTCAGACCGCGTTCCGTCCGCGTAATACACGTTGGTCCACAGCGAGAGGTCGCCGGACACCGGTCCCGACAGCTTCACCCAGAGTGACGCCGTCATCGGCATGCCGTCCGTCCGGCCGAGATAGCGCTGCTGAAAGATCGCCGCCCGCTCATCCGGCTCCCGCGGGTTGCCGAGGAATCGCGCCGATCGCTCGCCGAAGCGCGCGTCCGCATCTGTCAGTTCGTAGCGCGTACCGGGAATCGTGCGGAATCCGTCCGCGTGGCCGCCGCCCGCTTCGAGGCTGCCGTTCTCGATGAAGGTGAGGACCGTCCCAGGCTCGAGCTTGGCACCGCTCTCGGTGCGCGTCCACGGTAGCGCGCTCCGCCAGCGTTCCAACCGCAGCGCGAGGCTACCGTCGTTGTCGGTGCCGGCCGCCCCCGTCATCCGCGTCAGATAGTCCGTCCGGCCACGCGGCGCTGCCTCTACCAATCCGATCGCCAGCACCAGCGCCAACGCCACCCCGCCGGTCGCGAACAGCATCCGCCGCCACGTCTCTCCCCAAACCCACCGCGCGCCTCTTCGCCTCACCAGCAGCGCCACCCAGAGCACTGCCATCCCCGCCACGAAGGCGAGCGTCGCCCCGCGCGATGCGCTCGTCACCAACCCCAGCGCACCGCCGCCGGCCGCCGTCACACACAGCACCCGATCGATGCCGGTGGCACCGGACACCAGCCAGGCGACCGCGGCTAGCACCACCAGCGCCGACAGCATCCCGAAGTAATTGGGGTTACCGATCGTCCCCACCGCCCGCGCATCCTCGGCGAGCGTGCGCAGATGGTGCGCGGGCGCCCACGCCGGCGTCGCCCAAGCGTTGACGTCGAGCCAGTTGTAATACTGGGCCAGTCCGAACAACCCGGCGAGCGTTCCTCCCGCCAGCAGTGCCCACACTACACCTCGTGCCGCCGATTCCTCGGCTGGGCGCGCCCCCTCCCAGCCAAAGCGGAACAGCACCCAGTACATCCCAACCTTGGCGACTTCATACAGGTCGCGCGGACTGAACTCACTGTCCAACGCCAGCGGCGCGTAGATCGTCGACGCCGCCACCGAAAGTCCTACGCCGAGAAAGAGCAGGTCGAGCGGCGCCGGCCGCAACGGACGCCCTGCTGTCCACCACATCCACACCAACCAGACCCCTGCCCCAAGCACCAGTACCTGCTCCGCCCGCACCTCCGGCCACGAATCCCGCACCGAAACGCCCGGCAGCAACACCGCCGACAGCACGATCGCCACGAGCAGGGCGCGCCGGCCCTCACCCCCGGCCCCACTCCCGTCGAGCGGGAGAGGGGATCCTAACTCAACCGT
>JBFXAN010000081.1:0-27594 GCA_050184225.1 Dehalococcoidia bacterium | reverse complement strand
CGGGACGGGAGAGGGGGTCGGGGGGTGAGGGCCGTCCGCGGTTTCTCGTTGACACATGCCAGGTCAGCGCCTATCGTAGTGCTGCTTTGACGCGATGTCCAGACGAACGGTCCACCGGGGGCCGGCTGGTTGCAACCCGACAATCATTGGCGGCGAGGAGTGTGATGACAACAGCACAGGCGTCTTCAGTGACCATGGCGGAGTTCGTCGCGCTCTTCGAGCGCCTGAAGAATTGGGGGCGATGGGGGCCGGACGATCAGTGCGGCGCCTTGAACCTGATTACCGCCGCAAAACGGGCAGCGGCGGCGGCGCTTGTTCGGGAGGGGGTGACGGTCAGCGCGGCCAACCCGATTCCCGTGATGCCCGGACCAAACAACTTCCGGCCGGCCGGCCGCGCTGTGCTCGCCGGTGGCGATGTCGCCGGCGACGGATTTGCCTCGGCGGCGGACCTGACGACGATCGCGCCGCACGGGTTCGCGACCAGCCACATGGACGCGCTCTGTCATGTCTTCTGGAACAAGCAGATGTACAACGGCTACCCAGCGGCGGCGATGACCTCTTCCGGCGCCGAGAAGAACGCGATCGATGTCGCACGTGATGGCGTCGTTAGCCGCGGCGTGCTGCTCGATATTCCCCGTATCCACGGACGCGACTTCCTCGCCAAAGGCGAGGCGATCATGGTCGAAGACCTGGAGGCGGCCGAGGCGCGTCAGGGAGTCCACGTCGAGGAAGGCGACATCCTGCTCGTCCGCACCGGCCGCCACAAGCGGGAGAGCGTCGAGGGCGAGACGATGCTCATGCACGGTGCGGCGGGCCTCCACGTCAGCACGATGCCGTGGGTGAAGGAGCGGGGCGTCGCCGTGCTCGGCAGCGACGGCATCAGTGATGTCCTGCCCTCGCGCTGCGACGACAACGTCCTCCCGGTCCACGCCGCAACATTGGTCGCCATGGGGGTGCATCTCCTCGACAATCTCGCCCTGGAACGGCTGGCCGATGCCTGCGCCGAGCGCAATCGCTGGGAGTTCCAGTTCATCCTCGCGCCGCTGGTGATCGAGCGGGGTACCGGCTCCGCGTTGAACCCGATCGCGGTATTCTAGGCGCGGCGATGTGCCGTCAGGACGCAACCTTCCGCTTCTTCCTTATGCCTTGGTGGTGAGCGCCTGATACGGCCGTGCTGTTCAATGTCCGAGGTCGATGATGAAGATCGGTATCACCGTGCGCAATCTGGGTGGGTTTGGCGCCGAGGCCGGCGGCATCCATGCCTGCCTCGACATCGCCCGCTCGGCGGAGGCGCTCGGCTACGACTCGGTTTGGGTCGCCGATCACGTCATCCTGCCGGTCGAGGCGACGGCACGCTATCCCTACAACGAGAGCGGTCGGATCTCGGCCACCTACCGCGACGCGGTCTATGACCCGCTCGTGCTGATCAGCGCGCTGGCGCAGGCGACGGAGCGGGTTGAGATCGGCGTGGCCGTCCTCGTCATCCCCTACCGGCATCCGCTGATGACGGCGAAGATGCTGGCGACCGCCGATCAGCTCTCCGGCGGCCGGGTCATCCTCGGGGCGGGTGTCGGCTGGCTTGAGGATGAGTTCACGGCGTTGGGACTGCCACCGGAGCACTTCGCGCACCGCGGCTCGGTGACGAACGACTACCTGCGGGCGATGAAGGAGGCGTGGCTGAACACCGGACCATCCTGGTACCAGGGGCGGTATGTGCGCTTTACCGACGCTGGTACCTTCCCCCACCCGGTGCGGCAGCCGCACATCCCGATCTGGGCGGGCGGCAAGGGCGAGCAGGTCCTGATCCGCGCGGCCCGGCTCGGCAACGGCTACATCGCGATCGCCTCCGATCCGGCAACGCTGCGTGAGGAGGTCGAACAACTGCGCCGGTTCGCCGAGGCCGACCGCCGCGATCCATCCGAGCTGACGGTCGCAATGACCGGCGCGATCACCGTCACGGCGTCGCCGGCCGGCACGGATCGCGCGCCCCTGACCGGCACGCCCCAGCAGATCGTCGAAGGACTGAACCAGTACGTGGAGGCGGGCCTACAGCATCTCGTCGCCACGATCCGCGCGGTCGGTGACACATCCCTCGAAGCGACGCGGACGGCGATGGAGCAGGTCGCCCGCGAGGTGCGGCCGGCGCTGGTTGAGGAAGGCGTGCGATGAAATTCGGCGTCCCAATCGGGAACTTCGGCCAGTTCGGCAAGCTCGGCACCGCCCGCGATCAGGTCCGCATCGCTGCCGCCGCCGAGCGGCTGGGCTTCGACTCGGTCTGGGTGCACGACCACATCGTCATGCCCGCCCGCATCCGCGCCCGCTACCCCTACAACGACAGCGGCGTCGCCGGATTCGCCTGGCGGCAGGACATCTACGACCCGATCGCGATGCTCTCGGCGCTGGCGATCGCGACCGAGCGGGTAGAGATCGGCACCAGCGTGCTGATCATTCCCTACCGCAACCCCGTCGTCCTGGCGAAGATGCTGGCGACGGTCGATCAGCTCGCGCGGGGGCGGCTGCGGCTCGGCATCGGCGTCGGCTGGATGCAGGAGGAGTTCGAGGCACTGGGAATCGGCGAGTGGTATCCGATCCGCGGCCGCGTCACCGATGAGTGGATCGCGGTCTGCAAGGAGTTGTGGTCGCGCGACGGCGCTTCCTCATTTGCGGGGCGATTCGTCTCTTTTCATGACATCGGCGCGTATCCCAAGCCGGTGCGACAGCACATCCCGATCTGGGTCGGTGGCTGGGGCGACGTCGCGGCGCGGCGGGTCGCGCGGTACGGTGACGGCTTCCAGACGATCAGCTCGACGCCGGCGATGGTGGCCGAACAACTGGCCTGCGTGCGGACCGAGCTTGAGCGTCGGGGACGAACGCTCGACCAGATCGAGGTCTCGATGCTCGGCGGCATCCGCATCGGCGCCGGCGATACAGCGGCGCCGCTGGTGATGATCGGCGGGAGCCGGCAGGAGATCATCGACCGGCTGGGCGAGTATCGTGAAGCCGGGCTCCAGCACCTGATCGCGACGCCACGGCGGGTGGGCGCCGGGCCGTTCACGCCAGATGGCATGATCGAAGACATGCAGTACCTCGCCGAGGAGATCTTCCCCGCGCTGCGCTAGCGGCACGAGACTACGCTTGAGAGACGAGAGGAGATGACCATGGTTGCGACGACACCGGGCTATGAGGACATTCTGTTTGAGACGGACGGCCGGCTGGCGTTCGTCACGCTGAACCGGCCGGAGAAGCTTAATGCGCTCTCCAACAACCTGCGCGGCGAAGTGATGCACGCGATGAAGGAAGCAGAGGCGAATCGCGACGTCGGCGTGATCATCCTCCGCTCGGCGGGCCGCGCCTTCTCCGCCGGCTATGACCTCACCCCGGCCCGGCAAGCGGGCGAGTCCAGCCCCTACGTCCATCCCCGCTCGCGCCTGCCCGACACCGGCTCGACCCACCCCGGCCCGATGGAATGGTCGCGCCACGTCGTCGCCACCAACTGGACGATCTGGGAACTGGCGAAACCGGTGATCGCGCAGGTGCAGGGTTACTGCCTGGCCGGCGGCACGGAACTGGCGTCGATCTGCGACTTCCGCATCGTCGCCGAGGATGCCCAGGTCGGCTATCCGCCCGTGCGGGCGATGACGACGATGGACATGATGTGGGCGCCCTGGCATCTGCCGATGGCGAAGGCACGGGAGTTCGCCTACGTCGGCGACAGCATCAGCGGCGCGGAGATGGCGCGGCTCGGTTGGGCGAACTACGCCGTCCCCGCCGACGAGCTGGCATCGTTCACCGAGCAGTTCGCCCGGCGGATGGCGCACATCGACAACAACATGCTGATGTACTCGAAGCGGTCGGTGAATCGTCAATACGAGGTGATGGGCATCCGCACCGCCCTCTGGTCCGGCACCGAGATCCAGGGCCTCAGCTCCTACCGTCCCGAGGCGGGCGAGTGGGGCAAGAAGGTTCGCGAGGAAGGACTGAAGGCCGCGCTCGAATGGCGCGACGGTCCCTTCCGCGACTTCCGCGGCCGCTACGACTCCGCTCCTAAGGACCGCCCCGTCGCCGGCGCTGTCACCGGCGAGCGCGCCTACTAGCGGGAGAGAGGGTTCACCACCAAGACGCCAAGGCACCAAGATTCATAACGACCTGGTGTCTTGGTGTCTTGGTGGTTCGCACATGAAATGGAGGGAGTCCGATGAGTGAGTACACGTCGATCGTCTACCGCGTGGACGACCGGATCGCGCGCATCACATTGAACCGTCCGGAGAAGCGCAACGCGCTCAATCCTGCGCTCCGCAACGAGATCGTCGATGCGTTGCACGCGGCCGAGCGCGATGACGACGTGCGCGTCGTGCTGATCGAGGGCGCCGGACCGTCGTTCTGCGCCGGCTACGACATCACCCCCGGCGGCAGCGGCCGTCCGAACGAGTACGTCTCCCGCCAGTGGTTCGACGGCTGGACCGACCAGTTCACCCGCAGCTGCCTGCGCGACTGGCTGACGATCTGGGACCTGCTCAAGCCGGTCGTCGCCAAGGTCCACGGCCACTGCGTCGCGGGCGGCACCGAGCTGATGTCGATGTGTGACATCGCCTTCGCCGCCGACGACGCGCTGATCGGTTACCCACCGATGCGCGGCATGACCACGCCGGATGTCCCCTACTTCCCCTGGAAGATGACGATGGCGCGGGCGAAGTATCTGCAATTGACAGGCAACTCGATCAGCGGCAGCCAGGCGGCCGACTGGGGCTGGGTCGCCAAGAGCTTTCCTGCCGACCAGCTTGAAGCAGAGACCCTCAAGGAAGTCCGCGCGCTCGCCTCGATCTCACCGGATCTGCTGGCGGCGAACAAGCTCAACCTGAACCAGACCTACGAGATCATGGGCTTCCGCACGGCGATCATGACCGCGCCGCAGTGGCACGCGCTCAGCGGCCAGATGCGCCCCGGCGCCGGCGAGTTCGGCCGCATCTCCCAGGCCGAGGGCCTCCGCGCCGCCCTCGACTGGCGCGACCGCGCTTTCCGTGAACAGGGCGTCTCGCCGATCTGAACCGTGTGTTACCGTTGGTAACAGAGGTCAGCCATCATGACGCTAGAACAGATGCCTATCGACATAGCCACCATGCCCGAAGAGGTGGCGCAACTAGTCGAGGAGGTCGAGCGGACCCACCAGCCGCGTCAGTTCCGGCGCGGCAACCGGACCGTCGCCGTGCTGATACCGGCGACACCGCTTGATGAGGGCTATCAGTCGATCCCGGCGCTCGATCCGCCCCGTAGCTGGGACGAGGTCACCGAGCTGGCCGCCGACGAGCACGCCCAGCACGCCGGGCGGGAAGGGCTGCGCCCGCCGAAACGCCGCCGAGGTCGACCGACCAGTGAGGCCGATCCACTGTGGGCCTTGGCGGGCATGGTAACGAACTATGACGGCCCGTCCGATGTCTCGGAGAGCGTTGACCGCTATCTCGCTGAGGCTCACGGCCAGTTACCAGCATGAGCCGTCGCCCCGTCCCCCGCCGCTGGCGCGACCGCGCCTTTCATGAGTCAGGAGTCTCGCCGATCTAGGTGTGACGCCGCACTCGTCACACCCGCCAACTCCGGTATGGTGCTCGACAACCCGTCCGAGGGCGTGGCACTAGCTCCGCCCACATTGAGTCCGCCGGCGGGTGCATCTTGATGCTAGGGTGATATGCTCTGATGCATGAGAACCACGATCCGCCTCGATGACGCCTTGCTCAGAGAGGCCAAGGCCGTGGCCGCCGCCTCTGGCCGAACGCTCACCGAGCTGGTAGAGGATGCGCTTCGCGAAGCGCTCGCCCGCCGGCGGGCAAGCGTCGGCCGCAAGCGACTCATCCTCAGAACCTTCAAAGGGAAGGGCCTACGACCTGGTGTCGATCTCGATGACTCGGCCGCGCTGCTGGACCTGATGGATCGGTCAGATGCTGCTCCCTGACGTCAACATCCTCGTCTATGCCTATCGCGAGGACGCTCCCGACCACGAGCGTTTCAGGGACTGGCTCCAAGTCCTGGTCAATTGGAAGTAGGGGATCATGACGTCTGAATACCGCGAGACACGTTACATCGATGACCCTCGCATCGTCGCCGCGGTTGACGAACTCACACAGCTAATCTCCGGCGGATTCCCAGACGCGCAGATCGAAGTGAGTGAGGGCGATGACCCAGACGGCGTTTACCTCACCGTGACCGTTGACATCGACGACCCCGATGAGGTCACCGAACTGGTAGTAGACCGCACCATGGCGCTCCAAATCGAGGAGGAGCTACCTGTCTACGTCATCCCGATCCGGCCGATTAGCCGCGTGATGGAAACTCGTCGGCGCCGCATGGAAGACGGTATCCGGCTACCCTCGGCGCTATAGCCCGCACCTGCCCTCACGACGCCGACGAGTCCTCGAATGGGTCCGACAGTCACGACCGTCATGGTGTCACATGTCGCTACCGACCAGCCGCGACCGGTTCCTTGTTCGCTGCCGGTGCCGGGAACTCCAGGCTGACCGGGGCGTTCGCCTCCCACGGGTCCGTCAGGTCGAGGCCCTTGGCGATTTCGCGGACGGCGGGCATCACTTCCTGGCCGAGCAGGCGGATGCAGGTCATCGAGTCTTCGTGGCTGACCTTGCCGTCGTTGCCCCAGAAGGCGAAGATGCCCGGCCGCGTCTCCTCCATGATGATCCGCAGCTTCTCGATCACCTGGTCCGGCGTGCCGGCAATGATCTGCATGTCCTCGATCTGCCGCTCGAAGGGGAGGGCGCGCGGGTTGGGGCGTCGCCCGGCGGCGATTTCGACGAAGGCGCGCCGGTTCGCGGGCGACCCGTAGCCGGCGGGGGCGCCCCAGACCGGGTGTCCGAGGCCGGTGAACTCGCCCTGCATCCACATGAACTGACGCGCGTTCGCCAGCGCCTTCTCCTCTGATTCGGCGACGTGGACGCGGAGCAGGTAGCCGCGGTTCTCCGGTCCGGGTGTGTAGCCAACCTCGGCCGCCGCCTGGTCGTACAGTTCCCAGATCTTCTTGGTCGTTTCGACCGTGGTGTTGAGGCAGATGTAGGGATAGCGGTGTTTGGCCGCCCAGATCACCGTCTCCTTGCTGGCGACGCCAGGGATCCAGACGCGCGGATGCGGCTTCTGCAATGGCACAGCCCAGGGATTGACGACGCGCGACTGGTAGTGGTTGCCCTCCCAGCGGAACGGACCCGGCGTCGTCCACGCCTTGATGATCAGGTCATGCGCCTCCTCGAACCGCTCGCGGTTGTAGGCCGGGTTGACGCCGATCGCGAGCTGTTCCGTGCCACCGCCGCGGACGAAGCCGGAGACGAGCCGCCCCTTCGACACCATGTCGATCATCGCCAGTTCCTCCGCCAGCCGGACGGGATGGTCAGCAAGCGGGAGTGGATTGCCGAGCAGGACGATCTTGATTCGGTTCGTCATCCCCGCCAGGATCGACGCGAAGATATTGCACTTCGCTTGCATGCAGAACGGCGCGTTGTGATGCTCGTTGAGCATGATGCCGTCGACGCCCATCTCTTCGGCGTAGAGGTATTCCTGCAGCCGCTCGTTGTAGAGCCGGCTGCCCTCGACCGGGTCGAAGTTGGTGTTGGGGAAGAGCAACGCCGTCGCGCCAAAGGCACGGCCCTCATCCTCCGAATACGACGACATCGGCTGCTCGGTGAAGTACATCAGGTGCATGGAGCGCTCCTTTCCCGCCGGGCCTACAACTTCACGGGTTTACGGACCGTCACATCCTGGGAGCGCGGGCATCTTGCCCGCTGGGTCTACCGGCCAGGATGCGGGCAAGATGCCCGCGCTCCCAGGCGCATCCGTACATCGTTCGACAAATGACACCGCCCTCACGCCTCGCTGAATCGCGTGATCAACGTCGATAGCTCGTCCGGACGTTCGAGGTCGAGGAAGTGACCGCCGCCGCGAATGACTTCGAGGCGGGCGTTCGGCAGGACGTCGGCGTAGCGTTCGCCGGCGGAGAGCGGGACGATCCGGTCCTGATCGCCCCAGACGACGAGCGTTGGTGTATCGACGCAGGTGAGCAGGTGCGGCAGGGTCTGGCTGTACATGTACGGCTGCCAGGCGATGCGGAAGGTCATCTCCCGGTTGATCTCCCACTGTTCGAGCTGATCGACGCTCGGTTCATCACCGTAGGTTGACTCGAAGGTACCCTCATCTTGAAGCCCGGTTTTAATGTACGCCTGCGTGTTCACCAGCGCCTGGTCGAAGATCTCTCCGTGCGGCGGGTGGATGCCCATGGCGCCGACGAGCACCAGCCGGCTGAAGCGGCCGGGGGACATCGTCGCCATCTCCGCCGCAATCCAACCGCCGAAGCCGAGTCCGACGAGCGTCGGTGTGTCGAGTCCGAGCGACTTGATCGCGCACTGGTAGACGACGGCCACGTCGCGGACGCTGCGCATCCAGTCGGGCCGCTCCGACTGGCCGTAGCCGGGATGCGAGGGCACGTAGACGGTGAAGCGCTGCGCCAGCTGTTCGTAGAACGGCAGCCATCCCGCCCCGCCGATGTCGTGGTGGAGGATGAGTAGCGGCGCTCCCGTCCCCGCCGACATCAGCGCCAGGCGGCATCCCGCGACTTCGAGGGATTGATCGGTCCATTGCTGCGACGTGGTCGTCATCGCTCCCTCCACCCTTGAACGTTTGATCCTTCCACGGCCGGCGGTGGACGCCTCTGCTCCACGCCCATCGCCGGCCGTTCGGTCGCCGTTATGTCGTCAGCCAGCGGAACTCCTGCGGCTTGCGGTTGGCGCGGTTCGAGATCATGATGTTGACCAGCGCGGGACCCTCGGCCTTCATCGCGGCGTCGAGTGCCGGCTTCAGGTCGGCCGACTCGGTGACGAAATAGCCCTTGCCGCCGAAGGATTCCATCATCCGTTCGTAGTGTGCGCTGGGCGTATAGGCGTTCACCGGCAGTGGCTTTTCCCGGTCGAACTCGGTCGGGCCGCCGCCGATGCCGTTGTTGTTGATGATCACGAATGTGATCGGCAGCTGGTAGCGACAGGCGGTCTCGACCTCCATGCCGGAGAAGCCGAAGGCCGAGTCGCCCTCGACGCAGACGATCCGCTTGGTCGGGTTCGTCACCGCCGCCGCCACGGCAAAGCCGAGGCCGACGCCCATCGTGCCGAACGTACCGGCGTCGAGGCGGGTGCGCGGCTCGTAGTTCGGCAACATCACCCGGCCGATATCCATCGTATTCGCGCCCTCGTTCGAGATGATCGTGTCGCGTGGCATCGCCTCGCGGATCGCGCGCAGCACGTGATAGTAGTTCATCGGTGATGAATCATCGTCCATCATCTGTTGCGTCACCGTCTGGTTCTCGGCGATCTTGTTGGCGATGCCGCTGCGCCAGGTCGTCTCCCCTGGGTACTGCCACGGCGATGACTCGAGCACCTGGTTCACCTGCCGCATCACCGCCTTGCCGTCGCCGACCAGCCCCACCTCGGCCGGGACGTTCGTGCCGATCTCCTCTGGGGCGATGTCGAGCTGGACGACGCGCACATCGGGTGAGAAGCGCGGCGGCAGGCCGAAGTGGAGGATCCAGTTCAGCCGCGCGCCGAGCAGGAAGATCACATCGGCGTTCTGCAAAGCGTAGGAGCGGGCCGCGCCGACCGACAGCGGGTGGTCATCCGGCAGAACACCCTTGCCCATCGGCGTCGCCAGGAAGGGAAGCTGCGTCCGCTCGACGAACTCGCGGACTTCGTTCTCGGCGTGCGACCAGGACATCCCTTTGCCGACGATCACGAGCGGCCGTTCCGCCGACTTCAACGCGGCGACGGCGGCATCCACGTCCTCCGGGACCGCCTGGGTGCGTGGCGGCGCCGGCACGGTCGCCTTCATCACCACGTCCTCTTCTTCGATCTTGCCGCCGATGATGTCATCCGGCATGTCGAGGTAGGTAGCGCCGGGCCGGCCATAGATCGAGGAGCGGACCGCCTGCTCGACGTAGTAGGGGATCCGATCGACCTGCTCGACGGCGTGGGCGTACTTGCAATACGGCTCGGCCAGCTTCACCTGCGGCGCCTCCTGAAAGGCGCCCATGCCGTTCTGATAGGTGGGCGAGGCGCCGCCGATCAGGATCATCGGCCAGCAGTTTGACTGCGCATTGGCGAGGCCCGCGAGAGCGTGGATCACGCCGGGACCGGAGACGGTGAGGCAGGCCTGGGGCCGGCCGGTCAGGTAGCCGGCGGCGTGGGCGGCGTAGGAGGCGGCCTGCTCGTTGCGCATGCCGATGTAGGTGATCCCCTCGCGCTGCGCCGCGTTCGCGATGCCGAACACGGGGAACCCGACGATGCCAAACATGTATTCGACACCCTGCTGCTTGAGGCAGCGGGCCATCAGAGTCGCGCCGTCGATCGTTGCCAAGTCTTGCTCCTTCGTCGATGTGACGTGTGTAGTATCCCTGGATCGTCGGTCAGCGGGAATTGAGCGACGCGATTGCGCCCACGCTCAGCCGACGATGCCCTGGTCGCGCAGAGCGGCCAGCTCCTCCGGACTGAGACAGAGGTCGGACTGGAGCACGGGGTCCGTGTGCTGACCCAACAGCGGCGCCGCCGCCAGGGGCACGTCCGAACCGGACATCCGCGCCGGCATCCGCATCACCCGCACTGGACCGGCCGTGGCATGCTCCACAGTCTGGACCAGCCCACGTTCGACCAGGTGCGGGTCGGTGAACAGCTCCTGCGTTTCGAGCGTCGCGCTGCACGGCACGCCGGCTTCGGCGAGCGCGTGCATCGCCTCGTACTTCGTCCGCTGGCGAGTCCAGCAGGCGATCGCCTCGAAGAGCTCATCGCCGTGCTGCATCCGGGCCGGACCCGTCTCGAAGCGGGGATCGTTGACGAACTCCGGGTGGCCGATCACGGCGCAGAGCGTGTCCCACATCGTGGTGGTGACCGCCATGATGAAGACGTAGTCGTTCGGACCACCCGGCTTGCAGGGATAGACATCGGTCGGCGGACCGCGGCGGCTGCCCAGACGCGCGGCCGGCGCCTCTCCCCAGGTCGCCAGGCCGTGGGTGCGCATGAACAGCGTCACCGCTTCCTGCATCGACAGCTCGATCAACTGCCCCTCGCCGGTGCGCTGCTGCTGGACATAGGCGGCCGTGATCGCCAGCGCGAGCTGGACGCCGGAACCGGAGTCACCGACCGTCGGTCCCGGCATCATCGGCGGACCGTCCTTCGGACCGGTGACGGAGAAGGCGCCCGCCGCCGCCTGCGCGACCCAGTCGTAGCAGTTGTAGTCGCTGTACGGTCCGCTCAGGCCGAAGCCCTTCATCCGGGCATAGATAATGCGCGGGTTCAATTCACGCATCATCTCGTAGCCGATGTTCAGCCGCTCGATCACGCCGGGGCCGTAGTTCTCGACAAAGACGTCGAACTTCGGCACCAACTGCAACAGCAGATCGCGACCGTCCGGCTTGGACAGATCGAGCGCGATGCTGCGCTTGTTGCTGTTGTAGTTGAGGAAGTACTGTGACACCTGCGTGCCATGGGCGACGCCGCGGCCCGGATCGCCGCGTCCCGGCGCCTCGATCTTGACGACGTCGGCGCCGAGCCAGGCGAGCAACTGCGTGCAGGAGGTGCCCGCCTCGTACTGCGTCATGTCTAGAACGCGCATCCCATCGAGTGCTGCCATGGCCGTATCCTCACCCTCGATCCGCGTGGCGTGCGGGACGGTCTGACCCGCCGCCTCAGCTATTTGTCGATCCAGGCATCGAGGACCGCCTCGGCCGCCGTGCCGTAGGTCGCGCTGTAGTAATACCGCTTCATCCACGGCTGACGGAAGGAGTACGCCATGCCGACGACAGACGGTACGTAGTACATCTGCTCCAGCCAGTAGCGCTGGATATCGTGCACCTTCTTCACGCGGTCCGCTTCGACCAACGTCCGTTCCTCGTCGTCGATCATCTGCGTCAGGCGCGGGTCGTCGATCCCCGCGTTGTTCCGGGCGCTGGCCGGGTGGTTCATGTTGAACAGGTAGTCGTGCGGGTCGGTGAACGGCGTCTGCGGGTTGAAGAACGAACCTTCGTAGTTGCCGAAGAACGTTCCCCTCGCGTCGAGAAACTCCCGCAGATAGTCCTGCGTGATGATCTGCGTGTTGAAGCCGCCCTCCTTGAGCATGGCGGCGACCGCCTCGGCGGTCTGGTTGAAGCTGTCGCCGTAACCGTTGTTGGCGTAGATGTAGCGCAGTGGCATATTTTCCATGCCTGCCGCCTTCAACAGATCGCGCGCCGCCTTTGGATCGTGCTTGAAGAACTCGCTACCAGGCCCGGCGTCACCGCCCAGAGGATTGAGCCACCACTTGCCCATCGAAGCGGGAACGGCGCTGTTGGCGTGCATGCCCTCGATATAGGTCAGCTCGTAGAGGGCGGTGCGGTCGAGAGAGAGCGACATCGCCCGGCGCAATCGCACATCGCGGAAGGGCGAGTCGCCGCGCTGTTGCGGTGAGATGAAGAGGTACGTCGTCGGGATCAGGGAGAGGATCTGTGCCTGCGGCGTCGTTCGGGCAACTTCGTCCTTCTGTTGCGCCGGGACGCCGTAAACGTCGAGCCGGCCCGCCTGGAACTGGGCGATGTTCTGCGCCGAATCCGGAATCACGGCGCGGACGACCGTGTCGATGTACGGCGTGCCCTGCATGAAGTAGTCGGGGTTGCGCTTGAGTGTGATCGCCTTGTCCGGCTCGATGCTCTCGATCATCCACGGTCCGCTGCCGATCGCCTCCTTGGCCGGATCGAATCCCGAATCGATCTCCCTGGGTTGAATCCAGAGATATTGCGGATTGGCGAACAGGTTCAGGATCGGTGCATACGGCCGCGCAAGCTTGACCACCACCGTCGTGGCGTCCGGCGTTTCGACCGCCTCGACGATTCGGTTGGTCGGGCTGCCAAAGGCGTTCTTGTTGGTGTTTTTCGGCGCCGTCTGGAATCGCTCGAAGGAGGCTTTCACGTCCTCGGCGGTGACAGCGCGACCATTGACCGGCGCTTTGTTGATGAATTTGGCGTTGGGTTGGAGCTTGAAGGTGAGCTGTGTGCCGTCGCCGAGCAGCTCGTGTGACGCGGCCAGGTCAGGCGTTACCTCGTAGTTGAAGGAAACCTCGGGCGTCGGGCCGGTTTTGAACTTGAGCAACCGGCTGTAGGTATAGCCGGAGATCACCTGCGCGCGGTATGAAGGATTGTTGGTCGGGTCGATCGGCGTATCGCCTGGGTCGGACCAGGTAAAGGTGCCGCCGACCTTCGGCGTGCCCTCGTCCGCGGCGGCGGTGTTTGCCGGCTGCGTGCCCGTGCCGGCAGCCTGACCCGTGCCCCCCTCATCCGAGTCATCGCCGCCGCCACAGGCGGCCAGAAACGCGGCCGTGCCCGAGAGTGCGAGCACTCGTCTCCGCGTCAGTTGAATCCGGCTTGCTCCGTTACCTCGATGAAATGTAGTTCGCATGGTGCACCCTCCTCCATTGGTTGACCAGTGACCAGGGACTGGATCGAACGGAACCGGCCCGCGCGCATCACGCTGCGCGCGGTGGGTTGCCTGGCATCCGTGGTGGAACAGCCCCGGTTGCGCTGTCCTCCTCATTGATCGAATGTGATCAGGGGTGAGCGTCGGCGCCGAACGGGCTAACGAGTGTTGGGCGCTCGCCTTCCATGAAGTCTGACAGAATCCGACTTGATGTCAAGACGGACTGACTGAACCCATTGACGGATTCCATGGTCCTTCTGATACCTTGTTGAGCGCCAACAGTCACCACGAAAACCAGGAGCGGGCGGAAGGAGTTCGGTATGAGTGGGCAGCAACGCGAGGCCGCGATTGTCGGCATCTACGAGTACCCGCTGCGCAAAGTTGAGCCGGGCATGACACCAATCCGGATCAAAGCCGAGAGTGCGACCCGCGCGCTTGAGGACGCGGGCCTCACCTGGCGCGACGTCGATGGCCTCTACGACGCCGGCGACGGCGGCGGCATGGCCGGGCTTGGCCTCGCCGAGTACTTCGGCATCTATCCGACCGTGATCGACACCACCCAGGTCGGCGGCAGCTCGTATGAGTTCCAGGCAGCCCACGCGATGCGCGATATCGCCGCGGGCAAGTGCAAGGTGGCGCTGCTCTCCTACGGCTCCACCGCACACTCCAGCTCGATCGCGATCGGCACCGGCGGCGCCACTGGCATGGGACCACCCTCGCGATCGTCGAATATGCAGGATCCCTGGGGCATGACGCTCGTCTCGAATTATGCGATGGTGGCAAACCGCCACGCATATGAATACGGCACCACCCCCGAACAACTCGCCGAAATCTCCGTCACCACCCGCGCTCACGCCGTGCGCAACCCGCAGGCGGTCAAGGCGATGGAAGATCTCGGCTTCGTCGGTACCGGCGAGATCACGGTCGAGGACGTGATCGACTCGCGGATGATCGCCGACCCGCTGCATCTGCTCGACTGCTGCATGGTTTCCGATGGCGGCGGCGCCGTCGTGATCGCGTCGAAGGATGTCGCACGGGGAACGAAGAAGCCGCCGGTCTGGCTGATCGGGACGGGCGAGGCGACGCGCTACTGGGAGAACGGCCGCGACATCACCCGCAGCGCGGCACAACAATCCGGCCCGATCGCGTTTGCCGAGGCCGGCGTCCGACCGGATGAAGTGGATAGCATCATGATCTATGACTCCTTCACGATCACGGTGATGACGATCCTGGAAGACCTTGGCTTCTGCGCGAAGGGCGAAGGCGGATCGTTTGTCGCCGGTGGCCGGCTGCGCTTCGACACGCCCGGCCCGGCGCTGAACACCGACGGCGGCGGCCTTAGCTCGAACCATCCCGGCATGCGTGGCATCTTCCTGCTGATGGAGGCCACCCGACAATTGCGCGGCGAGTCCACGTCACAGAAGCCGGGCGCCCGCCTGGCGGTCGCGCACGGCAACGGCGGCTTCCTCGGCACGACGCACACCGGCGGCACTGTCATTCTTGCCAAAGATTGATCCCCCGTTCCCGGCGCCAACGCTGCTCTTGGAACGTCGAACCCGGAGGTACGACCATGGCCCGACCACAGCCGCGCTTTCCCGAGCCGGACACTGAACCGTTCTGGGAGGCGACGAAGCAGCATCACCTGACGTACCAGACCTGTGATGTCGACGGCGAGATCATCTTTCCACCGCGCCGGCATTGCTCCGGCTGCGGTTCGACCAAGACATCATGGCAGACCTCGAAGGGCGAGGGCACTGTCTACTCCTTCAGTGTCATCCGGCAGAACCGCAATCCCTCGTTCAAAGACCTGGGCGCCTATGCCATCGCCTTCGTCGACCTGGACGAAGGTGTCCGCCTGATGACCAACATCGTCGGTGTCGACGACCCGACGAAAGACATTGCCGTCGGTATGCGCGTAAAAGTGAAGTGGGAAGATCAAGAGGGCGGTGTGTCGCTGCCGTTGTTCGCGCCGGCGTAGCGAGAAAGACGGCCCTCACCCCCGGCCCCTCTCCCGCCGGTGCGGGAGAGGGGAGCCCACAGTGACCATGAGCGCCAGCTTGTCGATCGGTCAGATTGTACAGGGTGTGTATTGGTGTTCACGGTTGAGTGAGGCTCCCCTCTCCCGTCCCGACGGGAGAGGGGCCGGGGGGGAGGGCGGGATATCCGGGCTGCATAGGCAGGGCTGACGATCCCGGCATGGTCCAGACCAGCGGGATCGGCGAACGAGAAGGAGCATGGCCCTAATGCCGACCATTGACGCGCAGGTCCACGCCTACGAGCGCAACCACTCGGGTCGCCCCTGGGCCGCCGTTCTGACGGGTCCGCCGGAGGTCACGGGCGATCAGATGGTCGCGGCCATGGACGCGGTCGGAGTCGACGGTGCGATTCTGATCTCGCCCTTCACGATGTACCGCTATGACGCCAGTTACGCGCTCGCGGTGCATGCTGAGCACCCCGATCGCTTCGCCCTGATCAAGCCGGTCGATCCGAGCGACCCCGCGGTAGCAGAGACGATCGCCGAGTGGGCGGTCACGCCGGGGGCGGTCGGCGTGCGCATCATGCTCAACCGCGACGTCTCCCCCGACCCCGCCGATCCCGGGATCAACCGCGTCCTCGCGGCCGCCACGCGCCATTCCCTGCCGGTCAATCTCCTCGCCTGGGGGCGGCTGGACCAGGTCCGCGATCTGGCCGCACGCAATCCCGACACCCAGATCGTGATCGACCACCTTGGACTGCAACAGCCGTTCGCGCCGCCGCCCCCGGCACAGCCCTTCGCCGACCTGCCCAACGTGCTGGCCCTCGCCGCCCTGCCCAACATCGCGATCAAGATCACCGGCGCCGGCACCCTCGCGCACGAGCCCTTCCCATACCGGGACATCTGGGATCCGCTCGGGCGAATCTTCGACGCCTTCGGACTGGATCGCTGCCTGTGGGGCACGGACTGGACACGGGCGGTGGCGCTGTTGACCTATCAGCAGGGCGTCGAGGCATTCCGCGTTACCGACCGTCTCTCGGACAGCGACCGCGCAATCCTGATGGGTGGCGCGCTGACGCGCATCTACAACTGGGCGCCGACGAAGCCCTGAAAAGCGGTGGGCCGGGCGCGGGTAGCGGACCCTCTAGCGCTTGTAGCCCCAGAGCTTCGAGTCCTGCCAGGCGGCGTCGCGCCACTTCAGCGCCTCCCGCAGCCCGTCCTGCTGTACCCGCTCGCGGAAACCGGGACGGCCGTCGATGAATGAGGTATAGACGTCGAACTCGGCGGCAGAGTGGATCGCCGCGTGCAGTCCCTGGATCTCCATCCAGCGGTTGACCGAATGCTTGTGCAGCGTGTTGATCTCGAGCGGGATCCGCATGATCCGCCGCGCCAGGTCGAACGCCGCCGCCTCCAGATCCTCGTCCGGCACTGCTTTGTTCACAAGGCCCCATTGCTCGGCCGTGCTGCCGTCGATCAACTCGCCTGTCATGAACAATTCCTTGGCATGACGGTAGCCGACCGTCCACGGCCACATCGAAAGCGTGCGCAGCGTGCCCATGTGCCGGCCGGCGATGTGGCCGAAGCGGGCCGTCTCAGCGCAGACGACGAAGTCGCACATCGAGATCAGCTCGGTGCCGCCCGAAATGCAGTGTCCATGAACCTGGGCGATGGTCGGCTTGCGCAGGTTGAACAGGCGCAGGTAGCGATCGACGCTGCCGAGCATGATCCGCCGCGACCGGCCGACCGATTGTTCGACCAGCATGTCGCCGACCGACCCCGGCTCGACCGTGTTCCGCGCGGCAAGGTCGTACCCGGCGCAGAACGAACGGCCCGCGCCCCGGATGAGGAGAACGTAGCCATGCGGGTCCGAGTCGAAGCGCTCGACGGCGTCGAAGAACTCGTCCAGCAAGTCGGCGGACAGCGCATTCAACTGCGCGGGCCGGTTGAGCGTGAGCCGCACCACACCCGATGGATCGTCCAGCGGCTCCACCTCGATCGTGCTGTAGGCGGGATATGGTGTCGTAGTCATTGCATGCCTGCCTCAGTCCGGGATTTCCACCATCCCCCCAGTCGTGGACCAGCGCCACGATGGGACAAAATGCCGGCAAATCAGAAACCGGCCGCATCGTACACGATGTTTAGTCGCAGTGCAGAGCAGCTCCGCATGCCATCGGCCCTTGCGCGCTTCGGCAGTCTGACGGTGACGCCCGCGCTCCCGGATGCGACGTGATCACATCGGCGCTCGCCTAGGAGAACGCGAGCCACGGGACCGACGGCTCCTTGTAGCCTAGCGCCCGCGATATCTCGCGTGCATGGATCAGCGCGGGGTCGGAAACACGGCGGACGAACCCATCGGAGAAGCGGGACGCGTGGCAGGCGATGCCGATGGCGGCGATCGCCTCCCCACTCTGATCACGGAGCGGCACCGCAATACCGCAACTCTCGACATGCCACTCGCCACGATTGACCGCGAAACCCTGTGCCCGAATCTCGGCGATCTCTAACTGCAGGACTTGCGGCGACGTGATCGTGTATGCCGTAGCCGTGACGAGACCCCGCGCGCCATAGGCATCAACCGCCCCTTCAGAACGATAGGCCAGCATCACCTTGCCGGCGGCGCTGCAATGCAGCGGGTACCGCGTGGCGAGCGCCGTCTGTGCCACGCCGGACGATGTCATTCGCACCGATTCGAGAAAGAGCACCTCGCCGTCATCGGGGACGGAGAGATTGACCGCCTCGCCGGTCTGTTCGGCGAGTTGGGTGAGGTGATGCACGGCAAGCTCGCGCACGCGCAGATCGCGCATCGCCACCGTGCCGAGCTCCCACAGGCGCAGGCCAAGCCGATACCGCTTGTCATTGACATTGCGTCGTACCAGCCCCATCTGATGCAAGGTGCTGAGCACGCGATAGACTACGGTCTTGTTCATGACCAGCCGGTTGGCAATGTCGGTAAGCGTGAGGTTGCTGTCGCGTGCCAGCAGTTGCAGCACCTCGACCCCGTTCACCAGCGATTGCAGGCTGTTCTCGGCTCCGCGTCCTTCTGATGGCTCCGGCAGACTGCTCGTGTTCCCATTCGTCGCCTCATGCGCCGGCACCTGAGTACGATCGTCTGCCTTCCTCATCGGTTCTCCTTCGCTCGACTACTTTTGTCTGAATACTAACGGTCCGGTAGCGGGCTGTCATCGCTGCTTGCGTCGTGTCCCGACAGGAGCACGTCGCCACTTGACACCCGTTTAGCGCAAGCGTATACCGAGGGCTACGGTCGGCAACACTGTCCGATCTACGAATAGCAATTGCGGAGAGCGAAATCAACTCGACTCCTGGTGACGATCGTTCGGCAGGGATCGAAGTCTGGCGCGGGAGCGCGCACAACCGGCAGGCCCGCGGGTACGGCCACATTCTTGCGGGCGAGTGAGGGAGGGGTCCATGCAGTCCGAGATGGTGGATCAAACGGGTGAGAGGAGAACGACATCGCGGCGCCGGCTCCTCCGCGGCGCTGCCGCCGCGGGAGGCGGATTGGCCGGCGCCTGGCTGATCGCCTGCGGTGGTGATGGGGGCGGCGGCCAGGAATCGGGCGGCGCCGAGGAACGGTTCCAGCAATCAGGCGCGGCGAATACGGCCACGGTCGGCGGCACCGGCACGATCGATCGCTCGGTCGGCAAGACGGGCGGACGGATGGTGGGCTCGATCGGCGAGCCGGACTCGCTCGACCCGCACCGCGACGCCGGCTTCCCCGGAGTCCAGGTCGTGAACGGCGTCTACAGCACCCTCTGGCGCGGCTACATCCCGCCGGGTCAAAGTCCGATCATCGAGGGCGACCTCGTCCAGTCCTATGAGCAGCCGGACAACCTCTCACTCGTGATGAAGTTCCCCGCTGGGATCAAGTGGCAGAACGCGCCGCCGGTCAACGGACGCGAGTTCACGAGCGAAGACGTCAAGCTCAATTTCGAACGGATGGCGACCGACCAGCCGGGGTTTGGATTGGCGCCGTTCCTCACGATGGTCAGCGGCGTCGAGACACCGGACAAGCAGACGGTGAAGGTGAACTTCTCCTTCCCCTATGCACCGTTCATCCTCAACATGGCCGACGGCTGGCCCGTGATCATTCCCCGCGAGCTGTACAAGGGCGACGACGCCAAGACGCAGGCGGTGGGCACCGGCCCCTTCATCATGACCCGGCGCGAGCGCGGCGTCGGCGTCTTCCTCGACCGCAATCCCGACTACTTCAAAAAGGACGCAAGCGGCAATGCGTTGCCCTACCTCGACGGTATCGACTGGGTGATCTTCCCCGATGCCTCGACCAGCCTCTCTGCCTTCATCACCAAGAAGCTGGACATGCGCGGGATCTCGCCCGCCGATGAGGACAAGGTGAAGGATGCCGTTCCCGATGTGAAGGTCCAGGAGGCGATCGGCGCTCCCTTCCTCTTCGACCTGAACATGGAGTACCCCCAACTGAAAGACAAGCGGGTACGCGAGGCGATCAAGTACGCCGTCGATTACGACCTGGTGATGAATATCGGCATGCTCGGGTTGGCGGTACGCGGACAGCCGCTCTCCAACTCGATGCGCGGGTACATCCTGGACAAGGGCGACCTGCCCGTGCGGGATGTCGCCAAGGCAAAGCAATTGCTCTCCGCGGCCGGCTTCCCGAACGGCCTCGAGCTGGAGGACTGGATCCCGAACAACTACATCCCCGACGTCGGTCACACCCAGATCCAGCAAGGCCTGAAGGAGGCCGGCATCGAGCTCAAGTTCCGCATCACCGACTGGACTCCCTGGCGCACCGGCGGTTACGGCATCGAGCCGGCCAACCCGCCACTGCAGACGACGAGCACCGCGATCTTCGTCTTCCTCAATCCCGATCGCCAGCTCTGGGTGGACTATCACACCGGCGCCGCGAACAACAACTCGCGCTACGCCAGCAGTGGCTTTGACAAGCTCCTGAACGATGCCCGTAAAGAGTTCGATCAGGCGAAGCAGCAGACGATCTACAAAGACGCGGCGAAGATGCTGATCGATGACACGCCCGCCGTCTTCATCTCCGAGTCCCTCAGCCGCTACTACTACCACAGCCATCTGAAGAACTGGCTGCCCGACGACGGCAGCACGAACTTCCTGCATTACAAGAAGTACGACTATGTCTGGCTCGATGGAGTACCGAGCCGGTAGTGACCAGCGCGTGAACGGCATGCCGGCACGCGCCATCAGCTAAACGCCGAAAATGGAGGGCAATCGTTGGGTTCCTACCTGCTCCGCCGCCTCGGGTTGGCGGCGATCACGATCCTGGGAGTGTCGTTCCTGACGTTCTCGTCGGTGCGGCTGATCCCCGGCGATGTCGTCGACGTACTCTCCAGCGGCAGCGGCGTCACTCACGTCGAGGGGAAGGAAGCGCTCCGGCGGCAGTTGGGGCTGGACCGGCCGCTGCCCGTGCAGTACGTCGCCTGGATGAGCAAGATCGTTCGGGGCGACTTCGGCCGGTCGTTGATCAGCAATGACTCCGTCGCGGCGAATATTTGGAGCCGGATGCCGGTGTCGCTGGAGCTTGGCATCATCGCCACCTGCTTCGGCTTCCTGATCGGCGTGCCGATCGGCATCATCTCGGCGATGCGACAGGATACCTGGTTGGACTATGCCCTCCGCTCGGTCTCGGTGGGAATGCTCGCGATCCCCGGTTATTGGATCGCGACGCTCGTGATCGTCTACGGCGCGCTCTGGTTCGGCTGGACACCCCCGATCATCTACATCCCCTTCAAAGAAGATCCGTGGGGCAACATCCGCCAGTTCCTCCTGCCGGCCGCACTGCTTGGCATCACCGGCTCCGCCAGCCTGATGCGTCTCACCCGCACGACCATGCTGGAGGTGCTCCGGCAGGACTACGTGCGCACCGCCTGGTCCAAGGGCTTGAGCGAGCGCGTCGTCGTCCTCCGCCACGCACTGCGGAACGCCCTGATCCCGGTCGTCACCTTGATGGGCCTCTCCTTAGCGACGATCGCCGGCGGCACCGTCATCTTTGAGCAGATCTTCAACCTGCCGGGCATGGGCCGCTACCTCTTCCTCTCGGTGAACCAGCGCGACTATCCGGCGGTGCAGGGCGTCGTCCTTGTCTTCGCCGCGATCGTCGTGCTTGCCAACCTGCTGACGGACATCGCCTACGGCATCCTGGACCCCAGGATCCGCTATCAGTGAACGGGGAACGAACGTGCAAACTGACCCAGCCGTGCCGGTAGAGGTCCAGAACCTGGGGCCACGGGTTTACCGGCCACTCCCCTTCTGGCTCGAGGCGGCGCGGCGAATGATCCGCGAGAAGCCACTCGGCACCTGGGGCGGGGCATTCTTGGTTCTGGTCTTTGTCGTCGTGGCGCTGGCGGCGCCGTGGATCGCACCCTACGACCCGAACGAGCAGCAGGCGGAGGCGCTGTTCGCGGCGCCGAGCCTGGCGCATCCCTTCGGCGGCGACAACAACGGTCGCGATGTCTTCAGCCGCGTGATCTACGGCGCCCGCATCTCGCTGCTCGTCGGCATTTCCGCCGTGGCGTTGGGCACAACCGCCGCGACGATCGTCGGCATGGTCAGCGGCTACATGGGCGGCTGGGTGGACATGGTGATGCAGCGGATCGTCGACTCCTTCATCGCCTTTCCCGGGCTCGTGCTGCTCCTCCTCTACGTCGCCGTCTTCGGTCCGGGACTGCGAAACACAATCCTCGCGATCGCACTGTTCCTCGTCTTCGCGCCCTCGCGCGTGATCCGTGCCACGACGCTTGGTCTCAAACACCAGGTTTACGTCGAAGCAGCGCGCACCCTCGGCGCGTCGGACACGCGCATCCTCTATCGCCACATCCTGCCGAACTTGGTGCCGGTCGTAATCGTGATCGCGACGATCGGCATCGGCGGCGCGATCCTCACGGAGGCGTCCCTCTCCTTCCTCGGACTGGGCATCCCGCCGCCGTCGGTGTCGTGGGGCTACATGCTCGGCGGCGCCGGGGCGCGGGCCAGCTTCCTCAAGGCGCCCTGGGTCGCGATCTTCCCCGGCCTGGCGCTGAGCCTGACCGTCTACGCCTTTAACATGTTCGGCGACGCGCTGCGCGACGTGCTCGATCCGCGGCTGCGCGGGCGGTGACCTAACCCCCCAGCCCCCTTCCCTCGCAGGGAAGGGGGTGCACTCGTCAACCGTGGGTGCCGGTATCTCGTTTGGCTGGAAGGACACGATGCAGTTTGGTCTGATCTACGACTTTCGCAATCCCACGCGCTGGCGGCGGCCGGCCGCCGAGTTGTACGCTGAGCAACTCGAACAAATCGCTTACGCGGAGCAGCTTGGCTTTGACTCGGTCTGGATCACCGAGCATCACTTCATTGAGGACGGATATACACCGTCGGTGCTGCCGGTGGCCGCCGCGATCGCCGCCCGCACCAGCCGCATCCGGATCGGCACCTGGGTGCTGCTCCTGCCCCTGCACAACGCGATCCGCGTCGCCGAAGACGCTTCCACGGTCGACATCATCTCGAACGGCCGGCTCGACCTGGGCATGGGGCTCGGCTATCGCATCGAAGAGTTCGAGGCGTTTGGCGTTGACCGGCGCCACCGCGGCCGCCTGATGGACGAGGGTGTCGAGTTGATCCGCCGCGCCTGGACCGAGGATCGGGTCACATTTGAGGGGCGGTTCTATCAGGTGCACGACCTCGACGTGACGCCGAAGCCGGTGCAGCAGCCGCACCCGCCGATCTGGCTCGGCGCGCGCGGTGAGGTTCCGGCCCGTCGCGCCGCCCGCTTCCGCGCGCCGCTCCTGCTCGTAGGCCCGCCTGCGGTTTACGATGCGTATACCGCCGCCCTCCGCGCCGATGGCGTCGATCCGGCAGGGATGCCCGTTCTCGGCTCGCTGAGCTGTATCGTCTCCGACGATCCGGAGCGGACCTGGGCAGAGATGCGCGACCACGTCCACTACACGCGCACGCTCTATGGCGATTGGTACCGCGAGGCCGCCGACCTGCCGACCGACGCCGCGGGCATCGGCCGCGGCGCCACCGATCCCGACGATCTGCGCCCTACCTTCCAGATCGGCACGGCCGCCGACGCGATCGCACGCATCGAAGCGTGGCGCCGGTCCGTTCCCTATACGCACATGATCTTCACCGCCAACCCCGCCGGCATGCGCACCGCACAGACAACTCCCATGCTGGAGCGGTTCGCGCGGGAGGTGATCCCGCACTTCAGGTCAGGCGCCGCACAGGGAGTTCAAGCCGTCGGAACGCCGTCTGGCTTGGAGCGTGACTAAATGGAGTACCGCCGTTCCCTTGTCATCCTGAGCGGCAGCGAAGGATCTCGGTGGTAGGTTCGCGTGCGAGATCCTTCGCTGCCGCTCAGGATGACAGGAAAGCCACAGCACAGGAGGTTGCTATGACCGTCGTGAACAGCGTCCTGGGGCCGATCGACACCGCCGACCTCGGCGTCACCCTCATCCACGAGCACCTGCTCATCGGCTGGCCCGGATGGGAGAAGGACCCGCTCGTCTCGTTCGACCGGCGTGCTGAGATCGACAAAGCGGTCGAACGGCTGCAGGAGCTACGGTCGCTGGGCGTGCAAACCTTCGTCGACCCCTGCCCGATCGACATCGGCCGCGACATCGAGTTTGCCGCCGAGGTCGCGGATCGATCCGGTATGCACTATATCGCCGCCTCCGGCATGTACAAGGAAGAATTGGGCATGCCGACCCACTTCCGCCAGATGGATGTCGACGGCCTCGCCGAGCTCTACGTCCGCGAGATCACCGAGGGAATCGGCGGCACCGGCATCCGCGCCGGCGTGATCAAGGTCGCCACCGCCGCCCCGATTACCGAGCACGAGCAGAAGAACCTGCGTGCCGCCGCCCGCGCCGCCAGGGCGACCAACGCGCGCATCATCACCCACACCGACGCCGGCAGCTACGGTCCCGAGCAGGTCGACATCGCCGAGAGCGAAGGACTCGATCCGTGGAACATGATGGTCGGCCACTCCGATGGCTCCGCCGACCTCGCCTACCACGATACGCTGATCCGTCGGCGCTGCTACGACGGCATGGACCGGTTCGGCCTCGAGTTCGTTCACCCCGACCGGCTGCGCGTGGCGACGCTCGCCGGCCTCCTCGCGATTGGCTACGCCGACCGGATCATGCTGTCCCACGACGCCGTCGGCTGCTTCCTCGGCCGTTCGCGGGAGCTCACACCCGAGATGGAACGGCTCCGCACCCGGTGGAACTACACCCACATCCACCGCGAGATCCTACCCCTGCTGCGCGAGGCCGGCGTTCGCGAGGAGACGATCATGACCATGCTGCGCGACAACCCGCGCCGGTTCTTCGACGGCGTCGAGCTTACCGTGCCGGCCGACATTACCATGCGCGCTGCGGCGCCGGCGTGAGGGCGGGTGGCCCTCACCCCCGACCCCTCTCCCGTCGTGACGGGAGAGGGGAGTCCTGATCAACCATCGTCACTCAGTGCTCCCCCTCTCCCGCTCCGGCGGGAGAGGGGGCCGGGAGGTGAGGGCCGCCCCTGCCGGGGGAGGGGTCCGCCTCACAGCTCCAGAATCGCCCGACCCGCGATCTCGCCGCGCTCCAGTGCGCTGACGGCGTCGTTAATCTGTTCCAGCGAATAGCGCGTCGTGACGAGTGTGTTCAGGTCTAACTCGCCCTCTTTGAACATGCGGACGAAGTGGGGAAAGTCCCGGTCAGGGCGGCTACTGCCGCCGATCGAGCCGATGTACTTCTTCTCACCGGACAGCAGCATCCGCGCGTTGAGCGTCATGTGTTCCTGGGGCACGCCGACCAGCACGGCCGTACCGCCGGTGCTGTAGCCGAGTTGACCCGGCCGCACCGCCGGCAGGATCTGCTCCATCGTCTGACGCACGCCGATCGCGTCGAAGGCGAAATCAGCGCCGCCGTCGGTCAGGTCGTGGATCGCCTGCACCGGGTCGGTGTCCTTGGCGTTGATGCCGTGCGTCGCGCCGAACTTCTTGGCGAAGGCCAGCTTCTCGTCCGACAAGTCGACCGCGATGATCGGGTTGGCCCGCCGTGCGGCGGCGCCGGCGATCACGCACAGACCAACCCCACCCGCACCGAAGACGGCGACCGATTGACCGGCCTGCACGTGGCGGTGTTCTGCGCCGCGCCGACGCCGGTGAGGACGGCACACCCAATGATCGCGGTCACATCCGTCGGCACGTCCTTCGCCAGGGGCACGACGTACTGATGGTGAACAAGCGTATGCTTCGCCCAGGTGAAGACGTTCGCCGGGCGTGCCTCTTCACCGCGGAACTTCAGCACGGCGGGGGTCGGCCGAAAGCCCGGCTCCGGCGAGCGCGGCACCCACGTCACCATCACGTGGTCACCCTCTTTGACGTGGGTCACGTCCTTGCCGATCGCCTCGACCACACCGGTCGACTCGTGGCCGAGCAGCGCCGGCCGCGCCTGGTCGGGATTGTGGAGCTGATGCAGTTGCGAGTGACAGACGCCGCTGGCAAACTGGCGCACCAGCACCTGATCGGGCGCCGGATCGGGGAACTCCACCTCATCAACCACCAGCGGCTGACCGTGCTCCACGTGGACCGCGACCATCGATTTCATGCCATCCCCTTCTCTACGCGTGTGCGGATCTCCAACGCGAATCCAGATGGAGAACAGGAGATCCGCACATGCGGGCGTACTCTGATCGAAACCGGTCAACCGGTGCTACTCTTCCTCCTGGCGGAGAGCGGCGAGGACCGAGTAGTCCTCCAGCGTCGTGGTGTCACCCACCGACTCCCGCCCGGCGGCAATATCCCGCAGCAGCCGCCGCATAATCTTGCCGGAGCGCGTCTTCGGGAGCGCGTCGGTGAAGCGGATCTCATCCGGCCGGGCGAGGGCGCCGATCTCCTTCACCACCCACTGCATCAGATCCCGCCGCAGCGCTTCGTCGACCGGGCGTCCCTGCTCGACCGTCACGAACGCCGCGATCGCCTCCCCCTTGATCTCGTCCGGTTTCCCGACGACGGCGGCCTCGGCGACCGCCTCGTGTGCCACCAGCGCGCTCTCCACTTCCATCGTGCCGAGCCGGTGGCCGGAGATGTTGATCACGTCATCGACCCGCCCCATCAGCCAGAAGTAACCGTCCGCGTCGCGCCGGGCGCCGTCCCCGGCGAAATAGTAGTTCCTGGCGCCAAACTTCGCCCAGTAGTATTCCTCATACCGGGCATCATCCTGATACAGCGTCCGCAGCATGCTCGGCCACGGCCGCGTCAGCACGAGCAATCCGCCGCCGACATCGGCGACCGGGTTCCCCTCGCCATCGACGATCAGCGCACTCACTCCCGGCAGCGGCCGCGTCGCCGACCCCGGCTTCGTCGGCGTCGCCCCCGGCAGCGGGCTGATCATGATCGCCCCCGTCTCAGTCTGCCACCAGGTATCGACGATCGGACAGCGCTCGCCGCCGATCACGCGGTGGTACCACATCCACGCCTCCGGGTTGATCGGCTCCCCGACCGACCCCAACAGCCGCAGCGACGACAGGTCGTGCGCCCGCGGCCACTGCTCGCCCCAGCGCATGAACGACCGGATCGCCGTCGGCGCCGTGTAGAGCGTGCTCACCCGATACTTCTCGATCAATGCCCAGAAGCGGTCCGGCTCGGGATAGTTGGGCGCGCCTTCATACATCAGCACCGTGGCGCCGTTGGCGAGCGGTCCATAGACGACGTAGGAGTGTCCCGTTACCCAACCGATGTCGGCGGTGCACCAGAAGATGTCCTCCTCCTTCAGGTCGAACACCCAGCGATGCGTCAGGCTGGTGCCAAGCAGGTAGCCGCCGGTAGTGTGCACGACCCCCTTCGGCTTCCCCGTCGAGCCGGACGTGTAGAGGACGTAGAGCGGGTGCTCACTGTCCAGTTCCTCGGCCGGGCAGTCGGCCGGCGCCGTCGCCATCAGCTCGTGCCACCAGTGGTCACGCCCGTCCACCATCGCCGTGTCGGAACCAGTGCGCTGGAAGACGACGACGTGCTTGACGCTGGGACAGGCGGCGACGGCATCATCGACGTTCTGCTTGAGGGGGACTTCGGCGCCCCGGCGATAGCCGGCGTTGGCGGTGATCACGACCGTGGCCTGGGCGTCATTCATCCGCTCGCGCAATGCTTCCGCCGAGAAGCCGCCGAAC
>JBFXAN010000080.1:0-28007 GCA_050184225.1 Dehalococcoidia bacterium | reverse complement strand
CCGCCGTGGCGAACAGTCTCTCCTCTCCCGCCGCGCGGGAGAGGGGCCGGGGGTGAGGGCCGTTTCTTTCACACCTCGTCCAGCGCAAACCGTGCCCACAGCTCCCCCGCAATCCGACCAGGGTCGGCCTGAATGCCGAAGCGCGTGAAGTACCGACAGACGTTGTCGATGTCACGGAGCAGGAGATCGTAGGCGTTGGGGTTGGTGCGTGCGTTGACCGCCTGAGGGAAGTCGATCACGGTGACGGCGCCGCTGTGATAGAGAATGTTGAAGGCAGAGAGGTCGGCGTGAACATAGTCGAGGCTCAGCCAGATCTCGATGTTGCGGAGCACGCGATCGAAGAGCGGCCCCGCCTCTTCCCGGTTGAGGGAGACGCGATTGAGTGGCTGCGCCGGTTCATCCCCCTCGCCGATGAACTGCATCAGGATCGCGTGTTCCGACCGGGCGTACGTCTTGGGCACATCGGCGCCGAAGGCGTGCAGGTGCCGGAGCGCCTCGTACTCACGGTCGATCCAATTGACGAACTGGAATGACCGGCCATGCCGGGATTTCTGCTGGATCGCCTTGCGCATCCGCCGGTCGCCTACATAAACACCGGCGTGATACATGGCGTCGTTCTTGAAACTGCGGCTCTCCCGCGGGCGGTAAATCTTGGCGATCAAGAACTCCATACCGGTGGAGGGATCGGCGTCACAGAGGAAGACCGTCGCCTCCTTCCCGCTCTTGACCGCGTAGTGTACATCTCGAATCAGGTGCTCCTTATAAAACGGTCGGAGCGCTTCTTGCATCGTTTCTGGATCGATCATCGTGTCGCGGTTCTCCTTGCAGGGCGGTGCCCTGCCTCCATCCCCGCGCCACGGTTTCGCTTAGCCAGGGTCGCGGGTTACTTCGTTCCCGCGGCCTGCTCGACGTGATCGGGCCGCGGGCGCTGTCGATCGCTGCCCGCGGCCGAGGCACAAGAAAAGGCCGAGGGCGACATCACCGATCACCCACGGCCTGCTCAGTGCTGCGTACGGTGCGCGCTATCCGGCACGCCTCCGATCAGCCAGGGGTTCCCGGTGCATGCGGCCATGGCGACGGCCGCACATATCTACGGTGGGCATCAAGACTGCGATGGTCATATGGCCACCTCCTCTGGGCTGATGGGGAAAGACTACGGAGCGAACGGCGGCGCGTCAAGTCCGGCTAACCACTCGATGGTGGTGCCGCGTATCGACGCGGCTGGGCGGCTATTGCAGGGGCAGGACCACGATAAACCGGGCGCCGCCGCCTTCCGTGTTCTCCGCCCAGATCCGGCCGCCGTGCTTTTCGACGATGCCGCGCGCGATGTACAAGCCCAGGCCGGAGCCGTTCGTTCCCCGATTGGCCGCGCCGACCAGCCGGACGTTCGGGTGGAAGATCGCCTCCAGCCGATCGTGCGGGATGCCGGGACCTTCGTCTCGAACCCAGATCGTCGCCTGAACGCGTTCCGCAACGAGCAGAACGTGAATGGTTCCACCAGGGGTGTATTTGATCGCGTTGAGCAGGATGTTGGAGAGCACCTGCGCGATCCGATCCCGGTCGAACGCCGCCACGATCGGCTCATCTGGTGCGTCGAGCTCGATCCGGTGCTGTTCACTGGACGAGCGTGCCGACTGCACCTGCTCGCGGACAATCTCACACAAGTCATGGGGGGTAGGGTTCACCTGAAAGTGGCCGCCGGCCAGGCGGGTGGCATCGAGCAGATCCTGCACCAGCCGGTTCAACCGCCGTGTCTCGCCGACGATCGTGCTCCGTGCCCGCTCCTGCACCTCGCTCGGAATACCCTCGCGGTTGATCATCTGCGCGGACGTGCTGATATTGGTCAGCGGCTGCGCCAGTTCGTGCGCGACCATCGAGATGAATTCCTCCCGCCGCCGCTGCTCCTCTTCCAGACGCGCCTTCGCCTCGCTCAACTCCTCGACTTTGGCGCTCAGGTCACTGGTCGCTTCATCCACCCGCTGCTGCAATTCTTGAGCAAACCGCTGGATCTTGACGTTGGCAGCCTGCAACTCTTCGACGCGCTGGTTCAAGGTGCGCCCGAGCGTGCCACGCTCGACCGCCCGCGCGATCGTTACCTTCAACTCATCCAGATCGCACGGTTTGACCAGATAGTCGTAGGCGCCCTCGCGGATCGCCCGCACGGCCGATTCCAAGGAAGCGTAACCGGTCAGCATCACCGGCACACAGTCCGGCTGAACGGCCCGCACCTCACGCATCAGGTCGATGCCGTCGCTGTTTTCGATTCGCAGGTCGAGCAGCGCTACGTCGAACCGCTCTCGATCGAGCAGCATCCGCGCATCCCCTGCGGACAGGGCGGCACGGACTCGATAGCCCTCTTGTTCGAGCACCGCCTGCATCGTGACGGCGACACTCTCCTCGTCGTCTACGACCATGATTCGTGCGGAGTCAGCCATGCGTGTCTCCGATCGGCAGCGCGATCGTGAATGTGGTGCCGCGGCCGGGACGGCTGCGCACCTTGATCTGACCGTCGTGTTGCTGAACGATCCCCTGGCTCACCCACAGACCAAGCCCGGTACCTTTCCCCTCGCGCTTGGTGGAGAAGAACGGCTCGAAGAGCTGCCGCAGATTCTCCTCGGAGATGCCGCTGCCGCTGTCCTCAACCTGAATCAACAGTTGCCGTCCTGCATGGACGAATTCAGCATCGGATTCATCTGGAATGCGCGTGCGCACCTTGATCGTACCGCCTTCCGGCATCGCTTCCTGTGCGTTGAGCAACAAATTGAGAAACACCTGCTTGAGCTGATCGGCGGAGGCAGGGAGCAGCGGCAGATCGCGATCGAGGGCGGCCGCGATCGTCACATGCCGTTGCCGCATCTGTCGCTCCAACAGCGCAATCGCCTCGCGGATGACCGCGTTGACATCGGTCGGCGCCATCGCCGTCGCCGTCCGGTAGAACCCGAGCATCTGCCGGATGATCGTCGAGACGCGGATCGTCTCGCGATTGGCGATCTCCAAGAAGCGCCGGTCGGGATCATCCGCATCCGTGCGGGACACAAGCAGATAGAGCGCGTTCTTGATCGCCTCCAGCGGGTTGTTGATCTCGTGGGCCACGGCGGCGGCGAGCCTGCCGACGGCGGCGAGCTTCTCCGACTCAAAGAGCTGCTGCTCGACCCGACGGCGTTCCAGCTCGCGGAGTGCGGTAAGATCGTGCATCACCGAGACGACGGCGCGGATATGACCAAGTTCGTCCACAACCTCGGTGGCAGTGACGCTGTAAATCAGTGACTGTTCGGACTCGGGGTCGGCCAGCTGGATCTCACCGTGGCGCCGCTGCGCCGGCTCCAGCCCGAACTGGGAGAGGAACAGGCTGAGCTTGGCCTCGTTTGCCAGCGCGATCGTGGTGTCGCGGCCCGTGCGGGCGCCGTCGCGCGAGCCGAGCAGATGCGCGGCCGGTTGGTTCATCAGGCTGATCTCTCCCTCGGCCCCGGTGACGACGATCGGATTCGCAACGTTTTCGAGGATGAGATTGATCCGGTCGCGCTCGCGGCGTGCCTCCTCACCGGCGCGCTGCAACTCATCCAGCGAATGCCGGATCTGCTGGTCGGCATGGCGCAGGTCGGTCACATCCTTGAGCACCGAGATCAGACCCTGCGCGCCGGTGCGCAGGTTCGTCGCCTGCTGACAGATCACCTCGAAGGACAGCTCCGTACCCTCGATTGGATCGACCAGCGTCAGCTCGCGGCCGAGCGCCGCCCGTTGGTCGGTTGCATAACCGCCGAGCGCGACGGAGAGCAGCGAATTGTTGAGTTGAATCGCCCGCCGCTTCCCCTCACTGGAATCCGGTCCGGCAAAGAAGAGCCGCTCGGCGTGAACGTTGTGCAGCACAACCCGGTTCTCCGCGTCGGTGAGCAGGATCGGGTCTGGGACGGCGTTGAGCATCCACCAGAGCCAATCCGCCTCGACGGCCTGCTCCTCGCCCGACTGGGTCAGTCGATGGACCTCATCGCGTTCGACCACACAGGCGACGATCCGGCCGGCGTAGGGGAGAATCGTACTGATCTCGTCCTCGGCGATCGGCGAGCCCTTCGCGACCACGAGCACGCCGCAGGCAGGAATCAGCGGGATCGCCGCGAATGACAGCAGGCCAAAGGTGGAATAGATCGCGCGCATGCTCTCCGGCACGCGCGGATCGCGGACGGCATCGTCGACCCGAATGGGGCGTCCCGTTTGAAAGGACTGTGCCAGCGGGCCGCCGCGGGCATCCCGCCAGAGCTCCGGCAGCGTCGTCAGGGACTCCGGCACATTGATGCCCACCGCCCCGCGGATCACCGCCGTCTGCCGGTCCATCAGCACGAAAAACGCCCGCTCAAATCCCAGTTGTTGGGTCAGCTCTTCAAGCACCGGCTGAATCCACTGGTGCAGGTCAGCCAGACGTTGAGCGGTCTCACTCGACTGGTAGAGGTTCTGCAGGTCGTTCATGGTGGCCATCGTCACCGACGCGAAGCATCGTGGGAACGGGGAACGAGGTGAAGCTTCATTTCGACGCGCCCGGGAGCGCGGGCTTCCAGCCCGCTGGTGATCTCGATCGCTGTGTACGACGAGCGGGCTGGAAGCCCGCGCTCCCGGGCAGCCGCAAGCGGGCCGGCGCCGGCTTAACTCACTGGCGGGATCGGCGGCTCGATCGGAGCCACGATCGGGCGGGAGGCGGGCGCCGTGATACCGACGGCTTCAGCATACTTCAGGTAGGTGTCGATCGAAGCGACGACGATGCGCGCTTCAACGGTGATCAGGTCGATCCCTACCAGGGAGATGCGCACCCACGCGTCGATGACGATGCCTTTGTCGAGCACGCGGTCGAGCACATCGATCAGACTGGTGCCACCGGAATGGCGTTCAACCACGGTGATTATCCTCCCGTCCCAGGGTCTCGCCGGCGAGACGATCGCCGGGCCGGCGGCGGCGGGGGCACGTCCGACAACGCATCGGTTGCGAGTTGCTGCTCAAGCGCGGCGACGCGGGCTTGCAGGGCAGCTGTGGCTTCGGCCTGCTCAGCGGCCGTACTGCTGAGGAAGCCGTCTCGGCGCCACCAGTCCAGTCCGATCTCGGTCGCCTTGTCGATCGAGCAGACCAGCAGCCTGATACGAATCGTCAACAGTTCGATATTGGCCAGCGAAACGCGGATGTCGCCCGCGACCACCAGCCCCTTGTCGAGCACGCGGTCCAAGATATCGACCAGCGACGTCGATGCCGGCGGTCCCAGCGAGCGCCGGGAGTCAGGCATCATCGGCGGTCACCGAGCCGCTCGAGAGGCCCGAGGTCAAGTATCAGATCCTCCTCCGTCAAACCGAAGGCCATCCGCAACTCGACCATCTTCGCCTCCAGTTCCATCAGCGCCAATCCCATTCGCTCGATCTGCTCGTCGGTCAAGCCATTCCCTTCGACCCGGCGCAGCGCCTGACGCTCCAGCACCTGCCGCAGCAGTTCAATCAAGGTAAGCACCAGCCGGGCAAGCCCACGCTCCGGCCGCTCCTCGGGCAGCAATGCCGGCGCCTCTCCAATCACCGGCATCTCCGGCTCAGCATACAGGTGGGGAAGAGACGGGGGCAATTCGGTTTCGCCCCCCTCCCCCGGCCCCTCCCCCCGCTCACGCGCGGAGAGGGGAGCCTCGCCGGATCGTGGTGCCAGCTCGTACCTGGGCAACGGTCTGGCTGTTGGTTGGTCTGCGTTGACACCGCCTCCAGCACGAGTCTCCCCCTCTCCGCGCGTCAGCGGGGGGAGGGGTCCGGGAGGAGGGGTCCGCTCCCGCAGCGTCTCGACCGACGCGATCAGCACGTTCAGCCCGACATAGACGAGGTCGACGCCTGCCAGCGACAGCGTGGCGTCACCGGTCAGGACAGCACCTTTGTTGAGCAGATGGTCGACGGCATCCGCGAGATCCAGCCGATCGAGGCGGAGCAGATCGAAGTCAGACATCACTGCCATCCTGCTGACGGACGAAGGAATACGGCGCCCATGGGCCGCTGACTTCAATGCGAAAGCCGCGTGGTTGGTGGCGCCGTTGCAGTGCTTCCACCGCTCGATGAAAGGCGTCGAGCGCGGCATCATCGACCAGAAAGGCGGCCTTGCCCGCGAGGTGCTCCGCGCCCGGTTGGCTCGGTCCTCGCTGATCTTCCACCGCGCTGGCGCTCAGCTTGGCCAGGTGGTGCAGGATATCGTGTGCCGAATCGGCGGCGAGCTGCGCGGCGGCATCGGCGAGCAGGCGATCGCGCTTTCTGCCGATCAGGTAGGCTCGACCCTCGCTCGCGGCGGCAGCGGCGGCGGCCAGCGCTTGCAGCGCCTCGTTCTCCCGTTCCACGGTTTGTTGCAGCCGGCCGGTGTCGGCGATCACCTTCACGCCCCACTCTTGACGTCCCTGAAATTGTGCCAGCAGGTTACGAAACGCCGCCGCCTGCTCCTGCAGAACGGCGGCAACACCCTCCGACGAGCGATAGACGGTGCCGAACGCCATCGGGATCACCGCCGAACCGGACAACGCCCGCACCGCCGCCTCGTGGCGGACGGCATAGGGTGTCAACCGCTCCAGATCGGCCGCGAGCGCGTTGAGCGGCTCCTCATCGAAGACCGAGGCCGGCACACGACTGACCGCCGCGACCAATCCCGCTGCTTCGAGGGGAAAGAGCGGTGCATCTGCCCCGATGCCGGGCAGCCGGCGCTCGCGGAGCAGCACCGCCGCCGCTGAATCCGGCAGCACGATGCCGTAGAGATAGAACAACTCGTTTCGCTCTGCGTCCTCTGCGTCTCTGCGGTTCGCTTCTCGTTCTCTAATCACCACGCGCCTGCTGCTCTCGGTGTTCGCGGGCGGCACGCAGCCGGGTCATGATCGCCGCCTCCTGGTCGAGATACTCCGCCTCGGTGATGTCGCCGTCGTCGAGCCGCACCTGCAACAACAACAGATCGTCGCGGATGCGGTCTTCGTCGTACAGCTCGCGCTCCGCCATCTCCGCTACCTGGGTGAGGATGAAGCGAAAGCCGGACATTGGCAGCGTCACCGGGGCGGTGAGCAGGCGCAGCAACATCTAGGACGGCTCTCCCTCCCGTTCCAGCTTGAGCCGGATGTTGACGAAGTTGTAGGGCGGCCAGGGGCCGGTGTAATTGAATCGCAACTGCCCTTCGTAGCGATGGGCGATGTCTTGGACGGCGTGGTCGAACTCCATCTGCTTATCGCGTTCGACCAGAAACGCGGCGTTGAGGATCATCTTGTCGCCGATCGGCCGGTTGTGACGGGAGGCGACGGCGCAGTCGCGCAGGTGATCGTAAATCTCGCGGACGTACGTGTCCTGCTTGTCGGCCATCGCCTGTTCCACCAACCGCCCCAACTGCATCCGGGCAAAGTAGGTTGAGGCAAGCCGGTTGGAGAGGATCTCCTCTTTCAATCGGCGGATCTCCTCACTCTGCTCCTCGACCTCCTTGACCGCGACCTCCGGATCCCAGTTCACCTTGAGGCCGAACTCGATCTTATCGCGCATCTTGTGGAGCACATCACGGAGGGCATCGGAGGTGTCCTTCATAAACTCGCGCACATCATCCTCGGTGCGAAAGATCGCCCCGAAGGACATGGGGATCACGGTGAACTCCCGCATCACCGTCTCGTTGACGTGCTCGTGCGTGAGGGCATTCTCGCGGGTCGGGTCGTAGACGATCACCGGTGTGTCAGAGACGACGGCGGCCAGTCCCTGGTGGTACACCGTATAGACTTCGTCGCCGCGTCCACCGATGCCCATCGGACCGAACGACCGGCGGTCCTCGTTGCACTCGATGATGCAGTAGACGTACTTTCCCTGCTCCGGCGCCGCGCCATCGGCGGCCTCATCGCCACCGCGTGGGCCGATCCGCTCGTCCGTGGTCATGCAGCAACCCCCATCTGCCGATACCGTATCATGGCGCCATGCATGACCGGTGGACAGCGTCCGCTCCCGGAGCATCACGTCATGGACGAGCACGAGCATGGAGCAGCGTCACGGTCTCTCTCCCGATCGTCGATCTCCGTTGACGGCCACCCGACAACCTATCACGTCGCCGGCGCCGGCGACCCCGTCATTCTCGTCCACGGTTTGGCCGGATCCAGCCGCTGGTGGCGGCGGAACGTCCCCGCCCTCGCCGCCCGGTATCGCACCTATCTGGTCGACCTTCCGCGATTCGGCGCAATGCACGGCCGCGGCCGCTTCGTGCTCGTCGAAGCCGCCGCCTGGCTGGTGGCGTGGATGCGCAGCGCCGGCCTGGATCACGCCCACATCATCGGCCATTCGATGGGCGGATTGATCGCGATCCGGCTGGCAGCGCAGCAACCCGACACCGTCTCCCGTCTCGTGCTGACGGCCCCGGCCGGCCTCCCGTCCGCGCGCTCGCTCGCCGCCCACGCCCTGCCGCTATTGCGGGCCGCCCGTCACTCGAAACCGGGACTCCTGCCACTGCTCGCCTATGACACCGCCCGCGCCGGACCGCGCACGCTGTGGCGGGCGGCCCAGGAGATCGTGTCCGAAGATGTACGTGCCGATCTCGCCGCGATTCGGTCGCCAACCCTCGTGATCATGGGTGAAAATGACCCGTTGGTGCCGCCCGCGACCGGCCGCATCCTACAGGAACGTATCGCGGACGCGCGACTGCTGGTGCTCAAAGCAGCAGGGCATGTGGTGATGTTCGACCAGCCTGATGCGTTCAACCGCGCCGTGGTGCCGTTTCTCGCGGGTGAACCGACACCTGTGGCTGACCAACCGTCCGGTGCCGGCGATGTACGACATTGATCTGTCTAGTGTTCAGGGAGTGTGGTCATCCTACTGGAGTGTGTGCAGCGGCGCGCTCCAGCTTGACCCAGATGCCTACATCGCCGTTGTCAACGAGGACGGCGGCACGCTGCTCGCATGGCTGATCGTCCTGGTCGCTGGTGTATCGTTCATGATCGGTCAGAGTATCGTCCTCCTGGCCAATCATGTCAGCCGGCGCCGCTTCATCACCAGCCTCGTGACCGGCGCATTGGTACTCGTCCTCGAGATCGGGCTCTGGGCCGTGTCCGCATGGCTCGTGGGGGCGCTGCTGATCGACGGGCGGCCACGCCTGCTTGACGCCCTGACGCTGGTCTGGCTCAGTCACGCGCCGTTGCTGTTCGGATTCCTCGTCCTGCTGCCCTATCTCGGCGCGGTGATCGAGAAGGCGCTGCAGATCTGGATTCTGCTCGCGCTCGTTGTTGCGGTGCATGCCGTCTATCAGTCCGGCTTCTGGGAATCGATCGCGTGTGCCGCGATCGGCTGGTTCGCGGTGCAGTTCATCTTCCGGTTTGGCGGTCTCGCATGGTTGAGAGCAACGCGAAAGTCACACATCAGCCTGCCACCGTCGACGCCATTGCATCCTTCCTGATTGCACCCTGGAATGGTGCACCGCCATGTCCTGGGAGCGCAGGCACCCTGCCCGCACTGGTGTCGAATGAGCTGGCTTCTCGATCATCTGACCTCGCTGCTGTTGTTTCTGTTCCTCGTGCTCGTCGCCATGGCGTTGCTCTCTCCGTTCGAAGCGCTGGGCTGGTGGGCCGGCTGGAACAAGAAGGAACTCGACGCCGCACCCGCCGATCACTCCCACGACGACCAGCAACCGCCGCACCGCCGGGCCGCTCAGTATGCGGTCTATCTCACCGGGGTCGGCGGCTTCTCCGGCGCCTACCTTCGCCCGCCGGAGGCGGCATTCGTCGAAGACTTACGGCAACACCTGACCGATGCGGTCATCATCCACGACGTCTTTCCGTACTCGGTCGACAACAACCCGCTGAATGGACACCGGCTCCTCGCGTGGATGTGGGACTGGCTGCAAGGAATGCGCGAACGGGTTCCGAACAACGTGTTCGATATCCTGATCGTCG
This sequence comes from Dehalococcoidia bacterium, assembly GCA_050184225.1. Taxonomy (GTDB): domain Bacteria; phylum Chloroflexota; class Dehalococcoidia; order CAUJGQ01; family CAUJGQ01; genus JBFXAN01. The sequence goes on along the minus strand of JBFXAN010000080.1, from coordinate 18,118 downwards.
TCCGGAACGCGCTCCAGGTCGGCGTGTCGGCCGATTCGCGGTATGGACCGATCTACAACCGCGGTGTCGCCTACGAGCTCGTCAAGAGTCTGCGCCGCCACGGCTATCCGGCGGAGGACGGACCGACGATCTACCTCGTTGGCTACAGTGGTGGCGTCCAGGTCGCACTCGGCGCCGCGCCGTATCTGAAGCAGGCGCTGCGGGCGCGGCTGCATGTGATCTCAATCGGCGGCGTGATGGCGAACGACCCCGGCATTCGTTTTGTCGAGAAGGTCGATCACCTGGCCGGGTCGAAAGACCCGCTGCCGCCTCTCGGCGTCGCCATCTATCCGGGCCGCTGGAAGGTGATGCGGCGCTCGGCTTGGAATCGCGCCCGCCGGGCCGGCACGATCACGTCGACGACGATCGGCCCGATCAAGCACTTCGGCAGTGAGGATTACTTCTCCGATTCGGCGAGGCTGCCAAACGGACAGACCTACCGTGACCAGACGGTCGAGTTGATTGCGGCACTCATGAACGCGCCGGCAGATACGCATCCGTCCAGGTGAACAGTGCTCGATAAACACCCTCCCGTACCGGCGCGGCCGAGAGGACCAGATCGTGCATCCCCCCGTCGATGCGGATCCGCGTCACGATGTCGCCGAGCCGATCGGCGAGACGGCTGATGTCGGTCACATCGAGGACGCTATCCGTCCGCAGGAGCACATCATCCCAGACCTTCGGGTTGCTGCTCTCGGTCGAGCACATGACGAGAACCGGACAGGCGATGTCGAGACCGGCGAGGAGTCGTTGTTGCGCCAGGGCGATCGCCCGCACCCATCCCGCCAGCAGCGGCACCCCGGCGATCGGCTTCCAGGTGAGATCGTAGTCCCATTCGCCGCGGTGGTCGCGGTGGACGCTCCGGCCATAGAGATCGGAGAGTCCCCTCGGGATCACGCGGTACGGCGCGACGGCGCCGATCGAGCGGACCACCGGCAACAGCACATCGCGCGAGAGCCAGGAGCCGGGAAACTGGAAGAACGGGCTGTTGAGAAAGAGCGCGTCAATCGTCCCCCGACCTCGGTGCGCGTGCGCGTACAGCGAGGCGATCAGGCCGCCGGTGGAGTGGCCATTCAGCAGCAGCCGATCATTACCCTCCTCCCGCCGGATCAGGTCAATGGCGGTGTCGATCTCGGGGAAGTATTCGCGGATGTCCCGGCAGAAGTACGGCGTCTGGTGCGGCAGCAGCGAGCGGCCGTACTTCCGCAGGTCGAGCGCGTAGAAGTTGTAACCGTGGTCGATGTACTGCTCGGCCAGTCCGGTCTGGAAGAAGTAGTCGATGTAGCCGTGGAGATAGAGCACGGCCCGCGCGGTGGGACGCGGGCAGCGCCGGCGGACGAGCGTTGCGACCACCTCACCCTCGTCGTCGAAACCCATCGGCAGGCTCATCCGCTCGAAGCCGCCGCCGAGAACATCTACTTCCATCGTCAACTCCCGGCACAGACCCGACATGCGCGTCCGAGTTTGGATGACATGACGAGCACGCGCTCAGCGATCTTGAATGATGTTCTGCCCGTTTGGCAGCCGTTGGTATTCCCCGTTGTGGAAGTGGACGGCACAGCCGGCCGGTTGCATTCCGGCGTCTGGTTGAGCGAGACGTTCAATCTGAACGCGCGGATAGTGGAGGTTGAGCGCCATGCGCGTGCTCTCGCCGAAGAGATCGAGCATCGGTCCGCCGACCACGGCCAGCCGCGCGCCATCGGGAAGGGCGCCACACAGGTCCGGTACATCGGTAAAGACCTGGTGATACGCCGCCGATTGCTGATGAATCCATGCCTGCCGGCCGCGCGTCTCTTGCGCCAGGAGGATGGAGAGCGGCACCAGCGCGACGAGCAGGAGGGCGGCGCCGGCGATCCGCCACGGGGCGGGGCGAACCAGCGCCAATGCCTGCCGGACCGCTTCGACGAGGAACAGCGTAAACGGCACCGCCGCGAGATAGAGGTAGCGGGACTCGGTGCCGGCCGGAAAGAGGGAGTACGGCAGCAACGCAATCAACACCCAGAGGAAGGCAAATCCGAGCAGGAGACGCCGGAACACGAGCGCGAGGCAACCCAGCGCGAGAAAGAGGACCGCCGCTGCCGCCGCCGTGACGCTCTCGATATGCTCGCCCGGTGTGACAAACGGCCAGGTCAGCCGCAGCAGATAATCCCAGATATTGGCGAGCGCGTGCGGACCCGCCGCATACATGCCGGCATCGGCGCTCGTCCGATAGTCGTTCTGAAACAGAAAGAGGCCGTAGATGATCGCCACGAAGATGAACGGCGACAACAGCCGGCTCAGGCGGAACCCCTCCCGCCAACCGCGCGGGGTCGCATGGACCAGCGCGAGCAGGACAAGCAGAACGGGAATCGTGATCGAGGACTGCTTTGCCAGCAGCGCCAGTGTCATGCTGACCAACGCGCCGGCAGCAAGCGGCCAGCGGCGCCGGTCCCCGTGCAAGTAGGCGACGAACAGCACCAGCGTGAGCAGATACCAGAAGGTCGCAATCAGCTCGGTCGCCTCCGATATCCAAACGACCGCGTAGTCATAGGCCGGCTGGATTGCCCAGAGGAATCCGATCAGGAACGAGACGAGCCGCGAACCCGTGAGCCGGCGGACCAGGAGCACGAGGAGCAGGGCATTGGCGGCGTGGATGCCGATGGCGGCGAGGTGATAGGGCATCGGATTGAGGCCGAACAGTCGCCAGGTGAGGAAGAAGTAGGCGTCGATCAGCGGCCGCCAGAACGGCGTCGGGACCGTGTACGCTGTTGCCTCCGGAAAGCCGGTGGCATCGCGAACGAACTGCGCCGTGTCCGGCGTCCCGGCCGCATGCAGCCAGATGAAATCGTCGAGCACAAAGAAGTCGCGGGCAAACGGAGCGTAGAGCGACAGGCAGGTGATGACGATGACCATCGTTCCGGCGATCGCGGCGGCCAGCGACAGGGAGCGCACCACGCCGGCCTGGAACTGACGCCAGGGCCGGCGTACGGGCGACGCTGGGAGATCCGACGGCTCACGCTTGGGCGAGCGATCGGACGGCGGCCAGCGCTTCCGTGCTGTGCTTCTCCATGTCGCGTGGTTCATCGATCACCGCACGGATGACGCGGTTCTCGTCGATAACAAAGGTGATGCGGTTGGCAATATACCGTTCATCATTATACACACGATACGCATGCGAGACGTTGTTGAGCGGCCAATCGCCGAGCAAAGGAAAGGTCGCGCCGAGGCTCTCGGCGAAGGCGTTGGCTGCTGGCCAGGGATCGACACTGATACCGACGATCTGCGCGTTGTGTTCGGCGAATGCTTCCTGGGCTTCGACGAAGCCCTGCATCTCACGCCGTCAACCGCCGGTGAAGGCCAGCGCGTAGAAGGCGACCACGACGGGGCGGCCGGTGAAATCCGAGAGCGATACGGTGCCCCGGCCGGTGCCGTCCCGCACGGTGAAATCCGGTGCGGTATCTCCAACCTGAAGTGCCATAGCATCCTCCGCTGCCGATCGTCGGACCCTGCGCCGTGAGCTGGTTTCCGTGCATTGTGATTACGATACCGCAGGGCGGGCCGGATTGCCGCGCCCATCTCAGCACTCAGAGGCGGGAATCCGGTTTGCCGCCCGGACTAATTCGCGCACGGCGGGGACCAGGTGATCCGGTTGGACGCCGATGCTCTCGACGAGGATGACGGCGCGGCCGGAACGCACGGCGGTGAGCAGGCCGAGCAGGGTGGCATCGGGTGCATCGACGAGCGGCAGCCGCACCTCGTACTGATGGACCGACACGGCGTCACCGGCCAGTTCTTGTCCATAGGTGATCGGTTGTGGTTCGGCGAGGATTCGCCCGCGAAGCATGTTGTAGAGATAGCCTGGGGTGAGGCGATTGAAGGCGGCGACGGCGGCATCGATATCTTGAAACAGGACGACGCGGACTGATGCGATACCGCCATCGTCTGGTTCACCGCCGTAGCGAACCTCATGACCGCCACACCAGTTGGATTCACCGCGCAGAAGCCAGTGCCGGCGGCTATCGCGGGCGGGCAGACCGAACTCGGATTGCGGCGCCAGCGCGACGCCTTCCGCGCGCGGATCGGCCGGGAGCGTGCCCAGGCAGGCGACGGACATAGCGGCCGCGATCAGCATCAGAACCAGCAGAAGCCGCGGCGGCATCGGTCCTCGCCATCCCCTCCCTCCTCTGAGCGATGCTACCATGAACCTTTCACCGGTGCGCGCATTCGGAGAGCGGGGACCGGACACATCGACGGGGTATGGCGCACATCACCGATCACACGATCGCCGCCCGCCCGCGCTCGCTGAGGATCGGGCGGGTCCTGCGCGGAGCCGCGCTGGTGGTCGCGCTGGCCTATCTGCTCGGCATCTCCTGGTATTTGCTCAGTCACGGTGGCTGGCCCACCCCCGACTATCTAATCCCGCCGCTGTTGTTGCTGGCGATTGCTCTGGGGCGCGGTTGGTCCTTCGTGCTGGACTGGGGGCCGTTCCTGCTCCTGGTCCTCTCCTGGCAGGCGACCGCCGGCATCGCCGACGAGCTGGGCCGGCCGGTGCATGTCGAGCAGCCGGCTGAGTTCGATTTCTATCTCTTCGGCGGCCGGTTGCCGACGGTGGAGCTCCAGCAGCGATTTTTCGACCCAACCGAGGCACGCTGGTATGACTGGCTGGCGACGCTCCAACACTCGATGCACTTTGTCTTGCCGGTGCTCGTCGGTCTGGCGATCTGGCTGGTAAGCCGGCGGTTGTACTGGCGCTATCTGATCGCCGTGATGGTGCTGTTCTACATTGGCTTTGCCATCTACGCGCTCTATCCGGCGGCGCCGCCATGGATGGCGGGCGTCCAGGGCATCACGCCACCGGTGGATCGAGTGGCGATTGCGACGGTTCGCCATTTGCCCACGGCGGCGCCGATCGGTCTCGCCTATACACACTTCAACCCGAACGAGGTCGCCGCCGTTCCTTCGCTGCACGCGGCCCTGCCTATGCTGATCGCGCTGATTCTCATCCGGTTCCTCGGCGTCCGCGCGCTGCCGGCGTTGCTCTACCCGCTGCTGATGGGTGTCAGTCTGGTGTATTTGGGCGAGCATTATGTCTTTGATGTCCTGGCTGGATACGCCGTCGCGCTGATCGCATTTGTGCTCGTATGGGTGCTGCCGGATGCGCTGCCGCTGCGAGCGCCATCCCGGCGGCTCTGGCCGCGCTTCTCGATCCCGACGCCGGTCGTGTGGGCCAGCAACCTGGCGCTGCCCGTGCTGGCGGTCGCGTCGATACTTGTCATCAGCTTTTCGTTGCGTCCCAACCGTCCCGCCGACGTGACCGGCCCGGTGATCCCTGGACTGCAAGTGCAGGCGGGCCAGTCCGATGTGGCAAGCGTCGTTCCGTGCGGCGAAGGGGCAGCCGGCAGCATTCAGGTCGATCCGCGGCTGAGCGAAGTCGCCGAGAGCTTTGCCGTCTATTTGTTCAATCTCGATGACGACGGCTGCTATGTGCTCAGCGCGAGCGAGTTGTTCCCGCCGCCGCGGGCGATGCGCCTCGATGTCCTCACCGCCCGAGCGCCGGTCCCGCTCACCGAACTGCGCCGGCCGGAAGGCACGATCGGCTACTACGCGCTCCAGACCGGCGCTCCGACACCGGCGCTCGTCGACGCCGGACTCGCCGCCGAGCACCGCTATCTCGTGGTCGTATGGATGACGGGCAGCATTACGAGTCCGGAAGCCGCCGCGGCAGCGGTCGGAGAGGTGGTGGCCGGGGCGGTGGTGGCGGATTAGATCGACCCCTCCCCCGGCCCCTCCCCCCGCTGACGCGCGGAGCGGGGCCGGGGGAGGGGTCCGGTATCGCGGCCAGCGCCCGCTGCAGCACCGCTTCATCCATGCCAAAGCGGGTTCCCACGGTGGCGGCGATATCGCCCTCGATCGGGTGGTCGGTTCGACTGCCGCCGGTGAATTCGGCGAGGCGAGAGGGTTGCTCGCGGTCGGCGAAGCGCCAGATGCGGCCGTCGACGACGCGGGTGACGATCACCTGATCGAGGAAGAGGCCGGCATCGCCGTAGTCGGCGGTGGTTGCCGCGCGATAGTCCTGATCGGCGATCGGCTGGTCGATCAGGGTGAAGCAGTACGGAGCAGGATGCGGGCCACGGGTGAGCGTGAATCGTCGATCGCCTTCGGGTTGCAGTGTGTAGGTTTGATACGCCGATGCGCTCTGCGTGGCTTCATGCTCGTCGAGTGCGATCAAGGAATGAACGGGAAAGCCGGCGTCGACCAGGAGACGCTCGCCGTCGAGGCGAATGATGATCGCGGTGTGGCAGCCACGCGTCGCATTCATGTCGTTGATCGTGAGGTATCCGTGGTAGCCGAGCGCCCGGAGCAGGCTGAAGAAGGCGTAGTTGCTCTCGAAGCAGGTGCCGCCCGTGCCAAAGCGTGCCGCATCGGACCAGAACTCATCCGGCCAGCGGGGACAGTCCCGCGTGTCCTTGTTGGCGGCACGCTTCGCGATGCGTGAGGCGCTCTCCCACGGCACGTGGCGGACATAGGCGTCCAGTAATCCGGCGAGTGTGTCGCGGTCGGTGGCCGCCGGCGTGACGTCGAGATGGCCAAGCGCCAGACGGGTCGATGGAGGGCTCAGCGGCGGCGTTTCCATCAGGTTGCGTACCTCTCATCTTCGACATAGCGGACGCCCTCACTCCGCCGAACCACCACACTACCGCTGCCTAGGTATGTCATCCGGAGCGTTGAACCGCAATCCTCAGGGGAGGAGTGCCGCGCCCACGCGGTTCTTGAGAGACGAGGTGATGATCATGACGGCGAAAGACCGTGCCTCGATGACCGACGCGGAGGCCGAGACGGACCCGGGCGGCGCCGCGATCAAGGTTACTGGATGGGAACACTTTGATGTCGGTGCGACGGTGGTCAGCGCCGATGGTGAGGCGATCGGCGTTGTTCAAGAGCGGATGCCGCACTACCTCGAACTGCGGGCGGAGAAGAACCCGCTGGCGGATGTGGAGGTGTATATTCCCAGGGATTTTGTCGAGCGGATCGAAGACGATCGGGTCATGCTGAACCGGACGGCGGCGGCATTGCGTGACATGGATCTCTCCACTCCGCCGGCGCTTCAGTAGGTGGTGACGAGCGGCGCCCCCGCTATCGGGATGGGCGCTGCTCAACTCGAGTCGGAGGGGGGACTCTTCAACACAATCTCGCCGACGAGGATCAAGGTCCAACTGATTCGTGCGGCCGCCAGACTGAAGAAGCTGAGGGCGATCGAGAGCAGCATGACGCTGGGAATCAGGGCACTGCGGAGTCTTGCGGAGAAATGTTCTCGCTCCACCACACTCTTGGCCATGAGGCCGCGCCTGCGGCTGTATTCCCACAACACGGATAGGATTGCCGACGTGACGATCATCGTCGTGGCATAGAAGATCAGCGCGAACCGGCTCTGTTCGAAGTCGCCCATCATGTCGGTGGGATATGGCAAGAAGACGATACAGAACAGGAATGCGATATTGAGCCAGCCGACGGCGACGTCTTCGGCCACAATCTGCCGAAAGAACCGTCGGTGCACAAACCAGAACGTGGCGATAATCCAGAACGTGAGGCCGTAGCCGAGGAACTCGGGCCATTGTCTCTGCACGGCCCGAGGCAATTCCGCCGTTGTGACCGAGTCCGGCTTTGGCACGTCGAGCGTGATCACCATCAACGTCATCGCAAAGGCGAAGACGCCGTCGCTCAGGCTGATGAGGCGGCCATCAGAGATCGGGGTTGGTCCGGATTGGTTCGAGGGATCGGCGGTCATGAACGCTTGTACAACGGCCCCGAACGGCGCCGATCTGACTATGCGTCGGGACTGTCATCCCGCGGCTGATACCAGAGGTTGGTTTCGCGGCAGAACTTGCATTTCCGCATCGTCGTGATCAGGGGTTTCCCCTTGACCACGCAGAGGAACAAGGGCAGCCGGGTCCGGTCGATCCCTTCCGGGATCGTGGCGCGGTCGAGGGCAGGATTCGGCTCCAGGAACCGGCAGCGCCGCTGGTCGTGCCCCGGCCCCTTGCTGTTCAGCGGCCGGGTTGTGGGAGTCTGTAGCTCGCTCATGCGGTGAGTATACCCGGCCCGGAACGTGTGTGGAGGGTGGAATCAGTCGATCCGGATCTCGTCGATCCAGGCGTTGACGACGGCGTCGCTCGGCATGCGCCAGTCACCGCGCGGCGAGAGCGCGACGGTGCCCACCTTCGGGCCGTCCGCTGTGCAGTCGCGCTTCCACTGATTACTGAAAAAGCGCCGGTAGAAGAGGGTCAGCCACTTCCGCAATTCCTCTTCAGAGTAGGCGCCGTCGAACGCCGTCCGTGCCAGGGTGAGCACCCGGCGCGGGCGGGCGCCGTGACGGACGACCCAATAGAGGAAGAAGTCGTGCAGCTCATACGGGCCGATCGTCTCCTCGCTCAGTTGGGCGATCTCACCGTCGGCGCTGGGTGGCAGCAACTCCGGCGAGATCGGCGCTTCGAGGATATCGAACAGGACATCGCGGAGCGCGCCCGGATCGCCGGCGGTCCAATGCTGCGCCTGATCGGTGGCAACCCAGCGGATGACGAACTCGACCAGCGTCTTGGGGATACCCGCGTTGAGGTCGTACATCGAGATGTGGTCGCCGGCATAGGTGGACCAACCGAGCGCCTTCTCCGAGAGGTCGCCGGTGCCAATCTCGAGGCCGCGGTTGTTGTAGCGGTTCGCCTTGGTCATCACGCGCAGCTTGCGGACGCGCGCCTGCACGTTCTCGAACTCGACATCGCCGACCTCCGGGTGGCCGGAGAGGAACTTTTCGAATACCGCCATTGTGTCCGGCTGATCGTGATCGACGCGCCAGCGATCGAAGCCGGTGGCGGCGGGATGGCCCTGCGATCGCAGGATCATCAGGCACTCCTCGCGGATGTCCTCCTCTCCGAAGTCCGACCCGAGCGCCTCGGCCAATTGGCGGGATGCGTTGCGGGTGTGCTGCGAGGTGCCGAAGCCGGGCATCGAGACACAGTGGAGATGGGTGCGCGGCAGGCCCATCTGGTCGAGCGCCGCCGCGCAGGCGAGCGCCGCCAGGGTCGAGTCGCGCCCGCCGGAGAGTGCGAGGATCGTGTCCTGTGAGCCGATGTGTTCCAGCCGGGTGATCAGCGAATTGGTCTGGATCTCGAAGACCTCCCAGCAGCGGATTGCGAGCGTCGCCGGATCCTTCGGCACAAACGGATGCCGCTCCACCGACCGCCGCAGCTCAACCGGCGCGGCGGGAACATTGGCCGTAAAGGACACATGGCGGAAGGCGCGCTCGTTGCTGCGGGCGCAACTGCCGAAGCTGTTCGTGCTGAGGCGCTCGTGCAGCAGCATTTCGAGGTCGATGTCGGCGGTGATCAATTGCGAATCGCGGGCGAAGCGGCGGGTCTCGATCAGGCAGCGGCCGTTCTCGTAGATCAGCGCGTGCGCGTCGAAGGCAAGGTCGGACGATGACTCACCCGGCCCGGCCGCCGTGTAGATGTAGGCGCACTTGCCGGGGTCGGATGCCTTCCAGGAGAGTTGATGCCGCAACTCACCCTTGCCCAGAGTGAAGTTGCTGGCGGAGAGGTTGCCGCAGACCGTCGCGCCGGCGGATGACTGATAGGCGTTAGGCGAGATCTGCACCCAACCGTCTTCGCAGATCTCGACGCCGGCGATCAGGTCGGGCATGTTCTCGGCAGCAAACAGGAGGTCTGTGCCGAAGGGCACGCGCCGGCCCAGGAGGTCGATCGTTTGACCATCGGGAACTTCACGTCCCTCGCGGAACTGACGCTGCTCGTAGAACTCGCGGTAATTGGGCAGATAGACCTTCGGCACGACGCCGAGGATCTGTCCGTTCTGGATCGCGACCGCGACATTGTAAACACCGGGATGGACGAAGAGGGGCATGCCGACGAAGGCGAGGGTGCGGAGGTCGCGCCGCTCACCCTCGTGGAGGAGCGTGGCGAGCGAGTCCAGCACCGAACGCTGCAACGCGCGGTCCATGTGCAGGTCGCCGGCGGTGTACGCGCTCAATCCCAACTCCGGAAAGTAGACGACGGCACAACCCTCATCACTGGCCTGCTGCCAGAGCTCGAGCGTGCGGTCGCGGTTATAGGCGAAGTCGGTCACGCGGACCCTGGGGACGGCTGCCGCGACGCGGACGAAGCCGGCAAACGTGTCGTCGTCCATGACCTCGACTCCCCCTTCTCAGTACAGCGGCGGGACGCCCAGCCGCGCGTTCAGTGTATCGGACACGCGCACGACGACCGCGACGGCATGCTGGCGCCCGATACACATGTACGAGTATCAACAACCGAACTTTGTGTCAAGGTGACACAAACTCGTTGCGCGCGAGGCCGCGCGGTACATACCGTGACGTCCGCGGAGGGTGTTGATGCTGTCGTCCCGCCGTGAGTCGCACCACCGAATTCGGTTCCAGTTGTCCTCAACGGCCGAGAAAGGCGCGAACCTCATCGAGACAGCGAAGCCGTTCGTGGTGGAGCTGGTTCACCAGGCCGGAGGTGCTCGGCATGACGAAGACGACGGAATCGCCGATCCGCTCCGGCTGTTCACCAAATGGAAGACCCCGCCTGCGGCTGTAGTGAGTAGAGGCCAGCTTTCCGACGAAGCAGACGCCGCGCGGCGCATAGTGGAGGAGCTTTTCTCGAAGGATCTCCCGACCGTCCGCGAACTCGGCAGCGGAGAGTGCGGCGGCGTCGTGGGTCGCGCGTTTGACGATGTCGGTCAGACCGATGCCGAACGACGGCAGGCGCGCGTCATCCTCCGGCCCGACCGGCTCGGGAACGAGGCCGCTCTGGTTGAGGCAGACCCAGAAGCGATTGGAGGGGCGGGCGAAATAGTGTCCACGCATCGCGGAATAGATGCTGGGGTTGATGCCGACAAAAACGAGGTCCAGCCCCGGTTGGAGGATATCCGGCAGAGTCAGGTCCGGCGGCAGGAAGGGGTCAACGCCGGGCAGCGGGCCACGGCGCTGCTGTCCCCGTTCCGGCGGCGCGAGCGAATCGGATCGGGCGAGTTGCTTCATCGAATCCACGGTACGCCGTGCGGTGGCCTCGATCCAGTTCGGCCGCACACGGTTGCTTGTTAGACCGCGACGATTCGGGCCGCCTCCTGTCGCACCAATGGTGCGACCTTCTCGATGAAGAGTTGCAGCGACTGATAGTCATACGGCGGTCGCGTGCCGAGCAGTAGATCGCCGACGCCGAGTTCGAGGTAGGGCAGCAACTGCTCGGCCACCTGCTCCGGCGCGCCGACGATCGCCTGCGGCGCCCGGGCACGGACAGCGGCGCCGCGCTCGCGCAGCACGGCAGCGTCTTCGGAAACAAATGCCTGGATGACGAGCGACTTTCGAATCGCCGATGGGTCGCGTCCGACCGCTCGACAATGCTCTGAGAGCACATCGAGCTTGTGACGATAATCGTCGAGCGGCATGAGAAAGGTATTCCAGCCGTCGGCGGATTCTGCCACCACCCGCAGCGTGAGTTGCTCGCCCATGCCGCCGATCCAGAGCGGCAGCGGTTGCTGCACCGGTTTCGGTTCGCAGAGAGCATCGGTGAGCTGATAGTAATGGCCCGCGAAGGTTGCGCGCTGCTCCGTCCAGAGCAGCTTCAGCATCTTCGCCGCCTCGCCGAGCATGCGGATGCGGCGTCCGGTCGTGTAGTAGGGGATGTGGTACTCTTCGTGCTCCATCTCCCACCAACCGGCGCCGAGGCCCAGTTCGAGCCGTCCGGCGGAGACGTGGTCGATCGTGGCGGCGATGTTGGCGAGGACAGCCGGGTTACGGTAGGTGTTGCCGACGACGAGGATGCCGCAGCGGATGCGGCTGGTCTGGGCGGCGAGAGCCGAGAGCAAGGTCGGACCCTCGAAGCACGGTCCCTCCGGGTCGCTCATGATTGGGATGAAGTGATCGAAGACGGAGGCCCAGTCGTAGCCCATCGCTTCGACTGTCTTCCAAAGGTTGAGGTATTCGGCATAGTCGGCATGCTGTGGTCCGGCATGAATGCCAAAGCGGATCTGCCCATCGAAAATCTGCGGCATTGAACGACTCCCCGTCACAGGATGATGTTCCTCACCAAAATGCACCGCGAGTGTACGACACTGGAGACGGTGTATCGTGGATGCCGGCAAGGTCGTCGAGGATCCAACATTACGGCTGGCATCGGCGATGCCGGTTTTCGGGAAGTTTCGGGATACTCTCAATGTTCAATGCTGATGTCCTCACCTTTCGGGAGTTCATGATGCGGGAGGCCCTGCCGCTGGTCACAATTCAGCAGGCGGTGCTGGAGTTCCTACGCGATCGGGATGACGTGGTTGTCTTCGGCGCGCAAGCAGTCAATGCCTATGTCGATGAACCAAGGATGACACAGGACCTGGATCTCATATCAACTGATGCCAACGCCGTGGCTCAAGCGTTATGCGACTACCTGCGGCGAACATTTCACACTGAGGTGTGCGTCCAGCATGTCGGCGAAGGTCGTGGACTTCGGGTGTTTCAGGCGCGGAAGTCGGGAAACTGACATCTGGTGGATCTGTGTTCGGTCGAGTCGCTTCCGCCTTCGGAGCGGATCGCGGGAGTTCTTGTCATGGAGCCGGCGGAACTGATCGCCAGCAAAGTGATCGCATTCCGACGTCGGAGAGGTCAGCCGAAGTCAGGCTCCGACTGGCGTGATCTTGCGATGTTGCTATTGGCCTTCCCCGTACTCAAGCGTGATCCAGGACCAGTCACCGATCGGTTGCATGCTGCCGGCGCCGACCCTGCTACGCTTGGCACATGGCGCGACCTTGTCGCTCAAGACATACGGCCGGCCGCTGAAGACGAAGAATTCTGAGCTAATTAGGCGATTGGTGGACACCATGGCAAAGACGCAATTTCGCGATGGCCAGGTTTCGATTCCGGATGATATCCGTGAGGCGGCCCAACTCCGTGAAGGTGAAGAACTTGAGGCCGAGATCACGGCAGCCGGCATCTTGCTTCGCACCCTTCTGCCGCTCGACCCGGACCAAGCGTGGTTCTGGACGAAAGAGTGGCAGGCGGGTGAGCGCGAAGCGGACGAAGAGATAAGAACTGGAGCAGGACGAATCTTCTACAGCGATGAGGAATTCTTGGCTGCGCTCGAAGCTGAAGCCAAGCGTCTTGACGATGCCGACGTATGAGTGGCTCACTCGGTTCATGCGCGACTTCGAACGGCTGACCCCTGCGCAGCGGGCTGTCTTTCTCTCCGCGGTCGCGAAGCTCGTCCATGACCTTCAGAGGGGATCACCTCGTGCGGGACTGCGGGTCGAAGCCGTTCATGCATCGGAGAAGGTGTTCGAGATGACCTGGGCACCGGACGGCCGGGCGACGTTCCAGTACGGACCAGAAAAGCGCCCCGGTCACGTTCACATCGTTTGGCGCCGCATCGGTACGCATGCGATCTTCGACGATCCCTGAGTAGATGTTGAACCCACCAAGACACCAAGTTCTTTGATTCTTGGCGCCCTGGTGTCTTGGTGGTTGATGATCGGTACGCTACACCGTCTGAGCGAGGTCGACGCCGAGGAAGTTGTAGCCGGTCTGCTCGGTGCTGCGAAGCGCCTTGTTCATGAAGGACTCTTCGACCTTGCCCGCCTTGTAGCCCTTGAGCAGGAGCTTGAAGGCGATCTTGATCGTCGCTTCGTCGATCATCTCGCCGTTGTCGGGGTCGACGATCGCGCCCAGTTTCTGCTCGGTGTCGGCCTGCTCGTACAGTTCGACGACCTTCTTGGCGTGCTCGATCTGATCCGCCGAGGGCGTGTAGACCTCGTTGATGATCTCCAGGTGGTTCGGCGTCAGCGCCCAGCGGCCGTCGAAGCCGTAGCCGGCCGACTCGGTGCTGTAGCGGCGGAGCGCGTCGAGGTCGCGCAGTTGGAGGTGGACGTTGTCGATCGCGTCGAGGCCGGCGGCCTTCGCCGCGTTGATCACCCGCTGCTTGGCGTAGAGGAAGCGGATGTTCTGGTCGGTGTAGGCGTCGCCCACGCCGATGTCGGCAGCGTAGTCGGCGATGCCGAAGATCAGCGATGCCATTCGGTCGGAAGCGGTGGCGATCTGATAGGCGTTCTCGACCGCCTGCGCCGTCTCGATCAGCGCCTCGATCTGGATCTTCGTCTTCCAACCGGACTGCGCCTCGAACTTGGTCAGCAGCTCGTCGACCTTCTCGATCTGCCAGGGCTGGAACGTCTTGGGGATGATCACGCCGTGGAACTTGTCGACGGCGCCCTTGACGACGTGTTCGAGGTCGCCCTCAAAGAACGGCGACTGCGTGTTGTTCGGCCGGAAGGTGACGAACTTGGTGCCCCAGTCAAGCGTGGTGAACGCCTCGACGATCACGCCACGGACCTCATCGCCCTTCGCGGAGAGCGGACAGGCGTCTTCACAGTCCGCCATGATCTCGTCGGCCTCCGACGAGGCCGCCTTCTCCAGGAACTTCATCATGTGTCCCGGCAGCGTCAGCTCGCTGCGCCGGACGGTAATCGAGTTCGCCATCGTCATCTCCTTGCACGGACCGCGCACGTCGCGGGTTCATTCCCAATCAAGTAGCGAGGCCAGATCGATCCGAACGTTCGGCAGCGCAATCGGCTCGACGATGCCTTCGGTGAACACGGTTTCGGTGTAGCTCCCATCCGGTTGGCGACGCCATGCCGTCAGCGTGCGCTCGTAGGGATGAATGCGCCAGATCTCCAGGTCACCCCGCTGTTGGTACTCAGGTAGCTTGCTGTCAACATCATACTCACCCGTTGATATTGACCAAACTTCGACTACGAGCGGCAGCGGTTCCGGGTAGCTCTCCATCCGTCTGCTTCGCATCAACCGGCGTTGCATCTCGCGAGGAATGACAAACACATCTGGAATGAAGAAGCTCTCGGTCGGACGGCTGACCCGCCCTACGTTTGAAGAGACATCGTATTCGCGCCGATCCAATTGTGCGATCAGTTCCGCGGCAAGATTGCGCGCCGTGATGTTGTGCTCCCACGTCATCGGCGGTTTCTCCACCAACCGCCCGCAGTGGAGTTCCCACTGATGGTCGGAGTCCTCGAGGACGATCCGCTCATACGTCTTTGCGCTGACGGTCATGGCATACCTCAGCGATCAGCCTATCGCACAACCATCATCGTACCGCTACCTCTCTCCGGCCAGCAGACCCCGCGCAATCACGCGCAGCTCGAGGATCGGTTTGACACCCTCGAAGATCGGCAGCACCTGGGCGTCGACGACATAGCGGGAGATCGCCGTCTCTTCGGCGTAGCCCCAGCCGCCGTGGATCAGCTGGCCCTCTTGCGTCACCCAGACGGCGATGTCGGAGGCGAGCAGCTTGCACATCGCCCCTTCCATCGAGGAGTTCTCGTCGGCGTCCATCACGCGGGCGGCGGCGTAGGTCAGCCAGCGGCCGGCGGCGATGTGCGTCGCAATCCGGCCCAGCTTGTACTGGGTCAGGCCGTACTCGCCGATCGGCTTGCCGAACTGGCGGCGGTCGGTGACGTAGGTGGCGGTCTTCTCCAGTGCCGCCTGCGAGACGCCGGTGGCGCGGCCGCCGGTCTGCAGGCGTCCGGCGGCGAAGCCGCCCATCTGCAGGTAGAAGCCGCGGTTGACGCCGCCCTCCTCACCGACGAGGTTCTCGGCGGGGACGAAGAAGTTGTCGAAGTTGACCATGAAGGAGTGCATGCCGCGATAGCCGGGCGTCGGGATCGCCGTGCCGGAGAGCATGCCGCCGTGCGGCTGGCGCTCCTCATAGGCATGGCCATAGGCGGGCTGCTTCGGCACGATGAACAGCGAGAGGCCGCGGGCGGCCTTGCTCCGGTCCGGATCGGTCCGCGCCAGCACGGCGAGCACGTTCGCACGGCCGGAGAAGGTGCTCCATGCCTTCGCACCGTTCAGCACCCAGCCCTTGCGGCCGTCGATCTCCGCCGGCTCGGCGCGGGTGGAGACTGAGGCAACATCAGAGCCGACATCCGGCTCGGTGACGCCGATACCGACCATGATCTCGCCGGAGGCGATGCGTGGCAGCCAGGTCTGCTTCTGGGATTCGGTGCCGCCGGCGAGCAGTGCCTTCGCCAGGATCTCCGGCCGGGTGGCGAGCGATCCGGCCGCGCCGAGCGATGCCGCCGACAGTTCCTCCGTCGTGATGATCATCGCCGGGTAGCCCATGCCGGCGCCACCGTATTGCTCCGGGATCGACGCGGCGAAGAAGCCCTGCTCCGCCATCGTCGTGATCAGCGTGTCCGGCACAAGCTCGTCGTTGCGATGAATCCGTTCGGCAATCGGCGCGACCTCGGCCTTGGCGAAATCACGCACCGAGCGGCGGACGAGATCCAGTTCCTCATCGCCGAGGGGCGCCTGGTTGACACCGCGGATCTCGATCACCTGCCGGCCGATCGCGCGCAGGCGCGACTCTGCCAGGCCGTCGCGGATCTGCCGTCGAACGTCCGCCGAGCCAAGCTCGCGCTCAAGCAACGCCTCGTCGATACCGAAGTCGTCGAGCGCGCCCTCGATCTGCGAGCGCAATTTGTGCACGACCTCAGCGGTGTAGGCAAGCGCCTGCTCCTCGGCGATCGCGTCCGGGTTGCCGCTGCCACGCAGCCCTTCGGCGTAGGCGATCATCTCCTTCGCCGCGCGCAGCTCGGTGGCAGCATAGGCGAGACGCTCGGCGTGCACCTGATGCTCGTCGATCGTCTTGCCGCCGTCCATCGTCTTCCGCGCCGATTCGAGGGCCGCATCGAGGACCGACTCTCCGGCGCGAAGCAGATCGGATGACTGCTGGATGCTCGCTGCCGCGGGTTGTGTGGTTGTCATGATCGTGGCTCCTCAATCTCCGTTCCGGCGTCGGGTGGCACGATGATGGCCGGTGAACTTCATGGCGTTCCCGGCAGCTACTTCTTCGGCATCGCCAGCCAGTAATCCAAGTCGAGAACGACGTTGCCGTGGTATGCCTCGCGGTCGCTGCGCTCATCGCGGACGCGGAGAGGGATCTCTTCTTCGATCGGGTTTAGGTTCTTGACTGCGATCAGGCGCAGGCGAAGGGCGCCGAGGCGCTCGCCGATCTCGGCTTTGTCGAGCACATCGGACCAGGCGTAGAGCGTGTCGCCGCCGTAGGTGGGGTTGGCGTGCGTGCCGCCGTTCCAGGCGAGCATCCCCAGGCCGTTCTCGAGACCGTTGAAGGAGAGCGCCCGTGCGATCGAGATCACGTGGCCGCCGTAGACCAGCCGCCCGCCGAAGCGCGGGTCTTTGCTCATCGCGTGCGCGTCGAAGTGGACGCGGGCGTTGTTCTGGTAGAGCCGGGTGGCGGTCATGTGGTCGGCCTCTTCGACCGTCATCCCTTCAGAATGATGGATACGCTCGCCCGGTTCGTAGTCCTCATAGAAGAAGCGGCCGCCGGTCGCCGTCGCGTCGAAGCCGGCAACGTTGAGTTCCTTGGCGGCCTGCAACTCGGACGGTTCGACCTGTTCCGGCGTGAGCGGCGCGTCCTTGTGACCGGTCTGGTCGTCCGGATTTCCCTTGTTGACCAACACCCACCGGTAGAACGTCAGTACCGGCTCATCGCGCTGGTTGAAGCCGCTGGTATGGACCCACACGACGCCCGCATTCCCCGCCGATGTCTCGCGCAGGCCGATCACACGCGACTCGGCGCGGAGCGTGTCGCCGGGATAGACCGGACGGAGAAAGCGCAGGTCGGCATAGCCCAGGTTGGCGACCGCGTTCAGTGACACATCCGGCACAGACTTGCCGAAGACGGTGTGAAAGACGAGCAGGTCGTTGATCGTTTCCCGCTCGAAGCCGAGCCGCCGGGCGAATTCAGCATCGCAGTGGAACGGCGTGCGGTCGCCGGTCAGCCCGATATAGAGCGCGTTCTCGCCCTCGGTCAGCGTCCGCGGGATCGCGTGACGAAAGGTCTGGCCGGTCTGAAAGTCTTCAAAGAAGTGGCCGCGGTTGGTCTTCTCTTGCACGATAGGGGACCGTCCCAGGCGGGGATGATAGTGGGAGTGTACGGATGTGGAAGGATAGGATCGACCCCTCCCCCGGCCCCTCCCCCCGCTGACGCGCGGAGAGGGGAGTCCTCGTCTG
>JBFXAN010000079.1:0-28040 GCA_050184225.1 Dehalococcoidia bacterium | reverse complement strand
CGCGGCCGGCCTCACTGGTGCGGGCGCGGGTGAACGCCGGGCCGATGCGGCACGGGCCGTCGGCGCCGCACGCTTCGCAGCCACGTGAAGGGTGGGGATCGTGGTTGCAGTAGGTGCAGATGGCGGTAGATTGCTGGATGGTATGCTGGGACTGAGGATTCGGAGCTGTCACAGGTTTTGTTCCTCACTGGCGCCGACGAGCTTCACCCTCGTCGGCGCCGCTGCGTTTTCCCGCTGGTGTCGTTGGCGGCGCCTCCCTCGCATCCTATTGCATTCTAATGCACTGTCTGGTATCCTGTCAACAGAGTGCAGGAGAGAACTTCAGAATTCTTCTGCCGACGAAAGAATGCACAGGGGGCAGTTGCGACAATGCTAGAATCGAAGAGACGAGAAAGAGAGGCGGGCCATGCTAGTCATGACAGAGCCGAGGAAGGCGTACACCATCGAGGAGGTGGCGGAGGTTCTTCAAGTGAACCCACGCACCATCAATCGAATGCTGGATCGGGGAGAACTGAAGGGCTTCAAAGTGGGCCGTCTGTGGCGGATATCCCAGGAGGCGCTAGACGCCTACATGAGGGGCGAGCAACCAGGCGATCAGTCATAAGTCCTCGCGAGCGAGCAATGGTGTATCTGCGAGATGAGGGCTTGTGTGGAATCTGTGAATCCTCGGTGATCGAACAAGAAGCGGTGATCGATCACGTGATCCCGCTCGCTCGTGGCGGTGACGACGAACCAACCAATTGGCAGATCGCTCACCCACGCTGCAACAGTCGAAAAGCTGACTGTCTCCCCAGCGAACTCCCTTCAATCGAAGCGCGTGTCGGATGGGGGTCTTCCCATCCCATTTCGGCATGGCGGCTCGCTCGCGGGCTGACGCAACGACAGCTTGCCGATCTGATCGGCGTGCAGCCGGTACAGATATCACGGTGGGAGAACGATAAGAACAAGCCGGCAGGCCGGTTGCTTGATTTAGCCTTGGAAGGGCTGGATCAGCGACTCAGGCGGCGACGGACGCCGAAGGGAGGGGTATTAGCATGACGAACGAGATCACGACGACACTGGCCCAGCAGATCCGCGCCGAACATGAACAGGTTGGGGCAGCCCTCCAAAAGAGCCTCGGACACGCGCTGCGAGCCGGTGATCTGTTGATCGAAGCCAAGGCACAGATCGACCACGGCGCGTGGTTGCCGTGGCTGGCGGAACACTGCGGACTTGCTGAGCGCACCGCGCAAGCCTATATGCGCCTCGCCCGCAACCGCCACCAGTTGAAATCCGCAACCGTTGCGGATTTGGGCGTGCGCGAGGCACTGACCCTGCTGGCGGACCAACGGCCGGAGCGCCCGATGCCGGTGAAGTTCACGTACCACGTCGCGCCGCGCATGCCGCCGTGGCAGTACGCCGGGCTAAAGGCGTCGATCAAACAGGTCGGTGTGCTCCAGCCGATCAGCGTCAACAGGGACGGCGAGATCATCGACGGCTACGAGCGCGCGCTCGTTTGCTCCGAGTTGGGCATCGAGGACTACCCGCGGACGGTCATCACGGGCCGCGAGCACTTTCCCCGGAACATCCCCGGCGACGCGTACGAGGCGCGGCTGTTCGCGCACCATTGGGCCGCAAACTTCGTGCGCCGGGGCAGTATCGCGACGGAACCACTCGCCGCGCTGGCGCGCGCCCTGGAAGACGCGCTGATTGCCGGCGAGGATGGCGCGGCGGGCTACCTCGTCGCCGCGTTGCGGAGCGGCCTGGCCGCGCTCATGGAAGTCCAGTCGGCGCGCGAGGCGGCCTGGGTCGCGGAGACGGAGGCGATCGTCGCCCGCGACCGGCTGGTTGATGGCGATGGCTCCGCCCACCGGCGCGCCGAACTCATTGGTTGCTCGGCCGCGGAGATCATGTTGCTTGATGTCGTGGAGCAGTGCGGCGGGACGGCGGGGCTGACGTCGGGGGAGATATCGATCGCCCAGGCGTACGAAGCGGTGCGGCGATGAGCGACGAGGCGCGGAGCCAGGCGACGATCTGGCTCTTCAACTATCTGGTCGCGCGATGGTGGGAAGGCCGCAGCGCCAACATCGCGATCAACGCGTTCATGGCGTCTGGGATCATCGATCACGACGACGGTCTGGTCACGGCCGATAAGGCCGAGTTCTTCCAGACGCGTGGGGTTGAGGAGGTCGTCCGTCTGCTCGACATCCTCATCGAGCGCGGGTCGGCAGAGCGGACGACCTGGCCGACAGAGTAACGCGGCCGCGGTGCCACCAACACCCGGCCGCACGGCACCGACAAGGAGGACTTGACGATGCAGACTCAGACTATCACTCCCGCCGTGGCAGTCTATTGCCGTGTCTCAAGCGAAGATCAGGCCGAGCGCCAGACCATCAAGGCGCAGATCGACTTTCTCCGGAAGTACTGCGACCTCCACCAGATCGCCATCGCCGGTGAGTACCTCGACGACGGCATCAGCGGCAAGATCCCTCTCGCCGATCGTCCCGAAGGCCGCCGCCTGATCGCTGACGCTGAGGCCGGACGCTTCGGCGCGGTGCTCATCTACAACATCAAACGCCTGGGCCGAAAGCTGCGCGTGATCCTGGACGCGCACGACGCACTCGACGCGCTCGGCATCGCCATCAAGAGCGGGACCGAACCGATCGACACCAGTACCCCGATCGGCCGCTTCATCTTTTCGTTGCTTGGCTCGATCGCCGAACTGGACCGAGAGACGGTCCTTGAACAACTGGCCTCCGGCCGTGATCGCGTCGTCAGGGACGGCAAGTATACGGGCGGTGTCATCCCCTTCGGCTACGACCTGGACGCCGATCGCCGCTACGTGCCGAGTACGCGACGGGTGGACGCGCTCGACACGACCGAGGCCGATCTGGTGCGCGAGATCTTCGCGCGGGTCGCGTCCGGACAAGCGTCCGCCGACGCCGAAGCACAGCGGCTCAACGCGCTCGGCATCCCGACCGGGCGACGCTACCCGGCACCCCGCGCGGGAGCGGCAAACGGGGCGGCAACGGCGGAGCCACGCGCGGCCGCCACCGGCGTCTGGTATGCCGGGCGCGTCGCCAAGTTGATCCGCAACCCCGTCTATCAGGGACGCCTTGCCTTCAGGTCGAAGAACGGGACCATCACCTACGACGTACCGCCGCTGGTGGACGCGGCGACGTGGGAGGCAGCCGGCGCGCGCCTCACCCAGAACCGCCGAATGGCGATGAAGAACGCGAAGCGCCTCTACCTCTTGCGCGGCCTGATCCGCTGCGGCGCCTGCGGCAAGGTGTACTCCGGGAGCGCCAAGCTCCCAGGGACGAAGCAGGCGCCGGACGGCTATCTGCGGTATCGCTGTAGCGGCTCGCTGTCGGCAGGCGCTCCCGTCCCTGGGACGCGCTGCCACTCGCCGAGCGTTCGCGCCAGCGACGTTGAATCGGCGGTCTGGTCTGACATCAAGCGGTGGGCGGACGATCCCGGCGACTATCTCGCGGACGCGCAAGCACAACTCCGGGCACGGATGGAGCAGAGCACGAACGCCGAAGCGCAGCGGCGGGAGTTGATCGGTCAGATCGCCGGGAAGGAAACCGAGCGGGAGCGTGTGCTGACGATGTACCGGCGCGGCCGGATCTCGATCGACGAAGCGGACAAGGAGCTTGACGCCATCGCCAAAGAGACGGCGACGCTCAGGGAACTGGTCGAATCACTCCGCGCTCAGGAGTCGTTGACGGCCGCCGCAGAGTCGCACCTGACCACGACAGCGACCGTCCTCGCGAACCTGAAGGACAAGATCGCGGCAATCGAACGAACGAAGGACACGGCCGCGCAGCGCGAGATCATCGAATTGCTCGTCTTCGAGATCACGGTTCGCGCCGTCGGAGATGGACGGCGACGGAAGCCGGAGATCGCGATTCGCTACGCCCTGGACCCGGCGCGGACTGGTGCAGTAGCCGACACTATGGCACCGAGTTCGTCTTCTCTCCGAAGGTGTCGTTGAACTGCTCGACACTCAGCCCATCGACCGCCTGCTCGCTCACCGCAAACAACCGCTGCGTCAGCCATGCGAATTGCGCCGCCTGGCCGGGTGGATTCAAGAAGGGTGCCAGTTCCGCCATCGCGCTGCTCCACGTTTGGTGCCGCGAGTATACCGTGGACCAGCACCGGACACCGCCACGCCTGAGGCGTCGCTCAATCGCGGCCCTCCCCGGCTACAGCGCTTGTGGGCCGCAGCGTCGTGGCAGCGCGTCACTTCTGCCTAGCGGGCGGCTCCTCATCGCGGCGGTGCCGGACAATCGTCCGCAGCAACCGCCAGCCGCTGTCCTCCTCCAACAGCCAGAGCGTGCGCACCGTGATCGTCACCAGCAGGAAGAGGATCACCGACCACAACGCGAGGTCCAGGGCAGTGAGGCCGGGGAGGCTGGTGCCGATCAGGATCACCCGGATTCCCCAGACGCCGAGGATCAGCGCGCCCGCGTTGATGATCAATTGGTCAAGCGGACGAAGGAAGACCGCGTACGCCGCCGCTGCGGCAACGAGCAGCACCAGAAAAACCGTCAACACCTGTAGGTAAAGCGGCCGGCTGAATTGAATCACGTCCGCAAACAGATACGTTTGACTGTCGGTCCCCACGTCGACCGCGGGATCACTCGACCTCGATTCGCCGACCGCCTCCACCCGAATCCGGGGGATCCGGGCGCTGACCCAGACCGTCACGTAGTTCCTCGCCTCAGCCAGCGTCAGCGTCTCCTCGCGGCCGTCCGGATACAGGCGGTCCATGATCACGCCGAGCGCCAGTTGATAGCGATCGAACGGATACCGCAGCGGATCGCCGGACAGCGGCAGCTGAAAAGTCCTGGTCACGGCCGGCGGGCTCTCCGGCACGGTCACCTGCTCCATCGTCGGCCGGTCGGACGGTTGGAAATCATCACCCCAAAGCGAGACGAATCGGTAGCGGTCGCGCCAGTCGCAGGGCGCGTCGCACTCTTGATACGCCGTCACCCGGACCGTCACCGACCCCTCCCATTCATTCAGGCCGATCAGGTCGATCGCGACATTGCCGCGGTCGACCGGCTCGCCGGCGACGGACGCGATTGAATGGTTGGGAGTATCACGCTGCCGGAAGTCGGCGACCAGGCTGGTGATCGCGAGCGGCAACAGCACGATGATGAAGAGCAGCAGCAGGACGATCAGCACATAGGCCGCACGGTGTCGCAGCCGCCTGCCGGCCCGGCTCGATGGCTCATCCTCTGTGACAGGAGACGGGGTTCCCATCATCGGTTTGTACCGGCGGTGATTGCTTCGTCATTTCACCCTACCATTGCCGGAACCGTTCAACCTCGGCGTGCCCGGATCGGAGAGGCCGCCGCGGATCAGCGGCACGAGCGTCGCGCTGATCTGCTCCATCGTCAGCCGTCCGTCCTTGTCGTACCAGCGCGTCAGCCAGTTGCAGACGCCGAGTGCCCCAAGCGTCGCCACATCGAGATCGAGGTCGGAGCGAAAGACACCGGCCGCCACCCCGTCGGCGATGATCCGTCGCCAGACCAGGCGATAGCGGCGATTGAGCGCCTGGATCTCCGCCCGCCGCTGATCGAGGCCATCGTCGCGCCCGCGCGGCCGGGACGGCTCCGTGAACCATTGCCGCGATTCCGGATAGAACGCGTCCAACTGCCGCAGGTGCGCCGCGACCACCTGTGTCATCTTCTCCGGTGCGGCAGCATCCGACACCGCAATTGCCTCTGCATGCGCGATCAGCAGTGTCAGCCGCCGCCGCGTCACCAGAAAGAACAACTCGGCCTTGGTCGTCGCGTAGTAATAGAGGCTCCCCTTGAGGATGCCCAGCTCGGTGGCGATATCCTCCAGCCGCGCGTCCTCAAATCCCTTCTCTCCGAACACGCGCGCGGCGGCATCGAGCACCTGATCGAGGTCGCGTACTTTCGTCACCGGCATCGCCTCCCCGGCGGTCACTGCCCGACAGATGAGCGTCGTCTGAACGGAGCGATCTTCGCGTGCTCTGCCTTGACACTGCCCTCGGCGCCACGCAAAATCATACCGCGTCTGATTTTGTCTCAGGCCCATTGTACCCAGCGGGCCGGAAGAGAGAATGACATGCAATTCAAGTTCACGGCGGAGCAGGAAGCGTTCCGAGCGGAGGTGCAGGAGGTCATCACGACCAACCTGCCGGCAGACTACGCCACGCGGGCCACGGGCGGCGAGGCGGAGGATGACGCCGCCTGGCAGCTGTCGCGTCGCTTCACCGCCGCCCTGGCCGACCGCCGCTGGCTGGCGATGGCCTGGCCGAAGGAATTCGGCGGCCTCGACGCCGACCACATGACCCAACTGATCTACAACGAGGAGCTCGCCTATCACCGCGCCCCCGGCGGCGGCGGCATGGGCGTCGCCTGGGTCGGTCCCGCCGTCATGCTCTACGGCACCCAGGACCAGAAGGACCGCTACCTGCCCCGGATCACATCGGGTGAGGATGTCTGGTGCACGCTCTACTCTGAGCCGGGCGCCGGGTCCGACCTCGCCGCCTTGCAGACTCGGGCCGTGGCCGACGGCGATGACTACGTGATCAACGGCCAGAAAATCTGGACGAGTGGCGCGCATCATTCGAGTTGGGGCTGGCTGGCTGCGCGCACCGACCCCGATGCGCCGAAGCACAAGGGCATCTCCACCTTCGTCGTGCCAATGGACACGCCCGGCATCACGGTGCGGCCGTTGATCAACATCGCCGGCCAGCACGGCTTCAACGAGGTCTTCTTCGACAACGTCCGCATTCCGAAGGAGAACCTCGTCGGCGAGCTCAACCGCGGCTGGTATCAGGTGGCGGTAGCCCTCGACTTCGAGCGGAGCGGCATCCAGGCCTACGCTGGCGGCCGGCGGACGCTCGAAGAGATCGTGACCTTTGCCAAGGGCAATCGCCACTACTGGGAGGAAAATCCCAGCGTACGGCTGGAACTGGCGGAGCGGGCGATTGAGGTGGCGACAGGGACGCTGATCGCCTACCGGATTCCCTGGATGCAGGCGCAGGGGAAGATCCCCAACCACGAGGCGTCGATGTCCAAACTCTACGGCTCGGAGCTGGGTCAGCGGATCGCCCGCACCGGTATGCAGGTGATCGGCCAGTACGGTCAGCTGCGCGACGATCGCGCGGCGCCGCTGATGGGCCGGCTGGCAACGTCCTATCTGACCAGCGTCTCCGGCACGATCGCCGCCGGCACCAGCGAGATCCAGCGCGGCATCATCGCCACCCGCGGCCTCGGCCTTCCCCGCGGCTAGCGCCGCCGGCAATGGGCAATCGGCAATGGCGCTTTCGCCTCCCCACTGCCGACTGCCCATTGCCCACTGCCGCGCGAACGGAGTAAGCGCCCATGCCCAAACGACTGGCGATCGGCGTCGGCGGCGGCCGCACGCCCGCCGAACACGAACAAGCGGTGCAGCGAGTCCAGATTGCCGATGAGGTCGGCGTGGAATCGGTCTGGTCCGGCGAAGCCTGGAGCCGCGACGCCTTCACCACCCTCACCGAACTGGCGGCCAAGACCCAGCGCATCGGCCTCGGCACCAACATCGTCAATGTCTACAGCCGCTCCGCCGGGCTGATCGCGATGACCGCCGCCACCCTCGATCAGGTATCCGGCGGCCGGCTGACGCTCGGCCTCGGCAGCAGCGGCGCCAACGTGATCGAACACCTGCACGGCATCCCCTTCGAGAAACCGCTCCGCCGCCTGCGCGAATACGTCGAGATCATCAACCTGCTCATGGCCGGCGAGCCACTCAACTATGACGGTGAGATCTTTCATCTCCAGCGGGGCTTTACCTTCCGCAGCCAGGGCTTCACGCCGCTCCGCCCGCACATCCCGATCTACATCGCCGCGATCACGCCGGCCAGCATTCGCCAAACCGCCCAGATCGCCGACGGCATCATCCCGATCTACTGGCCCAAGGAGCACTTCGCCACCTTGGCGAAAACGTTGGCCGAAGAAGCGGCCAAGGCCGGTCGCCCCGCCGATGCCGTCACGATCGCCCCGCAGATCCAGGTCTACCTCACCGACGCGGTGGACGAGGAGGAGCAGCGCCAGCGCGCCCGCCACCCGATCGCCTACTACATCGGCCGGATGGGCCGCTTCTACGCCGAAATGCTGGCCCGGTTCGGCTTCGAGGAAGAGGTCGCCAAAGTCCAGGCCGCCACCGCCGAACGCGACCTCGCCGCCGCCCACGCCGCCGTCTCCGACCGCCTCGTCGACGCCACCGCGATCATCGGCCCACTCGACGCCTGCGCCGAACAACTCGACGAACGCCGCGCCCTCGGCGGCGCCCTGCCCATCCTCAACTTCAACCCCCAGCCCGAACCCGAACGCGCCCGCACCGTCTACGAACGCCTCCTGCGCTGACGGCAAACCTGGTCCCATAGTGCGTGTTCGACAATGGAGCGTACCCCCACGTTGTCATCCTGAGCGGCAGCGAAGGATCTCGGACGCAACTCAATCTCCGAGATCCTTCGCTGCCGCTCAGGATGACAAGCATAACCATCATCGCCATTGCGAACATGGCCCCAGAGGATCACTCCAGCAACCCGTGGCGCGCTGCATACGTGGCCGCTTCGGCGCGGTTGGCGGCGCCGGTCTTGTCGAAGATGTTCGAGACATGGCGCGTGACCGTGTGCGGACTCAGCACCAGCCACTCGGCGATCGCCCGGTTGCTCTTGCCCGCCGCCAGCAGCCGCAGGACCTGTACCTCGCGTTCAAGGGAAAGGCACGTTCGTCGCGGCGGTGCATGACGAGACACGGCGCCTGAATGTGGGGCAAGAGGGGCCAGACATCGGCTGCGTGGAAGGCCTCAAAAATGGCGATCGCCGTATCCGGATCGACGGCCACACGCGCCTCCTCCGCCAGCCACTCGCGCGTCAACGCATTCGCCCCGGGCGCCTCCAGTTCGACGAGCGTCGAGGAACCGAGACCCCAGCTCGCCCGGACCAATGCCTTGGTCGCCTCCCACACCTCGGCGGCGTTGACCGGGTCGGCCGGTTGTGGCGGATGCGCCGGGGCAGAGAGGAGGATGAGCTGAGCGACGCGCTCCGAATGCTCGGCCGCGTAGCGAATCGCAGACTTGCCTCCTTGGGAGTAGCCGAACAAGGCGAAACGCCCCAACGCTAAGTGATCGACGAGCGCAGAAAGAACTTCGACCCGTGCATCGAGCGACAGCGCCGGTGGTTCTCGGTCGGACAAACCGCAGCCTGGCGCGTCGTAGCAGACGACGGTGAAATGCTCTGCCAGAGTCGTAAAGAACGTCCGCGCCGGCGGGTGGGACCAGAGATGGTCCTGATGGCTGAACCACCACGCGGGAAAGACGATCGGCGGCCCCATACCCAACCGCCGATAGGCGACGCGCACGCCTGCTGGGGTCCGGAAGAAGCGGATCTCGTCCGTCATCGCCCTGCGCTCCTTCGCCAAGCTCCCCATCACGCCGACAGTTCGCGGTGGTTCGGCGACGCCCGACCTAACAGCCGGACGGCCCAACCTGAATGTCACACATACTAGACGAACCACGATCGGCTGTGCGTAGGTCGATCACCGAGTGGGTTACGCCATCGCGCATATGTCTCGCTTCGTGCGTTGCCCAGAAGTACGCTTCCCACTCAGGAGAGTCGAACCATACCACCTCCACCGGCCCCACCTGCTCAAATCCGGTGTCGATCGTGCTCCGAACCTGTTCGAGGAACGCGTACACCTCCGCCGCCTGCCCCGGCGAGTTGACAATGTAGGTGGTCGGCGTGCCGGTCCATGCCGATGTCCCGCGAGCCATGGTCACTTGCAGATCCTGTATCGGCGAAGCGGCCGCGCCACGATCGGCCATAGCATCGGCGCCACCGATCGCGGCAGTGTGGTCCGCGGATTTCTGATCACCCCCTGACGTCAGCTGCCAGAACAGGAGACCTCCCAGAAGCAAGAGCGAGATTGCCGTCATCACCAGTTGGTCCATCATCCCAGGCTGATCGTCCCGCTGCGGTTCGCTGGGTGCGCGCGAGGGCATCGGTCTGCCCGTTCCCCCTGCTGCCTCTCCTTGCCAGGCGACGGCTGATGGCGCGGCGGTGAGGCCGTGGGCGCGGGCGTACTGCCGGGCACGCACGCGGTCGTGGACGCCGATCTTGCCGTAGAGGTTGTCGATGTGCCGGCCGACCGTGCGCACGCTGATGACCAGCGTCTCCGCAATCTCACGGTTGCTTAGTCCGGTCGCAAGCAGGCCCAGGACCTCCGCCTCGCGCGGGGTAAGACCATCCGGCAAGCTTACCCGTGGGGTTGGCGATTCAAATGTTGACGGTCGGACCGGCTCGAACTGTGCCGGCAGGTGCGTCAGCGCGTCCTCGAGGGGTTGGGCACGCCGCCTGGTTTCCTGCATCGCCATCTCCGTCCTCCACATCGCGGGCTCGTCGCCGCGTGTTGGGCACAGAATGGCGCGTGTCACGCTGCCCGCCTTCGCACAAACCCGCCAATCGTTAAGGTCATCTCTCCGGCGAGGTAGCGGCGGATGGCGGCTGGCGGGACCGCAAATAGCACGAATGTGGGAGTACGGAGCTGTTACCGCGACCCGACCGCCTTGAAGAACGTGTAACAGAACGTCCCGTCCGCCTCTGCCGTTCGATACAGGTCCCTGATCCCGGCCGCCCAGCGTGCTGCATCGATCAGCCCCTCGCCGACCGCCTGCCCGCCGACCCCTTCCACCATGGCGGTGAAGGTCTTCCGTGTGAAGCCATCGACCAGTGACGGCCGGCTGGCGTCGGCGTAGACCATCCGCGGCGAGACGGCGACATCGCGATACCCCGCCTGCACCAGCAGCGGATACAACCGCCGTCCGATCAAGGGATCGCCGCCGGTCCGTTGCTGCAACTCGACCAGACACTGGATCGCCCGGCGGGCGTCGGCGCTGTCCGGGTGGAAGTACGCCGAGCCATGATCCCCCTCGATCACGGTGATCGAACCACTAGGCTTGAGCACTCGCTTAAGCGCCGCCAGCGCCCCGGCAGGGTCCGGCAGATGTTCAAGGACGAAACAGACGAAGACGTGATCGAAGTGCGCTGCCGCAAAGGGAAGCTCGAAAATATCGGCGCGCTGGAAGTTCACATTTGTTATGCCCGCTTCTTCCACGCGCCGCTGCGCCGCCGCCAGCGATGTCTCCGAGATGTCAATCGAGGTAATCGCCGACCCCGGGCTGGCGCCGGCCAGGATCGCCGTCTGCGCGCCCACGCCACACCCCGCCTCCAGCACCCGGCTACCAGCGGGATAGCGCGTATCGGCGTGGAGCAACTCGGTCAGCGTCGCCGCCTGATCGACCAGCCGGGTGCTCTCGTCGGACGAATAGCCGTGGACGTAGGTTCCGCTCATCGAATGATCCCAATCCCGGCGCGACACCGCGCTGCCCACTTTCCCCGGCCCGGCGAAATGTCATGAACGCATCAGGCGCGTGTCACGTTCCGGTCACGATTCCATCCCTCCCCGCGCGGCACACTAACGATGTCACACCGGTTGACCGGACACCATCGGCCCAACCAGAAAGGAGATAACCGCTATGAACATCGCCATTGTCCCCCAGATCAACGTCCAGGCAGGGCTCAACCTCGCCGTGTTTTCGCCGGGCGCCGTCCAGACGCTGGTCCAGCTACAGGGCAACAGCGCCGCCGTCACCCAGTTCTCGTGATCACAGCCGTCATTTCATCCTGAGGAGGAACGACCATGAACTTCGCCTTCATTCCCCAGATCAACCTGCAGGTCGGCGGCAACTTCGCCGCCGGTTCGCCCGGCGCCGTGCAGACGCTGGCACAGGTCCAGGGCAACAGCGCTGCGGTCACGCAGGTCATTCTCTAGCCGGCTGGTGGGTCGGTGCTGGTGGGCGTCGGCGCTTCGAGCCGGCGCCCACCAGCCGCGCCCGCCACAAGGAGGCCACCATGCAATGTTGCCGCATCTGCCACTTCGACGCCGAACTGGATGACTTGGTCATGATCAGCACCGGCGGTCGCCCGATCTGTCTCCGCTGCTATGGCCGCGAAACCGGCAGTCAGCGGCCCATGCCACCGGCGCTCCGCCGCGCGATCCGCGACACCCTCGCCGCGCTGGAGCAGACATAGCCGCATCGCGGAAGGAGGGCTGATCAATGACGCCGGCCGGTTCCCACTGCATTGCCTGCGACAGTCTCATGCGCCCCGGCGCCGGGTATTGCGTGCGTTGCGGTCAGGCTGCATCCGGCGCGGGCAACTCCTTCGCCGGGCAGACGCCCCGCAGCGGTGACCTGATCGCCCTGGCAGCCCGTCGCGAGGCGCTGACCGTACGGGGTTGCGCATGCTGCGGCGGACCGCTGCGCGCCGGCGCCCGCTTCTGCGGCGCCTGCGGCACGCCGGTGACCAACCCGCCGAACGGCCCGGTGCCAGATGTCGCGAACCGGCTGCCGGACCACGTTCCGCCACACTCGCCCCACCGCAACGAAATAGGCGTCAGCCCACAACCAGCCGATACCCCAAGCCGCGCACGGTCACGAGCAGCGGCGGCCGGACCCCGTCGCCCTCCAGCTTGCGCCGCAGCCGGGCGACGAGCTGGGTGAGGTTATCGTCGGCGACCGCCCCGTCATACTCGGGCCAAACGTGCGCGGCCAGCTCGTCCTTGCTCACAAGCGCGCCGCGGCGCGCGTCCAGCAGCGCCAGCGCCCGATACTCCTTCGCGCTGAGCGAAACCGGCACACCCCGCACCCAGAGCTCGGCCGTGGCCGGGTCGAGACGCCAGACGGCCTCGGCCGGGTGCGCCACCGGCAGCTTGGCGGTGCCGCAACCATCCTCAAACACGAGCGTGACATCTGGATGGCCGGGCACGCTGATCCGGTCGCCGCCGCACAGGCATCGCGGCGCCGCCAGACGCGCATCGTTGAGATCGGTGCCGTTCGTACTGCCGCAATCGTTGAGGACATAGTGCCGCCCGTCCCAACACACCTGAGCATGGCGGGCCGAGACGTAGGCGCCGGCGAGGATGATGTCATTGTCCGCGCCCCGGCCGATCGTCGTCACCACCGCCGTCAGCATGTGGACCGGTCCCAGCCGCCCGCTGTGCCGCTCGATCAATCGTGCAACCATCGCTCCCTCCTCGGACCGTGCTTGAGACAGCCGGCCGATCCGCTGACCCGATCATCGCCCGATCCTGGCTCGACGCGGACCCGCGAATAACCCAAAGACGACCCATCCATCGCATTAATCGGTTGTTAACACGTGGCGGCGATACTCATGTCGATGCAGCCGCGTGATCGCATGTATCCCGTTCCGACGTTCGCGCCGGCCACGCGCACCATCGAGTCGTAATGTCACGCCAGGCCGTCTATGCCGCGCTGACGACGTATCTTCGCGGGCAACTCGGCAGCGAGTTGGCCCTCGCCTTCCCAACCCTGGAGTCGATCCTTGGCCGCCCCCTGCCCGACGCCGCATGGACGGCCGAGGGCTGGTGGATGGCGGCGGGCGAGCAGGCGTCCCACCGCGCCGCTTGGCGGCGGGCGGGATGGGAGGTGGCGCACGTCAACCTAGCCGCGAAAGTCGTCACCTTCCAGCGGTTGGATGCGCGGCTCATCGACCAGCATCAGAGCGGTCGCGACAGCCGTTAATCCCTCGTTGACATTGGCACGCTACCGTCGACGGTGATGCAAACGAAGCACCCGTCCATCGCCGGTCCCAGCAGACGACGGCCGCGAACCCCTCCCACAACCATCCGTGGCATGACCCTCTATGTACTGGTCGTAGCGCTCCTCTTCAGTTGCCTCTGGCTGCTCCTGACCTGGCCGGTCGCCGGCATCACCTGGGAGCGGATCGCTGTGGCGGGCAGCACTAGCCTCGGATTTGCTGTGGTCACACTCTGGCTGATCCGGCGGATCGCAGCACGGCGCCCCTAACCGGCGGGCAATGCGGCTGCCGTGCGATGCCGGTTCCAGGAGATAGACAGCCTGGCGTCCCGAAGACGGCGCTTCGTCAGACGCTCCATGGTGTGGCGGACAGCGGGTGATCAGGGGGCAGTGCGCCGTTTGTCGGCGCGCAGCTCGGTGTAGAGATCCCGCATCTGCGCGATAATCGCCAGCCGTCGGGTCGATTCGTCAGACAGGTTCCGGGTGCCAGGGCGGCCGGCGGTGGGTGGCGTACCCGCCGCGCGAAGCTGCTGAAGCTCGGTCTCTTCGGCGATGAGGATCGGCAGGGTAATCGGCACGATCGTAGGCGCATTGCCGGACATGGGGGCCTCCGGAGAGTGGGTGACGCCGTCATGGGGTGCGACGCCTATGGTTATGCTAGATCAGCGCGCCGGTTACAGAGAACGCGAGGTAGTGGTGTAGATACCCATGGTGCGACGGGTCGCGGGCTTCGACGGCCCAGTCCGTTCCTGCTCCCGGCTTATGGTCGAACGAGAGCGCCCGACAACGCGGACGCTGCCTGCCGCGGCTTTGCGAACCGTTGTCAACGCGACAGCGCCTACGTACAACAGGAACGGGCGTGCCCCTGACTCTCCCAGAGCGTCGCGGAGAGCAAAGCCATCGCGAGCGGCACGCGGCGCTGCTCGATCCGGCCCTCGATCCGCGCGCGGATCGGCTGTCGCAGGGACTCGATATAGCTCACCAGCGCGTCGAGGTCCACCGGGCCGGTTTCCCGATCGTCGCCCTCGGTCAGGACCATGAAGCCGTCACCCCCCGTCGCGAGGTAGCTGTTCACCGCCACCGTGTAGCGTTCGTCCGGCCGCACCGGCGTCCCGTCCGCCAGGAAGACGTCCGCCAACCGCACGCGCTGACTTGGATTGTCGCCGTCCCAAACGTAGTGCACGCCGGATGTCTTGAGGATGCGAATGAAGTTCTCGTCCTGCCATTGCTGGTTGAGCAGCCGCTCGATCTGCACCCCGGTGAGCGTCATCCGCACGAGGTCATTGGCAAACGGCTGGATCGCAAAGAGGCGACCCCACGTGATCGGACCGGCCGGCAGATCGTCGCGGATGCCGCCCGGGTTTGTGAACGCGATCTGCGTGCCCATCGCCGCCCGGTGGGCGTCGGCGATCAGGTTGCCGAGCGCCGACTCGCCGGCCGCGCTGGACTCGCGCGTGATATCGATCGCCGCCTCACCGACCAGCCGCTCCACCAGCGGGCGCACCTCATCCTGCCAGACCTGCACCTGGGCGACGATCGCCGGGTCGAGGACAAGATCGTCGAGGAACGTGGTGATCACCGCGGCCGTCGCCCCCACGATCCGGCCGCTCTGCCGGTCGACGACGATTTCGTGGTCTGCCAGCGCCGTGCCGTACGAGAACGCCTGCGTCACGAGCTTATCGCCGATGTAGCCCTGATAGCCGCGATGCGTGTGGCCGCTGACGATCACCCGCACCGCCGGGTCGATGCCGTTGGCGATGCGATTGATCTCCGCCCCGGTGATCGGCCCGCCATCGACGCTGCCGTCGCCGCCCTGGTGGATCAGCCCGACGATCGCGTTGACGCCCTGGGCCTGCAACTCGCCCGCGTAGCGGTTGATCGTCGCCACCTCGTCGAGGAAGTCGAGGCCCGCCACTCCGGACGGCCGGACGATCGTCGGCGTCTCCCGGAGCGTCAGGCCGATGAAGCCGATGCGCACGTCGTCGATGCTGCGCACCATGTACGGCGACAGGATCGGCCGGCCGGTGACTCGATCGACGACGTTGGCGGCCAGGTACTGCATCCGGCTGCCACCGAAACAGTTCATCGCCGCGTCGCAGCCGCCGTACTGCAGGCGGAGCAGTTCCGCCGCACCGCGGTCAAACTCGTGGTTGCCGGCCGAACCGAGCTGCACACCGAGCAGGTCCATCGAAGTGATCGACGGCTCATCCCGCGCCAGCGCCGAGATCGGCGGTGAGGCACCGATCAGGTCGCCGGCGTGGACCGTCAGCGAGTTCGCCCGCCCCGCCCGCCGCAGCGCGAGGTGGGCGGCCAGCGCCGCCGCGCCCCCGACCGGGCGGCCGCTCACGGTCCGCTCCTCGATGCCCCCATGAAAGTCGTTGATCGACAGGAGTTGGATGCGGGTCTCGGAACCACCAGCAGCACCGGCCGCCGGCGGTTTCAGGCCGCGGGTCATCTCCAGCGCGAGCGTCACGGCCAGGGCACGCCTCGCAAGGGTTCGGCGGCTGATGCGTCCGGTCATGACGCTCCCTGTCTGGTGATGGTAAAGCAACCGGCATCCTGACGCTCGGCTCGAAGGCGGCGTTCGTTTTCGCTCTCCCTTGAGCCAGGACGCAGACGGCCCAGCAACCCCAATCGGTTGCTGGTGATGCCGTCCACCCCCCACTCCAGCAGTTGATGGGCGCGTTCCTCCGCGTCGACGGTCCAGGCGATGATCGTGCTGCCCGCGTCTTTCAGCGCGGCAACCCGCGCCGGCGTGAGCAGCCCGTGAAAACAAGACGTGGTGGGCGGTGCCGCCCCATCGCGCCGTCGCGCAAGATATCGATACAGATGCGCCGGCGTCCCCAGCGAATAGATCACCTCGACGCGCGGATCAAGCGCCCCCGCCCGGTCCAGCAACGCCCATTCCTGGCCGCACAGCGCCACGTGATCAAAGGCGTCGTGGCTGCGGAGCACGCGGATCAGCGCGTCGGGCAAGCGGGCATGCCCGCCCTTCAAATCGATCAGCACGCGGGTCGGCGTGGCCTGGGTGGCGTCGAGCAGCGTGTCGAGCACGATCGCCGGCGCGAGGTGCAGCGCCACCGACCGCCGGCTGTAGGTGATCGGCAGCCGCCAGATCGACCGATCGTGACGAGCGACGAGCCGGCCATAGTGGAGTCGGATGTCCGCTTCGATCCAGTCGACACCGGCAGCCAGCGCCTCGCGCAGCAGGGAACCGCTGTTCCCTCCCCGATGTGCAATCCGAATCGGCCATCGTCCATGCGCTTTCATCACCACCAACTACGCCACTGCCACAACCTCACCGCGGACACCATCAAGCTCTCATCCGCGAATCAACAGGCGATCAACGGGCGGTCAAGTGGTGATTAACGCGCGGGCAGCGGACACGGATACGACGGAGTGGGGTTGGGGTAGCGGACGTGACCATCAGGACCTCGAGTCGTGCAACTGTGGGGACACTGACGCGACCAACGTAGCGCGGCCGGATGAAGACATCATGAAGAACACCACAGCCGTCACAGCACCGGCGACGGCCCCAGTTCCAACCGATAG
The DNA here is from genome assembly GCA_050184225.1 of Dehalococcoidia bacterium. Lineage (GTDB taxonomy): Bacteria > Chloroflexota > Dehalococcoidia > CAUJGQ01 > CAUJGQ01 > JBFXAN01. Next base: position 10,865 of record JBFXAN010000079.1, on the reverse strand, counting down.
CCGATGCCGCGCGTCGTGAGCAGGCAGATCGGGCGGGCAGGATCGGGCTCGATCTTCTCGCGGAGCCAGCGGACGTGGACGTCGACCGTGCGTGACTGAGCGGTGAACTCGTAACCCCAAACCTGCTCCAGGAGCTGATCCCGGGTGAACACCCGGCGGGGATGTCGGGCAAGAAATACGAGGAGATCAAACTCCTTCGGCTTCAGTCCGATCGGCTTGTCGTTGTGCGTGACCTGACGCCGGTTGGGATCGATCACCAGTCCGGGCAGCAACGGAATCAGCGGAAGCAGCGCCGACTCGTGCGACGTCACCATCGCCGCCCGCCGCAGGTGCGCGCGCACCCGCGCCAGCAGCTCGCGCATGCTGAACGGCTTGGTTACATAATCGTCCGCACCGACCTCCAGCCCCACGATCCGTCCCATCTCCTCGACGCGGGCCGTCAGCAGGATGATCGGCACATTCGACTGCGTTCGGACGCGACGACAGACCTCGATACCATCGATGCCGGGCAGCATCACATCCAGCAACAGCAGGTGCGGATGCTCGTCGCGCGCCAGCTCTAACGCCCGCGCGCCATCGCCGGCCATCAGGCAGCGGTACCCTTCACGTTCCAGGTTGTAGCGCAACACCGTCGCCATCGTCGGCTCATCCTCGACGACCAGTACCGTGCGCCGAGACAGCCCTTCCTGAGTTGGGACGGTCAGCATCGCAGCGATCACCCCGCTCTCGTGCGTCCGCTCCGGTCTGAATCAACCACTCAATCGGCCGGCATCCTCGGAGCGACATACACCCTTTGGTTAGTCTGGGTGCCGCTGGTAAACAGGAGATTAGGTATGAATTAAAGTCCTGGGTCAGGAGTGGAAGAAGACGCGACCAGTCGCACATACGGCGGCCAACTCGGTGCAGGCGCTGGCCGAAAATCTGCTCACCCGTACGGACAGGTGTGACAATCGCAATAGTTCAACGTAATTCCCGTCACGTATCATTGGTCCCAACCCGAATCCGGCCTGTATGCCTTGATGAGCAGCATGGGCGCCGAGATATTCCGAAGCATGGTTGCGCCGGACCTGTGGACGGACTCTCTATACTAAATCCCGAACCCCGCCGCGGCTCGACGGCCGGGACAAGAACCCGAAGGTCCACGATGATCAACGGGGCTAGGTGAGTAAGGTAGATGAATAGTAGCGTGATGAACACCTCAAAAGTGGCAGATGTGGCACTCCGGAAGGAACGCCACGCGGAGTTGATCAAGGCCGCGACAAAACTGTTTCTCGAACGAGGGTTCTACAAAACGACAACACGGGAGATAGCGACCGCACTCGGGTGGCAGCCGGGAAAGCTCTATCTGTACATATCGAGAAAGGAAGACATCCTCTATCTCATGCTCAGCGATATCGCCGAGCAATTACTTGACGCGATCATTTCTGTCGACAGGCGTCCGACTGCTAGAATGACGATCACTGCCATAGCCGACTCTTATTTCGCTACAGTTCACCGATTACGCCGAGAGCTGAACTTGGTCTACCGAGAAACATATGCATTGGAGATGGATCAGCGTATACCTTGGAAGAATGGCGAACTGCGCGGACGGCAGGTCATTAGCGATGTAATTCAATGGGGCATCCAGAACGGTGAGTTCAAGCCGGTCAACACAACACTCTTTGCGCATGACTTCATTATGCTTGCCCATATGTGGGCCTTGAAATTTTGGGTACTTCTAGATGAAATTGACATCGAACTATATAAGACTCAACAAGTTGGAATCCTTTTGTCGAGCATATCCATCATTGATCGCGAAAGCAAACAGTCTATGTAGCCGGATTATTTTTGTCCCGGTGTTGCGCCATCCTGCGGCGGCGAGATGAGATGGACGGTCGAGGCCGGACGCGCCCGTGCCCGTGGCCACGACGCGTCGATGCTCCCACCACCGGAAAGCCCCGTGACTTGACACCGCGTCAGCGTTTCGCTAGCGTCAACTGAGCGCTCAGTCAGTTGACCGGCGACGCGGCGCCGAAGGCACGCCGCTCTCGCTGCTGAGGCGTGACGCTGGATTCAGCGAGCGTGCCTCAGAACGCTGTTTCAAGAGTGCACGTCGCATCGATGCGCCCGGAGGGGAAGTTGCATGAAGTTTGGTCTGTTTCACTTGTCGTCCGTCCCGCCCTGGAAGACCCCACATGAAGCTATCACCGATGAATTCGACCAAATGCTCGCCGCCGATCGCCTCGGCTATGACGAGCTCTGGCTCGCCGAACATAACGCCCGGCGCTATGGCATCGTTGGGACGGCTCACCTGACCGCTGCCGCTCTTGCCCGGGCGACGACACGGATCCGCATTGCCACGGCGGTCACCCGACTTCCTCTCCACCACCCGCTCCACATCGCCGAGGACTTGGCATACGTCGATGTCTTGTCCGACGGTCGTTTCGACTGGGGCGTCGGAAAGGGATACGACCCGCTTGAGTTCTCCACCTACGGCATACCGTTTGAGGAACGGGAAGAGCGCTGGCAGGAAACCTTCGACGCCGTCCGCGCCATCTGGAAGACCGGCCGGACCGCCTATGAAGGGCGCTTCGTCACGATCCCGGATGCTGAGCTCTTCCCGCAGCCCAAGCAACAGCCCGAGCCACCGATCTACGTGATGGTTTCCCGCAGCGATTCCTCTGTGATCTGGGCGGCAGAGCGCCTCTTCCCAGTCGTGCTCGGACAAGGTCCCGAATGGGATGACGCGAAGCACAAGATGGAACTGTACAGTGAGACCGCCGCGAAGGCCGGCCATGGCAGCGAGCAAATTCGGGATGCGCTCTCCCGCTGCTGGCAGCTCAAACAGACCCATATGGCGGAGACGACCGCCCAGGCGCAGGAAGCCTACCGCGAAGGACTGATGTGGTACTTCGACATCCGCGACAACCGCGTGATGTTCGGATTCGCCCGAGAACCGAAACCCTACGAGTATTACCTGTCACATCGTTCTGTGATCGTCGGATCACCCGAGCAGGTGCTCGCCGACCTCCAAGAGTACCGCGAGTACACCGGTATTCAGAACGTGATCACCTGGTTCAACTGCGGCGGCCAGCCGCAGGGCCAGGTGATCGATGTGTTGCAGGCATTCGCTTCGGAGATCATGCCGAAGCTCAGCAGCGATGTCGGTCAGCTAGTCCGCTAGTTGTACCTGGAGGAAAACCGGAGGGGGCACCATGGGCACGATAGCGAAGACGACACGTCGTAGACTGCTGGTTGGCGCCGGGGGGGCGGGACTGGCCGGTGCATTCCTGAGCGCCTGCGGCGGCGGAAGCACAACCGACGGTTCCGGTTCGCTCGCGGATGGCGGCGGCACCACGCAGGTCGCGTCGGAAGAGGCAAAGCAAGGGGGTGTGTTTCATGTTCCGCGGCTGACGGAGCCGCCCGACTTCGACCCAACCCTCTCCTATAACTCGACCATCCATCGCGCGGTCGGATTGGTCTACAACCGTCTCCTCAAGTGGAACTGGGGGCCTGAAACCGCGCCATCCTCCACCGACATCGTCCCCGACCTCGTCGAATCGTTCGAGCAACCGGACGAAACCACGACCGTTTTCACGTTTCGGAACAACGTCTCCTGGCAAAACCGACCGCCGGTCAACGGCCGCGCGTTCGGTGCAAGCGACGTCAAGGCAACGTTCGACCGGATTCTCTCGCCAGAACTGAAGTCGCAGCTCGCCGGTCGATTTGCCGGCGAGTTGGCCTCTTTGGAAGCGTCCGACGACAGGACGGTCGTTACGAAACTGACCCAACCATACGCCGAGTTTCTCCACTCCCTGGCCTTCCACTTCTATTGGATTGTCCCGCGTGAGTTGATCGAAACCGATCAGCTCAAGTCGAACCCGGTCGGCACCGGTCCGTTCATCATGGAGCGCTGGGACAAGGGCCAGAAGATCGTCTTTCAGCGCAATCCGACCTACTGGAAGCAAGGAAAGCCGCATCTCGATGGTGTGGAGTACCTGCTGATCAGAGACAATGCCGCGACGCTCTCGAGTTTTGCCTCCGGCCAGGTCGATTCGATCAGTGATGTTGACGCCGAGAATCTCACGGCGATCAAGGCACAGATTCGTGGTGCCCAGGTGCAAGAGTTCGCCACCTGGGTGACGCGCCGCCTTCAGGTGACACCGACGCGGCCGCCCCTCAATGATCCGCGGGTTCGGCTGGCGATCCTGAAGATGGTGGACCAGCAACAGGTGAACGACCTCGTCTCCCGCGGCGGTAGCTTCGTCGGCCCGTTGCCGCATCAGTGGGGCGACTACGGCCTACCGGAAGATCAGGCCAGGCAATTGCTGAAGGTCGATCTCGCCGAGGCAAAGAAGCTGCTCGACGCCGCCGGCTATGACTATGAGCAGACGCTCGAGATGTCCTGGAACCAGGGGTACGGCAAGTGGTATGAGTCCGCCGCGCTGATCCTGCAGCAGCAGCTGGAAAAAGGCGGCGTCAAGACAAGGATTACGAGCTACCCTCAGGCAGAATACCTGGCGCGCTGGCGGCCGCCATTCGACAAGAATCAGCTCACCCCCGCCCCGCTCACCGGCAACTCGCCGGAACTGCTGTACACCGCCTATAACCCGCGCGGCGAGTACTACTTCCAACCGGTCGATGACCAGCGGCTCCTCGACATGATCGAGCGCCAGCGGCGCATCCTCGACACTGAAGAGCGGGCAAAGTACGTGATCGACATCCAGCGCTATCTGCTCACGGAGAACATCATCGACATTCCGCTGGGCTTACCGGCGCTGGCCGAAGTCGTTCAGCCGAAAGTACGGAACTACTTCTTCCATCTCACGTTCGGCGCCCCGTATCTGGAAGATGCCTCATTCGCCTAGAAGAGGATCGATCCCGTGCAGAGATACATACTCAATCGGCTGCTGCTGCTGATTCCTTCGCTACTGGGGCTCAGTCTGCTCGTCTTCATCCTGATTCGCCTGGTCCCGGGCGACACCGTTACCGCGCTGATGGCGGAGTCGGGCGTCTTCAGCGACGAGCAGGTCGCGACGTTGCGGGCGCGCTGGCACCTCGATGAATCGTACCTGCAGCAGTACATCCGGTATATGAGCGATCTGGCGCGGGGCGACCTCGGTCAATCGTTCTATTATGGGACACCTGTCGCCGACGAGATCGCTCGCGGGTTGCCGGCTACCCTCGAAATTGCGGCGGTCGCAACCCTGCTCAGCATCGCGCTCGCCGTCCCGATGGGCACGATCAGCGCCGTACGCGCCGGTAGCTGGATCGATGTCATCGTCCGCGCCCTCGCCGTCCTCGGCCAGGCGATCCCCAGCTTTTGGCTCGGCACGATGGTGGTGGTTGGCCTCGCGTTCTATTTGCAATGGCTGCCGCCGAAAGGCTATGTGTCGCCGTTTGTCGACCTCCGCACAAATCTGACGCAGATCATCTTCCCGGCAATTGTTCTCGCCTGGAGCCTGTCGGCGGTGAGCACCCGCCTGATCCGCAACAGCCTGCTCGAGGTGCTGCGTCAGGACTACATGCGCACGGCCGTGGCCAAGGGGATCACGGGACGCGCAGCCGTCCTTCGCCACGGTCTTCGCAACGCCCTCCTGCCGGTGGTGACGGTCGCGGGCGCGCAGCTCGCCTTCTTGCTCGGCGGTTCAGTCATCGTCGAGTCGATCTTCTCTGTCCCCGGGCTCGGCAGTCTCGCCCTCAAGTCGATCGAGCTCCGCGATTACAACCTTCTGCAGGGCATCGTCTTGGTCTTCGGCGTGTTGGCGATCGTCGCCAACCTGCTGGTCGATTTGTCGTATGCGGTGATCGACCCCCGGATTAGGTACAGCTAGGCGATGACAGGACTCACCACCGTTCAGAAGAATACGCGCGCGCCCCAGGTCTTCCCTCGCTTGGCCGCGTTGGGCCGCCTGGCACGCCGGCAAAAGGCCGGCGCGGTCGCCGCCGTGCTGCTGCTGGGGATCGTCGCCCTCACCGTTTCGGCGGATGTGATCACCCGCTATGCCCCATCCGAGCCGGTCGCCCGGCCCTTCCTCATGCCGAGCGCCGCGCACCTCCTGGGCACAGACTATCTCGGTCGCGATATCTTCAGTCAGATCGTCTACGGCGCCCGGGTGTCGGTGGTGGTCGCCGCCCTCTCCATTGCCCTGAGCCTCGCGATCGGTATGCCGATCGGGTTGATCTGCGGATTTCGCGGCGGGCGCGTCGACCTGTTCATCCAGCGGATTGTCGACATCCTCATCACCCTGCCGTCGCTGGTGTTGGCCCTCGCCCTGGTGGCAATGCTGGGGCCGGGTCTCCGGAACGTCATTCTGGCGATCGGGATCGTCCAGGGTCCGCGCGTGTCTCGCGTCATCCGGGCGGCGACGATGTCCATTCGCCAGGGAGTGTTCATCGAGGCCGCTCGCAGCCTCGGCTGCTCCGAAGGGCGGGTGATCATTCGCCATGTGCTGCCCAATACCCTACCGATCGCGCTGACCATCGGCAGTGCCCTGGCCGGCGAGGCGATCATCGTCGAGGCGGCCCTCAGTTTCCTCGGCCTGGGCGTGCTGCCGCCAACCCCCTCCTGGGGACAAATGCTGACCACCTCTGCGCAGCTCTACTTCATCTCGCATCCGTGGCTGGCGATCCCACCGGGGGTCGCAATCATCGTCACCGTACTCGCGGCAAACCTCTTCGGCGATGCGCTGCAGGAGATGCTCGACCCACGCCTGCGAGGCCGCCGCTAAATGAAGGAACAGGAACAGATGCCAGAACGTACTCTCGCTACATCGCACGGAGCGTTCCGCGCTGTCGTCGATGGTCCGGAAGGCGGGCCGCGGGCGCTCCTCATTCACGGTCTCGGAACGTCGTTGCACATCTGGGATGACGCGATCCCGGAGCTAGCGGCACGAGGTGTGCAGGTGGCGGCGGTCGACGTGCTCGGCCATGGCCACTCACAGAAGCCGCAACATCTCTTCACGATTGAGCAGCATGCGGCCTCGATGATCGACGTGCTTGATGCCCTCGGCTGGGAACGTCCCGTCCTGGTCGGAAACTCGATGGGAGCACTGATCGCATTGGCGGCGGCGGCGCGCTTTCCCGACCGCGTGGCCGGCGTGGTCGCGATCGGCTGCCCTGCCTGGGGATCCGGCGCGGAGCGGCAGCAGTGGCTCATCAGCCGATCGAGCCTGATCGATCTGGCGACGGGGCAACCAAAACCCAGCAGCCCGAGCGGCCAATCGGCGGCGGCAGCGGCGGTCTTCGCTGACCGCGCCGGGATCGGCTTGTGGCTCCTGAACTCCGTCTGGGCGACCGGCACCTACGACCTCATGGCCGATCTCAAAGCGGTGCGCGCACCGGTTCACGTCATATACGGCGAGAGCGACTGGCTCGAGAGCACGGGGCGCAACCTCGAATGTCTCGCCACGGTGACATTCGCGACGATGCCCGACGCCGGACATCACACGCCGCTCGATCAAGGCGCGGCAACCGGTCGCGATGTGGCAACGTTCATCAACGACGTGGTGTACACCACCAAGACACCCAGCTACGCCTAGGAGGTTCAACGTGACAACGTCGAAGGCATCGACGGAACAACTCATCGAGCGGATGAAGTCGGCGCGAGGCTACGTTTATCCGGCGCATCAGTATATTGCCGAAGCCGACCCTGACTTCCTCGAGGTCTACAACAACCTGGCCGGTGCAGCGCTCCTGCACGAGGGACATGACGACGGGACGCATGCACTACCCGCCAAGTATCGGGAGATGGTCGTCTGTGCGGTACTCGCCTACCGCGGCTCCGTCGAAGGCGTGGCGACCCATGCCAAGCGCGCGATCGCGCTCGGCGCAACTGAACAGGAGCTGTTCGAGGCGTTTCAGGCCACCATGATCCCCGGCGGCGCGCCGACCTTCCTCGCCGGCGTTCGCGCGCTCATGTCCCTGAAGTAGTCACAATCCACACGCACACCACGCGATCGGGCGGCATCGAGCAATGGGCCGGCCCCGGGGGAGATCATGTCTGAATTGGTATGGCAGGACGAAACCGTCCAACTCGCAACCGGCACTATTCGCGTCGCCCGCCGCGGCGACGGTCCTCCGTTGGTGGTGCTGCACCAGGATGTCGGTCATCCGGGGAACCTGCCGCTCTACGATGATCTGGCGCGACGATTTACCGTCTACATCCCCGACCTGCCGGGGTTCGGCAATTCCGACCGTCTGGACTTCGCCCGGCATCCCCGCGATCTCGCGATCGTGCTGCGCGCGCTCCTCAATTCGCTGCGGTTGGACGCGATCACACTACTCGGGCTCGGCTTCGGCGGCTGGCTCGCCGCCGAGATGGCGACGATGGACGAGCAACACCTGAAGCACTTGGTGCTGGTGGGCGCGGCAGGCATCCGGCCGAAGAGCGGCTTCATCCTCGACCAGATGATGCTGAGCCACGTCGAGTACGTACAAGCCGGCTTCCACAACCTCGAGCACTTCGAGCGGGTCTATGGGACAGAACCATCCGATGCCCAGAAAAAGGCGTGGGACTTCAACCGCGAGATGATCGCCCGGGTCGCCTGGCGGCCCTACATGTTCTCGCTCCAGCTGCCGCCGCTCCTTGGCAATGTGTCGGTGCCGGCCACCGTCGTCTGGGGGCGGCACGATCGCATCGTGCCGGTTGAGTGCGGCGCGGCATTTGCGCGCGCGCTCCCGAACGCCGCGCTGGAGATCGTCGACGATGCCGGGCACTTCGTCGAGATCGAACAGCCCGAGGTCTTGGCGGGCATCGTCCACCGGCCGGTTTCAGTTTGAACGAGCGAGGGTAAGACGCGATGTTTCTCGGCTATTTCAGCGAGCGGCCCTACCAGGATCCGACATCCGGCTACTTTGGGGCGACGGGACACTCCCTCGAAGACCTGGGCATTAGCAACGGCGACTACGACCCCGTCGTCGCCGCAGACCTCTACAATCGGTACTTCGACGAGAAGCTGTTCGCCGAGTCGATCGGTTTCGACGGCTTCATGATGAACGAGCACCACAGCACGCCGTTTACGCTCGGTAGCGTCGTCAATATCGAAGCAGCGGTTCTGGCGCGGATTACCACACGCGCCAAGATCGTGCTGTTGGGTAATATCCTGCCGATCTGTGATGACCCGATCTTCATGGCCGAATCACTCGCCATGATCGACGTCATCTCTCGCGGCCGGCTGGTGACCGGCTGGGTACGCGGCACCGGGCGTGAGAGCGTGTCGCACAATGCCCAGCCGCCGTACAACTGGGAGCGCTTCCAGGAAGCGCATGACTTGATCATCAAGACGTGGACGACTCCAGGGCCGTTCCGCTGGGAGGGTGACCACTACCAATATCGCTATGTGAATCCCTGGGCGCGGCCGTACCAGCAACCGCACATGCCCATCTGGATTCCCGGTGTCCTCAGCGTGGCGACCCTCGCATGGGCAGCGGAACACCGATATCCCTACGTGATGACCGCGACGGAAGAGGAGCCGACCAAACAATCGTTCGACCTCTACCGCGAGATTGCGGCGGAGCTCGGCTACGAGGCCGGCCCGCAGAACACCGGCTACCTGATCAAGGTGCATCTGGACGAAACCGACGAGCTTGCGTACGAGGTCGGCCGCAAGTTCCTCCAAGGCCCCAGCAATCCCTTCCTCGAGGGCAATCAAGGAACGGTCAAGTCACACCTTCAGAATCTGCCGGGGTTGACGTCGCGGTCGAACCTCCTCCCGACCGTTGCCGCCCGCGCGGCGCTGCGGGCGCGCGGGATCACGCAATCCGGTGGCCCGATTGCTCCCGGCAGCTACGAGGATCAGATTCAAAAGGGCGGCATCATTGCCGGTACGCCGAAGTCGGTGCTGCCCAAACTGCGGCACATCCTCGAGTACGTGCGGCCGGGCGCGTTGATCTTCTGGGACGGTGACGGCGCCATGACGCATGACGACGCGATGCGCAGCCTGCGGCTCTTTGGTGAAGAGGTGCTGCCGCAGCTGCGTGAGTGGGCCGCTGAGCTCGACTTGCCCAGCGCCTTCGAGGTCGATCCGGCGACGGGCAAACCAATTCCACAGTCCAATGCCGCGCCTCCGGTTGGGATGCACACGATAAGTCGCTAATGCACTGCTACACCGTTCCTACATACTTGATAGACCAAAATTGGATCTTCTCCCATGATCGTCATGACCACGCGGTCTGCCCATGACGGACGCTGGAGTGAGACGCGACGGCGACGTGTGTTTTCCTCCACCGCGGCAGACGCGGCGAGGTCGGCTCCGCACTTGATCATTAGTGATAGCGAATGTGTACTAGTAGCACATACGAAATCATCTGTGCACTGGCAAAGCGTAGACGGTGGAGACGGAGATCAATGTGAACGCCCAACACCTGAAGCTCTGCTCCAGCGCCGAGTGGGACGAAGGCATCCGCACGCGCCTGATGCCTTGGGTCGCCCGCCAGCCCTCGCTCGGCGATGCCGTCCTCGAAGTGGGTCCAGGCCCCGGCCTCACCACAGACCAACTCCGGCTGCTCGTGCCGCACCTGACCGCGGTGGAGGCGGATGCGACGCTGGCGGCGCAACTAGCGGCCCGGCTTGCCGGAACCAACACCACCGTCGTCCACGCCGATGCCACATCATTGCCCTTCGACGATCGCCAATTCAGCGGCGCCGCCTCCTTCTTCATGCTCCATCACGTCCCCTCGCCGGCATTGCAGGACCAACTCTTCGCGCAGCTCGCCCGGGTGCTCCAACCGGGTGGTGTGCTCCTCGCCGTCGACAGCCTCGATAGTCCGCCCTTCCGTGATCTACACGACGGTGATATCTGTGTACCGCTCGACCCGGCCACGATCGCGCAACGGCTGGAGCAGGCCGGATTCGTCGAGGTTGATGTCACGATTGAAGGCCCCCT
>JBFXAN010000078.1:0-28465 GCA_050184225.1 Dehalococcoidia bacterium | reverse complement strand
AGCATGAATGCACAAGCAGAAAAGCTTCGGAGACGTTATGGTGAGTTTATTTACCGCAGTTACAGTGTTGTGGTAGTCGGGGATGATCTGGGCCTGCGTTTTTCATTCGAAGTCAAACCCGACATTGAATTCACGTCGAGTGTTTTATTGCGAGGATTGGGAACGCGCGCATCGCGATTTGATCAGGCAGTGCTCCATAATCTAGCGTTCCATGTGGGCATGATGGAGATCCCGACGTATTGGAAGGCAACGTGCTCCCCCATCATCACCATTGCCGCTGGAGCGCTCAATGCGGATCAGGCGGCATGGTGGCGAAAGCTGCTTCTGGCAGGCTTGGGCGAGTTCTTCTACAGGAACGAGATCGAATTCTGGGATGCCGGCTTTGTCTCAATCCGCGGTGCAGATCGGGATCCACTGCCACGAAGACGCCACGAGGCGGTTCTTGACAGCCGGCACGTGCTCGTGCCTGTCGGGGGCGGCAAAGATTCCGCGCTGGCGCTTGAGTTGTTGTGCCGGCACCCAGGTTCACGGGTGACGGCATGGTCGCTCAACCCGACGGCCGCCGTGTTGGGGACGATTGCGGCGAGCGGCACGTCGGACTATATCAGCGCCAGCCGAGTGATCGATCCGACCCTGGGGGATCTGGTTCGCCGAGGATTTCTGAACGGCCATGAGCCATTCTCGGCGTATCTCGCGTTCCTCAGCCTGACGACGGCGGTGGTGACGGGCCACGGCCGTGTTGCACTCTCCAATGAGCAGAGCGCGAACGAGGGCACTGCATCATGGAACGGAACGGCTGTGAACCATCAATATTCGAAGAGCTTCGAGTTTGAGAGAATGTTTCGCGAATATACCAGCGACTACCTGGCGACTTCATGCGATTACTTCAGCCTTCTCCGTCCTCTGTATGAGCTCCAGATTGCCGAAGCGTTCGCAAGGCATTCTGAGTATCTATCCGTGGTCAAGAGTTGCAATGTAGAACAACGATACGACCGCTGGTGCCGTCGGTGCCCGAAGTGCTTGTTTGTGTTTACGATCCTTTACCCCTTCATCGACGCCGACGTGCTGTCAGACATGTTTGGAGGAGACCTCTTCCAGGACACAGGTTTCTTGCCGCTGGCACTTCAGCTGACGGGGCGGGAGGCGACGAAGCCATTCGAGTGTGTTGGAACGGTCGAGGAGGCGATCGTCGCGTTCGCGCTTGCGCGCGAGCGCGCCAGCCACAGTGGCCGGGATCTCCCTCCCCTGTTGGAGGCGGTCCAGCACGCGGTGCTCTGCACTGAACCCAGCCTCGACCGGCGGGCGGCGCATATCCTCCGTGCGTGGAATGAGGAACACGCGATTCCAGACTCGCTGGCAGCGTACCTGCGAGAGACCCTCCAGCTATGAGTACCAACCCATTGAAGGCATCCTCCAGATGGCAGGTGGGGCAGTCCGTCGGGGGTAGACCCAGCACCGCCGTTAGGATCATCGCGCTTCCTGTCGCGTGTCATGCGGCGTGATGTATGGCGGCAAGGCGATGGTCGCGATGTACTCGCGATGATCGCGGCAGCGGTAGCGGGAATGTGGCGCCCCGCGCGCGACCGCCCGCGGATCCCGATCGTCGTCTTCCGCCCGCGCAACCTCAGAGAGCGCAAGCGCGGCGATGGCGGTTGAGATCATGCGATCGCTGTCGAGGTACAGCGAGATCGCATGGTACTGCCCGTTGACACGAGCGATCTGCCGGTTGGTATCAGCGAACAGCCGCTGCACCAGGGCGTATGGAGTGACCTGCTCATCGTCGATCGCGAGCGTTGAGTAGAACGGGATCGCCTCCGGCCAGCCGCCGACCGGCTGCACGAACTCCAGCAGGCGGAGCTGGGCCAGGCGCACCGTGCGGTCGTGATGGCCGAGCGCCGCCAGCGCCAGGATCGCAAGCGCCGTCGAGAGCGGCACATCGTAGCTGCCAAAGGAGTAGTCGTCGTTCATGCCGGCGAGGATCTCGGCCGCTAGTTGTCGCCGGAGCTGCGCTGCCGTCTCGTCCTCACCGAGGGCGAGCGCAAGCGCCCAATCCACCATGTACGGGTTGGCGAAGTAGAGGCCGCCGCGCGTCTCGAAGCCGGCTGCCAGGTATGCTGAACTCGTCTTCACGGGGAGCCCCGCCTCACGCCGCAGTGCGGCAACCAGACAGGTCGTCGCGTAATCCGGCCGGCACCAGTGTCTCGTGCCTTGCTCGACGCGCATCGTCCCCGGCTCGCCACTCTCGGACCAGCGTTGCGGGTAGTAGCCACCGTCACCGTCTGCGAAGATCTCCAGCGCCTCTACCGCCTCAGCGTCCCTCAACCCCAACAAAACCAGGACAGAGTCGGTTGCGGTGACGAGGCCGCCGGAGTGATATGACCAGAGCCGGCCCTGGCGGCGAGCGAGCAAGAAGTCCCGCACCTGCTGGCACACCCCCATCTGCTCGAACAGCGCCGGCCCGGCCGGCAAGGCGCGCAGCGCCCGCAGCAGCGGGCCGAGGGGGACAATGTCGCCGTAGGGATACGGCCGGGCAGGCGCCGGCGGCCGGCAGGTGAGCGCCAGCGTCTCGGCGCATGCGCGCCGGGCAATGGTGCGCGCGGCGTCCAGGGTCAGGTTCCTCCCGTGCGCGACTCTGGCGTTGGACGCCTTGATCAGACCGGCCTCGAGTGCCGGATCGATCACGCCGTGCTGAAGGAAGAAGTGCGTGCAGTGTCCGGTGCGCGTGAACTGGGCGAGCATGCCGGCGCCGATGTGGTCCGCGAGCCGGTTCCGGAATCGCGCGATGAAGCGTGCACCGTCTCGCTCGCCACCGAGGTATTCGACGCCAACGGCGGTGAGCAGTTCGTAGTGTTCCTGCGAAGGCTCTCGCCCAAAGACGGCGGTGGCCTCCCCAAAGCCGGATTCCACCGTCACGGAGAGCGCGACCGGCGGAGAGGAGTTGGTCTGCCCAAGTCCCAGGCAGTCGACCTGCTCCACCGGAACCAGGCCAAGCTCATCGGCGAAGCGATCGGAGAGCGAACCGGAAGCGCCCGCGGGAAGGATTGGTGAGCCGTCGGCGTCGACGAGCGATGACCCCGCGCGAGGGGCAAGGATCACGCCCTCACGCGTCAATACGACATGGCCGTATGGCCCGAGCGCGGCGTCCCTGGGCAGACCATACATGCGCCGGATCGTCGCGTCCTCCGTCAGCGCCCGAAACGTGGTGAGGTCGAAGAGGACCATCCAGTCCAACGTAGCCGGCAGCGACGAAAGGATCTCAGAGACGCGCATGCCATTGCTCCTGCAGAGGCTGAGTAGCGAACCAGTGGACCCCGATCCCCATATACACCTTTGCTTCAAGAGGTCTGCCCGGCTCGTGGCTGATCTTGACGTGATGCAAGGTCCGGCTGATGGCGCTTGAGACACGCGGGCCGAACAGGCGCGAGGCCAGCAGAAGGTTTCTGGGCCAGAGGTCGGGGGAGGCGTCGGCACGCTCGAACCCAGGCCAGGCGAGCAGCGCCTCTCGCTTGGCCGGAACGCACAGGCCCTGCTCGACGAGCACGTTCAGGAAATCCTGCCAGCGCGGCTCTTGGGCCGGCTGCTTGAAGCCGTAGAAGTAACACTCCAGCCCGATCTTGGGGCGCACCGTCTCCTCCACGTCGATATCGAGTACGAAGTAGTCTGCGAAGGTGCGAAGGAACACGAACAAGGAGCGGAGGTGGGCGGCGGAGCCGGGCCAGCGGACTCGCTGAAGGTATACTTCGATTTGGCTCGGGGACATATCCGCAATGCAAAGCCGAACTGCGTCGGACGGCCGGGCGAGCATCGCACCCACCTGAAAGACCCGCGCGCCGGCAGGGAGTGCGTCCAGGCAGTCGAAGATTCTTCGTTCGACGAGGGGCGGCACCAAACGTCCCGAGAGCGATGCGAGTCCCTTCTGCGTCAGCCACCCGTAGAGAGCTTCATCAGATGGGAAGGTGGAGCCGTCGCGCAGGTGCGGGCCGATCCCGCCAATGGGGCCGAAGAAAACGCTGGGAACCGGAACCGGCTGGGACACCCCCTCGACGTCGAACTCAAGCCAGATGTTTTCAACCCGATCGTGCAATGGTGAGCCAGGGGTCGTCCATTGGTGGCAGAATTCGCGCAGGTGCGACCAGACGGGATGGCGGTAGAAATCATCCGGCAGACCGCCCATCGAGCTCGTCCCGGCGAGAATTGCACCTCCTGGCTCCGGAAGGGCCGACAGGAGGAAGTCTGCCCGCGGTGCCGGCTCTCCCATGCGACACTCGAACCCGAAAAAGGAGGTCACAGTGTTCGGGAGCATCCGCGCGATCGCCCCAATCTCGGCCAGGCTCTCAGCCGAGATTAGTTCGGCCGGCATCGTTGGAACCAGTGGTCGAAACGTCTGTTCGAGCGATGGGATCATGGAGTGTGCCTTACCGAATCGGCGCTTTTCAGGCAATCAGTCACCCGACACAGCATAGAGCATTCAGCGTGCTCGCCGGTGGCCATGCAGTTTTCCGTCTTCCGTCAGCGAGAACCTTTCCCTACCGCCTTCCCTACCTCACCAACCGGTCTGCCAGCCGGCATCGAACCTCATCCGCGTTCACCACGAGACCGTGCTTTCGTCCAAGATGGGTCTGTGTAGGGATGGTCCGACTCCCATCGATCTGCTTGTCTGACGTCAGGCGGTCGCAACACGGTCGGTCGTCTCTCTGGCCGGGGCTAGATGTCGCCGGACCGTCTCGTGTGACACGCCGAATTTGCGGGCGAGCGCACGGATGCTCACCACCAGCGCCCTGCCGAAGGCTCATTTGGGCCTGGGCAGGGCCGACGTGCACGCTTCAACTGGCGCACCTCGGCGCTGACGTGATCAAGGTCGAATCAGCGACGCGGCTCGATACGGCGCGCGGCTTGCCGCCGTTCTGGCAGCATCAGCATGGTGCCAACCGATCGGGATATTTCAACCAATACAGCACGGGCAAGCGCAGCATCACGCTGAATCTCAAGTCGCCTGAGGCGGTGCAGATCGCGTACGAGTTGATCGCAAACGCCGACGTCGTGGTGGATAACTTCAGCGCGGGAACGATGGAGCGAATGGGATTCGGATACGAGCGGTTGCGCGCGCTCAACCCGGGCGTCATCCAGATCTCGATGGCGGCGCATGGCCGGACTGGGCCGACCAGTCAGTATATCGCCTACGGACCGACGCAAGCGCCAATGATCGGCCTGATGTCGGTCACCGGCTATCCGGGCGGTGGTCCGCGGGAAGTGGGGTTCTCCTATGGTGATCCAAACGGCGGTATCAACGCCGCCCTCGCCGTGCTCGCCGCGCTTTACCACCGCCGTCGTACAGGTGAGGGCCAATATATTGATATGTCGCAGTGGGAAGCGGCCATCCCGCTGGTGACCGAGGCACTCCTTGCGTACCAGATGAATCGAGCGCAGCCGCAACGCTTGGGCAACCGCGACGAGTTCGAAGCGCCACAGGGCGTATTCAAGTGCGCGGGCGAGGATCAATGGATCGCCGTGTCTTGCTGGTCCGATTCAGAATGGAGGGCTTTGGCTGAGGTAATCGGCCGGCCTGATTTGCGCGATGACCCGCACCTGTCCAACCGTGACAAACGGAAGGAGTGCGAAGCGGAGCTGGAAGTCATCATTGCTGGCTGGGCGGCAGAGCGCACGAGAGATGCGGCAACCGCCGCACTCCAGGCTGCTGGTGTCGCAGCATTTCCGGTGTACACGTCCGCCGATGTTGCAGCCGACCCCGAATTGGCAGCCCGTTCCTTCTGGGTAGAGTTGCGTCACGCCGAGTGTGGAGACGTGCCACATGCGGGTATGCCGTGGATTTTCTCCGGTACACGGCTGACGATAGGGTCAGCGGCGCCAAGTTTGGGACAGCACACGAATGAGATATTGCGCGACTTGCTCGGGCACAGTGCCGAGCGCATACAGTCATTCCGCAACGCCGGAGTGCTTGATTAGTGCCCCTTCGATAGGTCGTTACATGAATCCAAGCCACGGTGGCATTGATACGGCATTCCAGATCATCGAGGCAGGGTCGCGTAATGGCGAAGGCGGGAGGCGCGCTCCCCTCGCCGAGTTGATGCGCGACACCTGTGTGCCAGGTGCAAGCATCGCCGCCTTCGCTGGTGCCGAGCTGATCGCGACGCGGTCATACGGAGTGCGTGAGGCTGGCGGCAAGGAGCCGAGTACGTCTCGGTCGCTCTTCCAGGCGGCGTCGATCAGCAAACCGGTGACGGCGGTCGCGACGATGCTGCTGGTGGAAGACGGACGGCTGGCGCTGGACGAGGACGTCAACGCCTATCTCCGCTCGTGGAAAGTGCCGGCGATGGGGACCTGGCAGCCGCATCTCACGGCCCGCCAGCTCCGCAGCCATACCGCCGGGCTCACCGTTCGCGGCTTTCCAGGTTACGAGCGCGGGCAGCCTGTTCCAGAGATCCTGGCTATCTTGGACGGGCGCGCACCTGCCAACACGCCGCCGGTGCACGTTGATGCTCTGCCCGGATTGGCGTGGCGCTACGCCGGAGGCGGGACCACAATCCTGCAACTCCTGCTTACCGATCTCACCGGCCTGCCATTCCAGGAGCTGATGCAGTCCCTGGTATTAGAGCCGCTGGGTATGGCACGAAGTACGTTCACGCAGCCGTTGCCTGAAGATCAGCGGCGCGACGCCTCAAGCGGTCACGCTGCTGACGGCCAACCGATCGCCGGCTCCTGGCGTGTCTATCCAGAGATGGCGGCCGCCGGTCTCTGGTCGACTGCAGCGGACCTCGCCCGCTTCGCGCGGGGCACCCTCGCCGCGCGAAGCGGGCAGCCGGGCAGCATCTTGCGTGCGGAATCGGTCGCGGAGATGCTCCGGCGGCAGGTGAGCGACCTCGGTGACGCTATGGCCGTGTTCGATGGTATGGGGCTAGGGTTCTTCCTCGCCGGAGGAGACCGAACCTTGTGCTTCGGGCACGCCGGTGGCAACAGCGGGTTCCGCTGCCTGCTGGCCGCCTTTCCAGAGCAGGAAGCCGGCCTCGTGCTCATGACCAACGGCGACAATGGCGATCGGATTTTCTCACCGGTGCTGGCGGCATTCACCGAGGCGTGCGGCTTGCCTGAATTACCAGGACCGCCAGCACCGCCCTCCGATGCAGAGGCCGCCACGTTCGTTGGTGAGTACCTCGTGCGGCCGGGGCTGACCATCGCCATCTCGCAGTCAGCGACGGGTCTCTTCCTGCTCCTCCCACGCCAAGAGCCGCTGCCGCTGCGACCGCTCGGCGGCGATCGTTTCGCAATAGGGGTACTTGCCGCAGCGGTGACGTTCCGACGTGGGAGCGACGGGTCCGTACGTGGCCTCCTGCTACACCAGAACCTGCGCGACGTGCCCGCCGCCAAGGCGGACTAAGAGCGCATTTCAATACCGAGCTAAACCTGCGTGCGACCTTCCCGCTCCGCCGCAATCGATCATGACGGCGGAGGTGGGACCGCGCTAGGCGGGTTTGATGTTCTGGTTCTGACGGAAGAGGTTGGTCGGGTCGTACTGCGCCTTCAAGGCGGCCAGCCGCTCGTAGGTCGCTGGCTTGTAGGCATCACGCACCCGCGCCTCCCCCTCGTTCTGGACGAACTTCACGTAGACGCCGGCGGCGTGGGGCCGCAGCGCCTCGTAGAATCGCGTGGTCCACGCCTGATGCCGCTCGTCATCGGCCTGGTCGTCCCACTCGGCGATCACCGAGAGCATGAACGGCTTGTCGCGATGGCCGAAGGCCGTTGTCTCCGCCGGTATCCGCGCCATCGCCCCGCCGAGCACGCGCAGCTGCGCCATGGCAAACGTCGCCCTCGCCTGGCTTGAGTAGGTGACGGTCGTCTCGGCAACCTCGTCGGTGACCGCCTCCAGGTACATCGAGCGCAGCGCGAGCCGCCGGCCTGGGACGGCCAGATCCCTCGTCAGATCGAACATTCCCGGGTACGGCATCGGCCCGACCACGTCCGCGATCGGCTCACCGAACGCTCGCAGCGGCGCGACCACGCGCTCGCCCTCGGCAAGGTCGCCGACGTAGCAGAAGGCGACGAGGACGGACAGCTCGCCCACCCGCTCCGCGGGGATGAAGGGCAGCGCTGGCGCACGCATCACCATCACCATCGTTGTCAGCTCATCCGGCGCCGCCGCCGCGTATGCGGCAGCATCACGGATGATCCGCGCCGCATCGGTCGCGGGGTAGAAGACCCCACCGCCGAGGATGGTTCCCGCCGGCTCCAGCCGGAACTCGAGCGAGGTGATGATGCCGAAGTTGCCGCCGCCGCCGCGGATTACCCAGAAGAGGTCCGCGTTCTCCTTCTCACTCGCCCGCAGCAGGCGACCGTCCGCGGTGACGACATCTGCTGAGAGCAGGTGGTCGATCGTCAGCCCGTACTTACGCACCATCCAGCCGACGCCGCCGCCGGTGGTGAGGCCGCCGACGCCGACGCTGTGGACATCGCCGGAAGTGGTCGCCAGGCCGTACGCCTGTGCCTGCTCGGCATACTCACCCCAGGTGAGGCCCGGTTGCACCCGCGCCGTGCGGCGAACCGGATCGATCCGCATCGCCTTCATCCCGGACATATCGACGACGATGCCGCCATCGACCATGCTGTGCCCGGCGAAGCTGTGGCTGCCGCTGCGCACGGCGATCGGCGCGCCCGTCTCGCGGGCGTAGTCCACCGCCGCGATCACGTCGACCTCGTCTTCGGCGCGGACGATCAGCGCCGGATATCGGTCGACGTGGCTCCAGTAGACAGTCCGCGCCGCGTCGTAGTGCTCACTGTCCGGCTGAATCAACTCGCCGCGCAGGCGCAGGCGCAGCGTCTCGATCGGCTCGGGGAGGTGTTCGGTCTGCGGACCGTTAAGTTTAGTAACCATCTGTGGCTGTTCCTTTCTGTGTGCCGCGCCGCTGGGGTAGTACCCTCCACGCGCGGATTCTGCAGTGCTCCACACTCGCTGCTGCTCCGCCCGATACCAGTAACCAGATCGGTATTGGTTCGGACACTTTACAAAGGCGGCCCGACGAACTCGGAGTTGTATTTCTTGGCGATGGCCTGTATCTGGTCCCTGACCTGTTCCGGGTTGTCTCCCTGCGCAGCCACCAACCTGGCAAACTCCTCGAACGCCTGCACCTGCCCACCGGGGAGGAAGGCCGCGAGCACCGTGCCAGGCTCGCTCCCGACAACCTTGGGGGCGTGCACCGTCCCCCGTGGAATGAAGACGAACGTCCCCGCCGGCGCGCTGACAACTCGCTCCCCGGCGAGGATAAGGAACTCCCCCGACAGGACATAGAACAGCTCGTCGGAGTCGTGGTGAATGTGGCGGGGTGGCCCGAATCCCGACGGGGTCGTCGCCTCGAGGAATCCGATCGAGCCGCCGGTCTCCTCGCCGGTCGCTTTCAGCGTGACGCCCTCCGGCCCTGGGATCACTCTGCCCTCGCCTGGCCCGACGACGAACACCTTTGCATCCGACATGGTCACGTACCTTCCGTAGCGGTGTTTCCTCCACGCTACGGAAGCCATGACCGCACGACATCCACAGAACTAGGGAACGGGGGTATGTAGACTGATGCGGGCGGTACCCCGCGATCAGTGAGAAGCGGCCGCCAGGCCGTGCTCGACAGCCCAAACGGCGACCTGTGCCCGGCTCGTCAGATCGAGCTTCCGGAGGATGTTGGCCACGTGCCGGTCGACCGTCGAGGTGGCGACGACCAACTCGGCGGCGATCTGACGATTGGTGAGTCCCTGGGCGAGCAGCGCGGCCACCTCGCGCTCACGCGCGGAGAGCGGGATCTCGTCGTCCTTCGCTGCTCGCTGCGCGGATGCCGCGCTCGATGCCGCCACGGAGAGTGCGTACGCGACCGCCGCGTCGAGCGGCATTGCCTGGCCCTCGGCCCACAATCCGGCGAACGCCTCCTCGGCGAGCGTCGCGCGCGCAGCGTGGACGCGCTGGTCGTCATCGGTACGACGGGGCTGCGGAAGGCGCGTGCCGATCGCGTCGCGCAGCGCTTCCGCAGCCCCGTATAACCGCACGGCCTCGTGGGGCCTCCCCCGCGCATCGGCGACAGCCCCCAGCCCGTGCAGACAGGCGGCGAGCATGAGCCGGTCTCCAAGCTGCCAGGTGAGGCGCAGCGCCTCTTCGAACCAAGCGCCCGCCGCGGCGTAGTCGCCCTGCGCGAGCGCCACCTGTCCCAGATTGCGGAGCGAATGCGCGATCCCCGACCGGTCGCCCAGCCCCCGCTTGAGCGCCAGGCTCTCCTCGTGACGGGCGCGCGCCGTCGCAAAGTCGCCCAGGCGATTGGCAGTCACGCCGAGGTTGGCGAGCGTATTGCTGACGCCCCGCTCATCGCCCAGCCGGCGCATCAACGCCAGGCTCTCCTCCTCGAGTGGGAGCGCCGCGGCGAGATTGCCCATGTCCTTCAGCACGAGCGCGAGATTGTTCAACCCCGCCGCCGTGCCCCACTCGTCGCCCAGTTCGCGCATGGTCGCGAGCGATTCTGCCTTCATGGCGCGCGCCGTTTCGAAGTCCCCCTTCGCGTGAAAGACCATGCCAAGGCTGTTGAGCGCGTGCGCGATGCCCTCCCGGTCGCCACGTTCGCGGTGGATAGCGAGGCTCTCCTCGTGGAGCAGTCGCGCCGCGTCGAAATCGCCTTGCTTTCGAGCGAGAACGCCCTGACCGTGCAGCGCCTGCGCCGCCGCTCGCCCACGCGTCTTCCCTCGCTCCAGCAGCGCAGCGAGTCGTTCCCTCCCCTCGGAGAGGTGTCCGTGTGTGTCCCAGAACCGCCATAGCGTCGCGCCCAGCCGCAGCCCGAGTTGCGGGTCGTGTGCCGCAAGCCAGTCCAGCGCCGCCCGGAGGTTGTCGTGCTCCGCCCTCAGCCGCTCCAGCCACTCCACCTGGCGGGACCCACGCAGGTGCGGCTCGGCCTCCTCCGCCAACGCCAGATAGCACTGCGCGTGGCGGCGCCGCACTACATCAGCCTCACCGCTCGCTTCCAGATGCTCCAGCGCGTACTGGCGGAGCGTTTCGAGCAGGCGGTACCGCGCCTCGCCGTCCTGCTCCTCCGCCAGAACGAGCGACTTGTCTACAAGGCCGGTGAGCGAGTCGAGCGCGTCCGGCGCACCGATCAACTCGGCGGAATCGAGCGTCCAGCCACCCGCGAAGACGGCCACGCGGCGGAGCAACTCCTGCTCGGGTACGGAGAGCAGGTCGTAGCTCCAGTCGACCGTGCCGCGCAACGTCTGCTGGCGGGGCAGCGCGGTGCGGTTGCCGGTGGTGAGCAGCCGGAAGCGATCGTCCAGCCGCGCCGCGATCTGCTCCACCGTGAGCGCCTTCACCCGCGCCGCCGCCAGTTCCAGCGCCAGGGGGATGGCATCCAGTCGCCGGCATATCTCCACGACCGCCGCGGCATTTCGTTCCGTCAGGCTGAACTGCGCGTTGGCAGCAGTCGCCCGCTCGACGAACAACCGGACCGCATCCGAGTCCAACGCAGGCCCATCGTCTAGGGTTGGGGCTGAACCAACGTTGGACCTTGAACCTTGATCCTTCGACTCGCGCGGCAGCGCCATCGGCGGCACGCGCCACGCCGTCTCGCCGGTGATGCCGAGCGCCTGCCGGCTCGTGGCGAGGATCTGAAGCCGCGGACAGGCATGGAGCTGTGCCTCGGCCAGCTCCGCGCAGGCCTCGATCAGATGCTCGCAGTTGTCCAGCACCAGCAGCAACGACCGGGATCGCAGGTGCTCCGTGAGCGCGGACTGCAACGGCCGGCGTGGGTCCTCGCGCAGACCCAGCACCGCCGCGACCGTAGCCGGCACCAGCGCCGGCTCGGCGAGTGAGGCCAGTTCCACCAGCCAAATGCCGTCAGCGCGGTCTGCCAACTCACTCGCCGCCACCTCGACCGCCAGGCGCGTCTTGCCGGCGCCGCCCGCACCGGTGAGCGTCAGCAGCCGTGTGCCGGCGAGTAGCCTCCTAACGTCGGCGATCTCCCGCGCGCGACCGACAAAGCTGGTCAGCGGTACGGGCAAGTTGTCGGACATTGAAGCAGCGCGTACCTTCCGCTGCCTCGACGCTAGTGCCTGCTCAGCGGCCTGTCAATCGACCGTCACAGGAACGTCTTGGAGGTGCCCAGCGGCGGCGCTCGTTGCGGCCTCTGGTGGGATTTTGGAGCATCGCTTTGGGGCCTTGCATGCATGAGCAGCAATCGCGACGCGTTGCCGTTCAGCCTCCGACATGCACTGGACACGGGCGGGGGACTCGCCAGCCTCGATGCCCCTACCCGGCAACCACCAGTCAGCATCACCCGGTGTGTCACCGGTCAGAGGTAGTAGAACGGGAAGTCGCTCGGGCGACCGAGAATCATCTTGCCCAGCGAGGCGAAGCGAGCGGCGGAGGCGAGCACGTGCTGATTGAGGGTGTGGAGGTCGCGGAAGTAGCGCTCGAACGGCTGCTCCGCCCGGAAGCCGCTGGAGCCCGCAACCCCTTGAATGATATCCACCGCCTCCACCGCGAGCTCGACCCCGAACGAGGTGGCCAGTCCTTGCGAGATGCCGCGGTCGCCGGTGATGCGCTCGCCGCCCTGGACATACGCCCAGGCGTCGGCCGTCGTGTGATGCACCGTGGCCCGCCCCGCCTCAATGCGCGCCTGCGCGCGGGCCACCTGATCTTGGACCACCGGCTGGTCGGCCAGCGGGGTCTGTGAGCCGGTCGGCAGCTTGGTCTGCGCCATCTCGATAAACGCCTCCAGCGCTGCCTGGGCGATGCCGACACTCGTGGCCGCAATGCGGAGCATATCCAGCCACAGGCCGATGCGGTAAAGCGGCCCGCCGAAGGCGGCATTGGGCTCGGCAAAGCTGGTGGGACCGAGGGTCGCCGTCCGGCGCTCAGGCACAAAGACATCCTGCGCCCGCAAGTCATGACTGCCAGTGGCGCGCATGCCCAGTGTGTTCCAGTTCTCCACAATCTCGATGTCAGCGCGCTGCAGGGCGACAGCCATGAGTACCGGGTGACCATCGGGATCGGTGCGGGGCGTGTCACCGTCCATGATGAGCGCCCCCGTCAGGATGGTCGTGGCGTAGTGGCAGCCGCTGGCCGTGGTCCACTGCCCACTCACCCGATAGCCCCCGTCTACCGGCATGGCCGTGCCCGGTGGATAGATCGCACCGGCGATCAGGGCGCGCGGGTCGGCGAACACGTCCCGTGCCCCCGCCTCGGGGAACGCCTGGAAGGCGATGGTGGCATTGACCGAGTTGCTCGCTACCCAGCCGGCGGAGCCGTCGGCATGGGCGATTCCCTCGAACAATCGCATCGCCGACACCGGGTCCATCTCCAGCCCGCCCAGCG
This sequence comes from Dehalococcoidia bacterium, assembly GCA_050184225.1. Classification (GTDB taxonomy): domain Bacteria; phylum Chloroflexota; class Dehalococcoidia; order CAUJGQ01; family CAUJGQ01; genus JBFXAN01. Next base: position 15,123 of record JBFXAN010000078.1, on the reverse strand, counting down.
CCCGAGGTACCCAGGCCCGGAAGACGCCGGCGTCGAGCATGGCCTCGATGACCTCAGGGGCCAGCCGCCGATCGCGCTCGCCCTGGGTGGCGTACTGGCGGATCACCGGCGCAACCTGGGCCACGATCGCCTCGGGGGACAGGGTGGCGCTCGTCACCGCGTGCTCCTCCCGTGGGGGTGCGGCCGCCGAGGCGGGCGCCGGTCCAGACTGTTCGTACATCGTTGTGCTTTCGTTCATGACGTTCACCTCGTGATGTCTCCACGCTACGGGTGACGTGCGGACGCGGCATCCACAGAACTATGGAGTCGGGGTGTGTATTCGTATGGATATCGTGGACAGTTGGAAGTCGTCCTCCTGTTAGAGATCCAAGCCGTCCAACAAGGCCGTGTTCGGCGTCCATTGCCGCAGCCCAACTCGCCCGGCAGCGCCTCCCACGGGCAGCCCGTGCGCAAATGGAACCACTGGTGTCCTCCCGTGATGGTTGCTGACTGATACCTACGATGACCGCTCGCATTGATTCCGCCGGTGAAAAGAGAGCAATGGGTGAGGCCGAGCGTCGATCGGGGTGGCGACGCCTGACAAGCAATGTGGCATTGGTTAGATTGAGCTAATGTATCGATGCAACTTTCGGTCTACCGAACCACGGGTCATGCTCGTAACGTGGAATGGTGCAGATGAATCAAGTCGTACAAACGGCCAGATTCGTTCGAATACCAACTCCAAGACTCTCCTATATTTATCCTTCCAGCGTTGATCCGGATGGAAGCATGCTCCGAGACGCATCTAAACTCATGGCCGATCGCTTAGTCGTAGACCAGGACCGGATAAAGATACTCGTGCGCGAACTCCTCCTAGCAGTGGGTGAAGATCCACAACGTGAGGGTTTGCGCGATACACCGGCTCGAATCGCTCGGATGTATCATGAGATCTTCGCTGGACTGACCGATGATCCGGCCCACCATCTCGATGTGACCTTCGACGAAGGGCACGAGGAGATGGTGATCCTCCGTGAGATCTGGTTCTACTCCACCTGTGAACACCATTTGCTTCCGTTTCACGGGGTCGCTCACATTGGCTATATCCCAAACGGGAAGGTCGTGGGCCTGTCCAAACTTGCGCGGGTGGTGGAGACGCTGGCCCGCCGGCCGCAGTTGCAGGAGCGCCTGACAACACAGGTGGCAGACGTTCTGATGACCAAGATCTGCCCCGCCGGAGTGGCTGTCGTCGTCGAGGCAGAGCATCTCTGCCTGACCAGCCGTGGCGTTCAGAAGCCCGGGGCAACGATGGTGACCTCTGCCGTGCGCGGATCCTTCAAGAATTCGCCCGTGACCCGCGCCGAGTTCCTCGCGCTCGTGCAGCGGTCGGGCGTGCCTTGATTGCGATCCATGGCAGGCGTCAGAATCCGGGACTGGCGAAAGACAGAACGTGACGATGATTTTGACCGAGGTCGTGATCGTAGGCACAGGAGCAGGCGCGACGTGGTCTTGCGTGCCGGCTGTCGCATCCCACGGTCGGCGTGCGCTCTAACACTAGCAGGATGGATCGGCATGTCAGTCGCATGCCCGCAATCTCGAACGGGCCGCCTTCCCCGGAGAGCGCGCCGTGATTGACGCCGTCTATCGCTCCCTGTACCGGAGCGCTGCCTGATGCCGGCCGTCATTATGCCCAAACTCGGCGACAGCATGGAGGAGGGCACGCTCGTGCGCTGGTTGAAGACGGTGGGTGATGTCGTCGTCGCCGACGAGCCGCTCGCCGAGATCGAGACGGACAAGGCGACGGTTGAGCTGCCTGCGGAGACGGGTGGCACGATCGCCCAGTTGCTCGTCACCGAGGGTGCAGCTGTGTCCGTCGGCGCGGCGATCGCGGTCATTCTCGAACCTGGCGAGCTGGTGGATGCCCCGCCACCGGCCGGCAACACGAACGATGTACATCGGCAGGCATCGCCTGCGGACCTCGGACAGAACCCCACCGCGCGAACGCCGGTACATGTCGCGCGGCCCGACACCCGGGGCGTAGTGCGCGCTTCGCCGGCCGCCCGCCAACTCGCCCGGGACCGCGGCGTCGACCTCCAGCAGATCCGCGGCAGTGGGCCGAACGGCCGGATCGTGCGCGCGGACATCGAAACCTTCATCCAGCACGCTGATATGCCGGACCGTTCTACGGCGGACGGGGTGGTCGGAGCAGGTCATCTCTCGCCCTCCTCCCCTGCTTCGGCCCCCCGTCCGCCGTCGCCGGCCCGGCCGCTACAGGTGGCGTCAACAGTGCCGCCGGGCACCACAGCACCTCGACCGGCTGGGTGGTGAGCGGGAAGGTCGGAGCGTCTGCCATCACAGATGGGGAGCCCAGCGCTTCGACCTTCCCGCCTGCCGGCCCAGTATTGTCGAGTGGCGAGGTCGCGCCGCTGACGCGGATGCGGCAGGCGATCGCGCGGCGGATGGCGACGGCGAAGCGGGAGATCCCCCATTACTACGTCGCCGTTTCGGTGGACATGACCGAGGCGCTACGGATGCGCCGCGATCTCAACGCCCAGCTCCCCACCGCCGACCACCTCCCGATCTCGCCGATGATCCTCAAGGCCTGCGCGATCGCGCTGGAACATCAGCCCCACTTCAACGCCACCTTCACCGACCAAGGCATCACCGTCCATCACGCGATCAACCTCGGGCTGGCCGTCGCCCTCGCCGGTGGACTGGTCGTGCCGGCGATTCTGGGCTGTCGGGGCAAGAGCCTGGGAGCGCTGACGCGGGAAGCGCGCGATGTGGCCGTGCGGGCACGGGAGGGACGGCTGCGGCCGGCGGAGCTGAACGACGGCACCTTCACGGTGAGCAACCTGGGCATGTATGGAGTGGAGACGCTTCGCATCGTCTTCGAACGCTTGTCACGCACCCCTCGTTGGCGAGTGGCGCCGGTGCCGCGTGATCGTCACGGCAACACGCCGGTTTCCTGAAGCAGCTTCAGCGAGCCGCGCAGGTCGCCCAGATCGCTGAGGTCGATCTCCGGCGCCTGCAGCGTCGAGAGCGGCGGCAGGTTGGGGTCAACCGCCGTGCCCTCAACCAGCGGGTACTCGTGGTCGAATTCCGCGAAGTGTTGTTGTGCCTTCGGGGAAAGCAGGTACTGGACGAACTTCTCGGCCTTGTCCTTCTGCTTCGACGTTTCGAGGACGGCGGCGCCCGATACGAGGAAGAGTCCCCCCAGATCGCCGTTGTCAAAGTAGTAGTTCCGCGCCTTGAAGCTGTCGCCGCGCTCGGCCAGAAATCGGTAGAGATAGTAATGATTGAGAAAGGCGACCTCAATCTCGCCGTTCGCGACGGCCTGGATCGCGCTGATGTTGTTCGCGTAGGCGCGGGCGTTGTTCGACGCAAGGCTCTCAAGCCATTGCCGCGCAAATTCCTCACCCTTGGTCACCCGCAACGCCGTGACAAACTCAGGAAAGCCGTCGCTGCGCGGTACGACACCGACCTTGCCCTTCCACTTCGGTGCAACGTAGTCGAGGATCGAGTCCGGCAGCCCGGCCGGATCGATCCGGTCAGTGTTATAGACGATCACGCGCGCGCGGCCGGAGACGCCCACCCACAGCCCATCCGGTGACCGAAACGCGGGGTCTACTTTCTCCAGCGTCTCCTGCGACAATGGGGCGAGCCGGTTTTCTGCCTTGAGCGCGCCCAGCGCGCCGACGTCCTGACCGTAATACACATCGGCCGGACTGTTGTCGCCTTCTTCCAGAATGCCCAGCGCCAGATCGGTGCCGTCGCCGTACCGTACGCGAATCTTGATCCCCGTGTCCTCGGCAAAGTCTTCGAGCAGCGGTCCGACCAGATTCGCCGATCGGCCGACATAGACCGTGATCGAATCGTCCTCACCACGGCAGCCGCTTACGAGCGCCGCCATCATCACAAAGACCAGGCAGGGGACCAAAACGGCGCGTGCCTTCATGGCGTCACCTCAATCGGGGAATACACGTCATCGCGGCGCTGCGACCTGAAGCTCAGACTGGATGCCCAGGGCACGCCGTACGTCGGGCTGGTTGAGTGCGTCGTAGACCTGTTTGGTCAAACTCGCGGGAAACGCTTCGCTTGCCGGCCGGGTGAATGCGGCCTCGATCGTTTGGGCGGCGTCCGGTGAAGCCGCCGCCACCGTCGCCCTGATCGCCTGGAAGGAGGCCCAGCCCTCGGCGAGATGCATCTCCCGGTTGCCGGCGGTGGCGTCGCGCTCGAGCAAGGTCGCATACCGCAGCGTCCCGAGATAGAAGATGCCGTTGATCCGGCCCTTGAGCGCTTCCGCCGACTCGTTGAACTCGCGTGTGTCGCCCTGTTCGATGTCCCTGGCCGCGTCCACGAAGGTCGATTCGATCCGGCCGGCAAGCTTTCCCAGGAGCATGAAATCCTCTTCGCGGGCGGCGGCGGTTGCGAGCAGCGCGTTGTTGCGGTTGCCATTCGGATCGGCCGCGCCGACCACCACCGCCCAAGCCTCGTCAATCGCCGCCATCGCATCGGCGGCGCCGGCTGCCACCCGCGACCGGGCCAGGTCGATCTGCTGAACCGCCTTGCTATACATGAGCATCTGGATTCCCTTGTCGACCAGCTGCCGGCGGGCGTTGTCCGACATCCCGGATGCCCGGCCCGTGCCACTCAGACCGTCGCGGATCAGACCGTCGATGAAGTCGGGGCGGCCGTAGACCGCCGCACCGTTGGGGAAGGCGGCGTGCACGCCGGCATCGGCAATCGAGGCGAGTGAGCGCGGCGTGCCGTCGGCGCGAATCTGGTTCTTGCCGTTCTCATAAATCGCTTGTGCCTCTGCCCAATCGGCCGGCTCGTCCCGCGCGGCCGGCGCCATCGCCGCACGGATGTCGCGCAGGTCCAGTCCCATCGCCAGGTTGATGTCTTGATTCGTCGCCGGCACAAAGGTGGTTCCCAGCGTCACCGCCGGTTCTTCGCCGCTGACGCTGGCGCTGCCACTCCCAGACCCGCCGATCACGTCAACATTTGGCCGGTCTTCACCGTCGCCACAGGCAGCGACGAGCAGGACCGCTGCCACCATGGCTGTCCAGATCACCCAAACGAACGGAAACCGCACTAGCATTCACCGCCCCTCATGGAGCCAACACCCGGCGTATGACAGGATGGAACGTCCGGCAGAGACGCCCTCACCACCTGATATGTGGAACCTTGTGGACAAGGGTCGCCCGTTCACATTGATACGCTTGCACAACCCTCAGTTTACACCTAAGGTATGCCTAATATCCAAGCCGGAGATTGGGGGACAGAATGAAACGGCTCGTTTATAGCATAGTCGTGGTCGTCGCGTTGATGCTGGTGTCGTGTGGCGACGAAGACAACGAACCAAGTGGTTCGACAAGTACCACCAGCGAGGCAACATCGGCGGCAAGCGCGGCGACGTCGGCCGCCGCGACATCGGTCGCCGCGACATCGGCCGCCGCGACCACCGCGGCTACCGCCGCCGCCGCGAAGCTGGGGCTTGACTCATCGTTTGGGACGAACGGCATTGCCGCCGTCCCCATGTCTACGAATGAACACGACCGCTTCATGGCCGTGGCGTTTGGCCCCGATGGCGCGCTCTATGCCGCGGGCTTCGTCTCGCAGGGCGGCGACCATGCGATGGCGCTGGCGAAGTTCAACGTGGACGGCACACCGGCCAAGGACTTTGGCAAGGACGGCGTCGCGGCGGTCAATGTTGCCGCCGGCGGCAAGTCGGCGGAGCTCGCCCGCGCGGTCGTGGTCCAACCGAGCGGCAAGATCGTGATCGCCGGTCCGATCGAGCACGATACTGCCGCCACGGGCGACGCCGCGAAGGACACCGACATCGCCGTGCTCCGGTTTGACAACCAGGGCAAGCTCGATTCGTCCTTCGGCCGGGAAGGCATCGCCCGGATCGACCTGGGCACCGGTGTCGCCACGTCTGCCACCGCGTTCGTCGGCGATACGTCGTGGGGGCTTGGTGCGCTGCCCGGCGACAAGCTCGTCGTCTTTGGCTCGGCCCTCACCACGGCGGGCGGCGACCGCACCGACACCGACTTCGTCCTCACCGGACTCACCGCCGCCGGCGCGATCGATCCGGCGTTCGGCGATGACGGCAAGGTGGTCGTCGACCTCCAGGGCAGCGGCGATAGCCCGCGCAACGTCACCGTCCAACCGGACGGCAAAGTCCTGGCGACCGGCTACGCGCGTGACGCGAACGGCGTCGTTTCTCCCGTGATCATCCGGACGACCGCCGCCGGTGTCCTCGACCAATCGTTCGGCAAAGGCGGCATCGCCACCGCCACCGTGCTCCCGGGCGTGGCTGAGTCCTACGCGGTCGCGATCCAGGGCGACAACTACATCACCGCCGGCTACGGCCGTGGCGCCGATGCCGGCGAGAAGGTCGACATGGTCGTCGACCGGTTCAAAGCGGATGGCACCTGGGATACGTCGTTTGGCAGCGAGGGTGTGACTCGCCTCGACCTCGCGAAGGAAGATGACCGCGCCCGCAATGTGATCGTGCTCCCCGATGGGCGCATTCTCGCGGTTGGCAGCGGCAAGCTCGACGCGGCGAACATCAACGCCATGGTCGCCCTGTTCGGCAAGGACGGCGCCATCGATTCGTCCTTTGGCACGTCCGGGTACGTCCTCTCCGACCTTGGCGGACCGGCAGACGCCTGGTATGGTGTCGCGCTCGCCCCGGACAAGAAGTCGGTGATCGTGGCCGGCTATAAGGGAACCGACGCCACCAGCGGCGGCAACGACGACGCGGTTCTCACCCGCATCAATCTCTAATGCAGGGTGGCGTGGGCGGTTGAATCAGCCGCCCACGCCACCGCCGTCAGGTGCGTTCATCCTGGGCTCCTGCTGATCGGCTGGCTCCTGTCGAAGCCGATCGTTCGACCGCAGGACAGACTCGAGCACGATCGCCGGCTCGCCGCGACGCTGCGCGTGGACCACGATCGCCTGCAGATCCTTCGGCAGGCACTTTCCCCCGAAGCCTCGATCGCCGGGATGAACCCAGGTGTGACTTCGCCCGATGCGCGGATCGAGCAGCCACAGCTCGCGCAACTCGTTGTAGTCGACGCCATCCCGGGCAGCCAGGTCGTAGAACTCATTGCAGAACGCAACCTTGGTCGCGAGGAATGCGTTCTCCATGTACTTCACCAGCTCCGCCGTGACCGCGTCCGTTTGGTGAATTGCAAGCTCGGCGTTGAAGACCGTCTTATAGAGGTCGCACACCGGTACCGTCCAGGCGCGTGGACCTCCCAGGATGATCCAGGAGAGGGCGTGCGGATCGCGGTAGGGGTGATCGGGCGTCTCCCCCGGCCCATACTCCGGCTGAAAAATGATGCGCTTGCCGAGGCGGCCGGCGAGCCGGTTGGTGGTTCCCGGCGGCACCGTCGAGCGGATGACGATATACTCCGACTCGATCCAGCCGGCCGCTTCCTCGACGGCTGCGGTATCGCAGTCGCCGCTTGCGGTCGCCGGTGTCGGCACGCAGACAAACGCGAACCGACAGCGATTCACCTCGTCGCGCCGGCCGAGGCCGAGCGGTGGGTCGTACACCGCCGCATCCGGAAAGAGCGTCGCGAGCGAGCGCCCCACGGCGCCGTAGCCGACGATCGCAACGCCGGCTCGTGCATCCGATCGGTCGGTTGCAGGCGTGTCGTGCGGATCATGCTGAGGGGCGGCTGCCAGCTCAATCATTTAAGGCTCCGTGAGTGGGATGGTCGATCCGGCCCGTGCCTTACCTGGGCGGCGCGGCAGAATGCGACGGAGGTCGTTCCAGGCGAGGATGACGAGGACCGCCGTTCCCACGCCAAGCCAGAGGATCGTCAGCACCACGGTGTCCACACCCCAGGCGGTGTACTGGGGAAACAGCGGACCGGCCATCCGAAACGGCCAGGCGCGCATGTCGAAGGGGTTGACGGCGACCGCCGTCTCGCCCGCCCGGACTGATGCGACCAGCAGCGCCGTCACCAGCAGCGAGTACAGCGCCACCGCTGCCGCGGGAATGCGCAGCGCACGGGGCAGACGCATCAGCACGAGCGTGAGGACCAGCGGAAAAAGCGGATAGACGACGATCACCATCCGCCCGGGGAACCACCAGCCCATCATCGTCACCGAGACAAAGCTTGCCATCACCAGCGCGACGACGATCAGGCCGAGGACCGCCGGCCCCGCCCGGCGCAGCCGCGGCAGCAACGCCAGACCCGGAAGCACGGCCAGGAAGATCGGCGCCCACCGAGCGATGCCGAACCGCCGGTCGATGAACAAACCCCAGAGCCGGTAGATCCGCTCGTGCAGCGCGACGTGTGACCCGAGCACGTTCCACGTAGACGCGCCTTCGTAGACGGTGTTCGAGTTATACGGCGTGAGCGCGCCGAAGACCGCCAGGTGGAACCAGACGTAGATCGCCCCGGAGAGCGCGCCCAGGGCGAGAAAGACGATCCGCGCCCGCCCCGTTCTCGTCACGAGAAACGCGGCCGCCAGCACCAGGCCCAGCGGCACAAACTTGAGGCCGAGCCACGCGAGCGCCGTCAACACCGCCACCAGACCAACCGCCGTGCCGGCGCCGCCGTGCCGTGACCGCAGCAGAAGCACGGCCACCACGACACAGAGCGCCGCCGGCATCTCCGGATAGATCTCGGTTGCGTAGACGAAGGCCGGCGCGGTCAGACCGACCGTTGCCGTGACGATCCAACTCATCAACCACGCGCCGGTTTCCAGGCCGGTGAGGAGGAAGGCGAGGGCGAAGGTCGCCGCCGCGAGCAACATCAACTCGACCTGAACCCCGGTCAATCCCGCCGCCATGTATCCGGGCATCACCAGGAGCGAGAGGCCTGGCTCATGCGGGCTCAGAATCGCGCCGTCGGCATGGGGAATCGACTGCTTCCAGAGCCGGTTTGGATGATCGAAGAAGGCACGATACGACTCGGTCGCGTACTGCCGGCGCAGGTCGAGGTTGCCGTCCTGTTGCAGGCTCTGCGCCGTCAGCAGGTAGAACGGCTCGTCGCCGGTGATCGAGGCCGCGAACGTCGCCCGCAGGCCGATCGACCACAGATACGCGGATGCGAGCAGCACACACAGCAGCAGCGCGCCGAGCAACTGCGCCGCCCACCCGTCGGCGACGGAGACGAACGCCGTCCTCATCCCTGATACACCTGTATGTCGCCGGCAACGCGCAGCCGGACCCGCTCACCCGGCTCGAAGTGGTGGGTGGCCGGTTGCCGGGCCTTGACCATCTCGCCGCTCCGCAGCCGGACATTGAGGATCTGGTGGTGTCCAAAGAACTCCACACCCGCGATCTCGCCGTCGCCGTGCGGGTCACTCTCAACCTCGATCGACTCGGCGCGCACCATCACCTCCACCGGTCCCGACATCGACGTTCGGTACGAGGAGCTGCCGAGCGCAGACTCGACACACGATCCGTTTGCCGTACCGCGCAGGACGTTCGCCTCGCCAAGGAACCCGGCCACGGCGCGGCTCGTCGGCCGAAAGTAGACCTCCTCCGGCGTACCGACCTGCAGCACCCGGCCGTCCATCATCACGGCAACACGATGCGCGAGACTGAGCGCCTCGTCCTGGTCATGGGTGACGACGATCGCCGTCATGCCGATCGCATCGATCAACTGACGGACCTCGGCCCGGACGCTCCGCCGGATCGACGGGTCGAGATTGGAGAACGGCTCGTCCAGCAGCATCAGCCGCGGCTCGGCCGCCAGCGCCCGCGCGATTGCCACCCGCTGCTGCTGCCCTCCGGAAAGCTCGTGCGGCATTCGTCGTTCGAGTCCTTCGAGGCGTACCAGCCGCAACAGCTCGTCGACGCGCCGGCGCTTGTCCAGCCCCTTCGGCAGTCCGAACCGCACATTCGCCGCCACGTTCATGTGGGGAAACAGCGCGAAGTCCTGGAAGACCACTCCGATCCGGCGCCGCTCCGGCGGTACCATCGTCGCCGGCCCGGTGAGAAGATCGCCGTCCAGCCGAATCGTCCCCGCATCGGCCGTGTTCAGCCCCGCGATCAGGCGCAGCAGCGTCGTCTTGCCGCAGCCGCTCGGTCCCAGCAGCGCCAGCATCCGCCCCTGTTCGAGCGCCAGATCGGCATGGTCAACCGCCGCCACCGCGCCGAACCGCTTACTCACCCCCTCGACGGACAGGAACGCGGCCATCACGTCGCCGTCCTTTCCTGGCGCAGCAAGAGCAGGACGGCTACGGCGGAAACGAGCACGAGCAGCAGCGAGGGCAGCGCCGCCCGCGTGAAAAATGCCTCGCTCGTCGCCGACCAGATCTCAGTCGCGAGCGTATGGAATCCGATCGGGCTCAAGAGCAGCGTGATCTGCAACTCCTTCATCGCCGTGAGAAAGACGAGCAGTCCGGCCGCCGACATGCCGCCGGCGATCTGCGGCAGGGTGATGCGAAGGAAGACGCGGAACCGTCCCGCGCCAAGCCCCCGCGCGACCTCCTCGGTGTGCGGATGGACCTGCAGCAGCGACGACCGGCATGCCCCCAGCGCTTCCGGCAGGAACCGGGCGGCGCAGGCGAAGACGAGCAGCACCAGCGTCTGATAGAAGGGGTTGGCATAGTTGGCGGCGAAGAACACCAGCGACAGAGCGATTGTGATCCCCGGCAGCGCCTGACCGGAGAACGCTGTCTTCTCCAAGAGGCTGCTGTACCAGCCGCGGTGTCGCACGGACAGCACCGCGATCGGCAGCGAAGCCGCGACGGCAACCAGCGCCGCGAACGCTGATACCTGGACTGAGTGCAGCACCGCCTCCATCAGAAATCTGGTCGATTCCCCCTCCGCGATGCCCCGGATCAGCCAGTAGATCAGCACCAGCACCGGCATGCCGGCGCCGAGCACGCCGACCACCAGGCAGAGGCCGAACGCCGGCCAGCGCCACCGCTTGAGCCGGATCGTCGAGGAGGGACGCAACGCACCGCTGCCGTGATAGCGGGCGCGGCCCCGTGTCATCGCGTCGATCGCGAGGATGGCGACCGCAAGGCCGAGCAGCGGCAGGCCGAGGACGGTGGCCGAGCTGCGGTTGAAGCTGGTCGTGTACTCGATATAGATCAGCGGCGTCAGCGTGTCATATCGAAGCATGGAGACGGCCCCGAATTCGCTGACAACATACAGCGCGATCAGGATCGCACCGGCGGCAATCGCCGGCCGCAGTTGCGGAACCGTCACGTGCAGGAACGTCTCCCAACCGGACTTACCGAGCGTGCGCGCCGCGTCTTCGAAGGTGGGGTCGGCGCGGCGCAGCGCCCCGCGCGCGGTGAGAAACACATACGGATAGCTCAGCACGGTCAACGTCAACCACGCGCCCGCGAACCCGTACAGCGAGGGCAGCCGCTCGACGCCCAGCGGCGACAGCAGATCCTGCAACATCCCACCCGGACCCAGGGCGCTGACCGTGACCAGTCCGCCGACAAACGACGGAATCGCGAGCGGTAACGCCAGGACAACCGTCCAGAACGACCGATACGGCAGGTCGGTGCGCGCCGTCAGCCACGCCAGCGGCACCGCGATCACCACACACGCCGCGGTCACGGTGGCCGTGAGCAGGATCGTCCGCCAGAGCGCGAGCAACGTCCGATCGTTGGTCAGCCCGGTCCAGACGCCGCTGCCTTGCTCTGCCGCCCGAATCACCAGGTAGACAGGAGACAGCAGCACGGCAAGCACCACCACCGTCGCGATCGCCAGCGTGATCCATGGCGCGCGCGCGATCCGGCGGCGGGTACGCGCGATCGCCGTGCTCGCCGAAGGGTGGCGGCGCTCATCCATCACCGGCGCCGGTGTGCGGTCATGGCCCGCGGCTGCTTCTGGTACGGTTCTTCGCACTGCAATCCTCAGGGAGTGCCGCGGCAGAAACCGCGTCGCTCCGCATCCACTAGTGGCTCAGCATCTCTCGGACCATGCCCGCCGGCACGCGCCACAGATAGGCCGCGCTGATAAACGACCGGCCGCGGCGCCGCCGCTGATACGTCACCGGTACTTCGACCATGCGCATTCCCTTGTGCAGGAGATCGAGCGTGAGCACCTGCGCGTAGTTGTAGTCATGAATGATCTCGGCGACATCGAGCGCGCGCTGTGAGAACGCCCGATATCCGGTCTGGCCGTCCGAGATCCAGCGGCCCGCCGCCACGGACAGCGCCGCGCTGAAGCACCAGTTCGCCACCCGTCGTGACCGCGTCATGCCCCGCACGGCGCCGCGAAAGCGCGATCCGAGCACATAATCCGCCTCGCCGCGCTCGATTGGAGACAGCAGCGCCATCGCCTCGCGCGGGTCGTACTCTCCATCGGCGTCCAGGTAGATCGCCGCCCGCGGCTCCAGGCCGCGCGCCGCCGCCAATCCGGTGCGCAGTGCCGCACCCAATCCCCGGTTGCGCTCGTGCCGCACCACGATCGCGCCCATCGCCTCGGCGACGGCAGCCGTACCGTCGCGTGAACCGTCGTCCACGACGAGCACCACGTGGTTGGTGACGCCGCTGTCACGGATGCGCGCGAGCAGAACGCCGATGTTCTGCGCCTCGTTGTGGGCCGGAATGATGAAAGCGACGGACGGCTTCGTTTCGTGATCGGATGGCAGCGGCACGAGCGCGCGGCCGCTGCTGTCGTTTGGGAGCGCCAGGCCGAGCAGGTGCGTGATCGTCGGCGCGATGTCGGTAATAAACCGCTGCTCCTGCACGACGATGCCGTGCGACACGCCCGCTCCCCAGAGGATGCAGGGGATCTGCCGCTCCGGCGGGCTCATGTGTCCGTGCCCGCCGATCCCGATCCCCTGGCCGTGATCGGCGGTGATGATCACGGTCGCGTCATCGAGATAGCCGCGCGCCCCGCACCAGCCGAGGAACGTCTCGATCGTGCGGTCGGTCGCTTCGATCGCCCGGAGATACTCCGCGTTGTAGCTCCCCCGCGCGTGTCCCGTCTGATCGACACGGAGGAGCTGCAACACCAACACATCCGGATCGTCGTCGTCGAGGATCTGCTGCGCGCGGGCGACGAGCGCGGCGTCGATCGCGTCGTTGTGCATCACCGCCGTCACCGAGGACACATCGTCCTCGCCAAAGGCGTCGATCAGGTGGGCGATGCCGACGAGCTTGCCCGTCAGACCGGCGCGGCGCAGCGTCGCAAAGATCGAGTCGCACTTCACGCCCAGGCTCGGCACGAAGTTGCTCTTCATGCCGTGGACGGCCGGCGACGCCCCGGTCAGCATCGAGCTAAAGCCGGTGACCGTCCGCGCGGGGTACACCGTGTTCATGTCGACGAAGTCGGTACCCTCGGCACGAAACCGGTCGATGAAAGGCGTCCGCGCCTCACGCAACCGATCGGCCCGACAGCCATCGATCACGATCGCGATCACCCGCCGGCTGAGACGCGGTCCCGGCGCGATCGGCCGTGGCAGGATCCGCGGCTGGGGCAGCGCCGGCACCCAGGTGAACAGCCACTGGTGGACCAGCACCGCCGAGACCGCCACGGCCAGCACAAACGCCTGCGTCCCCGCGACCGTCGCGAACGTTGGCCGCTCGACCACGTGCTGGAACATGAGTACAAGCAATGTCACCTTGGGCAGCTGCTCGAGCAGGTTGCCGCTTGTTGGATCGGGGTTCTCTGCCACCAGCCGGACGAAGCGAAAGCCGTTCGTCCAGGGTGTGCCGATGCGCAGGTGGTAATACACCGTTCCCCACAGGATCACGGTGAAGCCGAGATAGAGCCCGGCGATCAGCAGCACCGACGACGGCGCGAAGTACTGGAAGATCACGACGTATGCCAGGAGATACACCCACAACGCCCAGCGTAGATGCAGCGGAAAGTCAAAGCGCCAGAACAGCAATGCGAGCGGCGCGATGCTCAGCAGGCCAACGAGCGCGTGTGCCCAGTAGCCGGCATCGATCGCCCGTGGCATTGAGAGCACGAGCAGTATGCACGCGGTAAATACCGGTGTGAACGGCTTGCCTTCGTTGAGCACGTTCCACAGCCGGGCCATCACGATCTCGAAGCGCGACGCCCGTTTCGGCGCATGGCCGCCCCGGCCGCGCAGCAGCGCGATCATCTCCCCGATGGCGAATCCCGCGCCCACCGTGAACGAGTATGCGAACTTGATTGCGTGCGTGAGCACCGCCAGCGCCAGCGCTTCGTCCGTGGCGACGCCCTGGCCGGCCAGGGCCGCGGTCATCGCCACCTCGTAGACGCCGAGTCCGCCCGGCGTGATGTGGATCACCTGGAAGAGAATCGTGAATGCCGTCGCACCCACGGCGACGCGGACAGAGACGTCAGCGCCGAGGAGTTGAGCGGCGCCATACAGTACCGCCCCTTCGAGCACCCAGCTCACGAGCACCACCGGAAACGCGAGGCCAAGCCGCCACGGGCGAAGGTCCTGAAGCGCCGCTTGCACCGCACGAGCGCGGGTTTGTGTGCGTGATGGCATCGATCGCGGCACGCGCCATCGAACGACGATCAGCGCCGCGAAGGCGCCCGTGACCAGGGTTCCTACGAAGAGGACCGGTAGCCCCATGGCGCCGGTATCGCGTGCGGCAGGGATCAAGGTGGCCGCCAGGATCGCAAGGCTCAGAAAGTCAAGGAGCCGGCAGACGACCGTCGTCGATACCGCCTCTGCCGGCGGGACGCCGTGCTGGCTCGCGAGCAGCGGCCGGGCGATTTCTCCGGCCTTGAGCGGTAGAACGTGGTTGAGGAACAAGCTGGTCTGCAAGATCGAGAGCAGCGTTCCCGTCGACACCGGTGCGGATAACAGCCACTTCCACGCGCAGGCGCGGAGGGCAAACGCTACAGTATAGGCGGCCAGCATCATCGCAATCAGTTCGGGACGAGCGCGGCTGAGACGGCCGGCCTCCCACAACCATTGCCACTCCAGCCGCGTGCCGAGCACCACGAACAGGAGCGCGGAAATGATCGCCGCAACGATCCAGCGCCAGCGTGGAATGGAGATTTCCAAACCGGCAGCAAGAAACGATGCCGAAAGCCGATGCGCGTGCAGGCTGAAGATCGTCGGGCTCCTCGTTCATACTGAGCACTGCGTTGACCGTTAAACCATCGGCACGTTCCGACGCCCTGGGAGCGCGGGCATCCCTGCCCGCCCGGTTGATCAGCGCCAATGCGGGCAGGGATGCCCGCGCACCCAGGGA